>DAIQAO010000011.1:0-39342 GCA_036781645.1 Dissulfurispiraceae bacterium
TAAGGGAACTTGAAGCACAAATTATAAATAAAGCCCAGAAGAAAGCTGCCGCTGACAGGCTTTGGGATGAGTGTAGTACATTAGCGAAACAAGGCAGAAATCAGGAGGCGCTTAATAAATGTCGTGAGAGCCTTAATTACTGGTCAAATGAAAAGAGAGTTGCAGTGGTCAAAGATCTCGAAAATACAATCAAACAAACAACTACTATTCAACCCCCTATTGCTCCACCGGTTACCCCTCCTCCCGATTCTTCTTATGGCGGCATTCAGGATACCGGTTTGCAGTTTTATCTCGTTGATTTAACCCCTTACGGCGGCAAAAAAGGTTCTCCCAGAAAGGTTAAAAACATCGAAGTAGATGATGGTTCATGGATTCGACTTAAAGCCACCCATGAAAAAAGGCTTTCTTTGGATATAACATTACCTGTCCCAGTATCTGCCAGTTCTATCGCTATAGTTTCTAACCTTGACAATGCACATTATGTAAAAGATGATGTAACAACAACGGTCCTGACTGTCTATACGAAATCCGGCAACCATAGATTCGAAATCAAGGCAGGCGTCCATTCATCAGAATGGAACAGGGGAGAAACAGGCGGTGCGGATCACCGTTTTCCAAAAGAAAATCATCTTGGAGATAAGAGATGGCTGGCTGTCTTTAATCTCCCTCAAGGAAGCGTAATTACCGGCATGAGATTTGATCATCGGGATACGGATAAAAAATACTATCATGCCGGTGCAGCGCCGGGTTTTTGCCTCAGGGGAATCACTTTAATTAGAAATGGAATCTCAGGCGGTTTTACCGGTAGCGGGAATACCGTTTCAACTGATACACAAAAAGGCAATTTAATTTTTAATAATGGCAATATTAGCGGCGTTTACAATAATCCTACTAAACCAACAACATTTACAATTAAACAATCACATGTTATAACAAAAATTGTAAACTACCACTGGAACAATGCCAAAGGTGCACTCCCCGGCACTATAGCCTTAAAAGATCAATCAGGCAGAACCTACGGACCATGGCAGGCAAAAGGTTCACCTGGACAAGGCGGTGTTCCCAACGCATACTGGAATGTGTATCCAAACATTACTCTACCTGCAGGAACCTACACAGTAATTGACTCAGACCCCTCCACATGGGCTCAAAACGGTGGTTCAGGTGGGGCAGGCCATACACAGATAGAGGGCTATCCAGTTCAGGGAAATCAAACTACTACTACACCTCCTACAGGAACTCAACAAACTAATGCATCAACAAAAACTATTAAGGCTGAGTTCACTAACAGGTCTCATGAGAATATCCACATATTCGTCGAAGGGCAGGATAATTTTGGTCCCCACAATAGGATTACTCCAAATGAAAGAAAGACCGTTAATATCAATGTTCCATCAAGGGTCGGTTTTATCAAGTTTGTGGCAGGCAGAAATGGTCAGGTGCTTGCCTCGTGCAGGTGGGAGTATGATCCCGATACTATATCTGGCAGGATTCCAGTGGTAACCTTCTCCGAACCAAACAAGCTAAGCTGTGTTACAGGGCTTAGATAGGCAATTATACACTAAAATAGCCATAGGAAGGACTGTTTCGGAATTTTTATAATCGACAAATTTTTTTTGAATTTTGCTTTATCTTTTTAATGCACTGTCTTTTGCTAAAATTCCGTGAAGTTTCTTTTATAAGATGTCGTATAAAAATCCTCAGTCCTTCCTATCTAAACTTATTGATTATGTAGCATACGCCAAAAATATCTTCTATGATATAATTTTTGATATCATGAAAGCCCAGAACGACATACAAAGGATAGCCAGATATTTTAAGGATAGGCAAGAAGTCTCCGCTTTATATATTTTCGGGAGCTTTGCAAAAAGCAACGAAATTCCCGAGAGCGATATTGATGTTGCTGTATTGATAAATGATAAAAAAAAGGGTAGATATACTTTTGAATCACTAAAAAGAACTTATTATGCCGCATCTCCAAAGCTTTCCCTTCGTCCTCTGGATATTGTTTTACTGAATACAGCTTCTCCTTTCCTCAAACACCGTATAATCAGAACAGGCAAAGTTATTTTTGATAGAAATAAAAGGCTAAGGAAAAGATTTATTGCCAACGCTATCATTGAATACATGGATTATAAACCAATAGAAGACATCTGCCTTAAAGCGGTTTCCCAACGATTCAAAGGAGTATCCGTTGATAGATAAAACGCTCATTAGGAAGAAACTTGAGAGGATACAAATATATCTGCAGCAGGTCAGGCAGAAAAAAGACCCCGGCATTGCATCCTTTATTAAAGACAAGGACCTTCAAAGCATTGTATTGTTTAATTTGATTCAAGCCATCCAGTCATGCATTGATATGGGTGCCCATATAATAAGCGATTCTGAATGGGAAACGCCTTCAACTCAAGCCGAGATATTCCACATTTTAGCCTCTAAGGGTGTTATCACCAAAGTCCTTGCTAATAAAATGATTCGCATGGTTGGTTTTAGGAACAGGGTAGTCCATGAATATGAAAAGACGGATATGAAAATAGTTCATTCTGTATGGAAAAAGCATATTACCGATATAGAGAGTTTTTGCAGGGCGATAGTAATTAAATTCAAATTATAAAATTATCTTCTTCGAGAAAATGTATATAAGATAGGGTTATAATATTCATCTGAACAAATCAGAAGTATGGTGCATATAACCTTTTATTTCAAACCTGAGTGCTGGTTTTGCGATGCTGCCCAAGAGATGCTCAATGGTCTAATAGATAAGTATGACCTGCGTATCAACAAGATTGATATCAGAGAAGATGATGAACTCCATGAGCTTTATCGCTATGACATACCAGTTCTTGAATTCAAAGACGGCTCAACACTCCACGGCAGGATAAAGCTCAAAAACCTGCTACAGAAGATTGAGGACAACAGGGAATAATTTTAGCATTTCACATTGATGAAATTTGCCTGTAATCTGCTTAGGGTTTACCTATGAGTCTTTTCAAGGACAATTAAATAACTATTCAGCCTTTTCGTCCGAAAAACAGAGATATAAACATAAATTAGTTTATTTATAAGTCAACTTACAGGTGTCCAAAATAATATTCAAACAGGGATATGAGATAATTTCTTTATCAAAGAACTACCTTCGTCCATGGGTAAGCCTTTGTGAGACTTCATACTTAGTTTTGCAATATCGGCAGTTGGGGCTTCCGCTTCGTCTTCAGCCTCCTTGACGCGACCCCAAAAAAACAAAACAAAAAATGTTGCTGATAATGAAAAAATGATATAATTTATATAATTTTTTCTCAATTGAGAAATTTTTTTACAAGAAATGGGCACGATTTGATAGATAGTATTTTCAAAAAACTTGAAGAGTATTTCAATAAAGAATGCTTTCAGCTTGTATTCATCTTTGGTTCATTTGCATGTGGAAGAGTCGCTCAAGAAAGTGATATAGACTTAGCTATCTTATTTAACAAAAAACCCGAAATTGAGAAAATTATAAAGATATCATCTGATATACCAGAAATCACAAACAGAAAAGCAGACATTGTTATTCTAAATGATGCCTCTCCAATTATTAAAATGCAAGTTTTAAAAAATGGAAAAATTCTTAAAAAACAAAGCGACAGAATATACTCAGACTTCTTCATAAAAACCATAAAAGAATATGACGATTTAAAGCGGATCCGGAAAGAAGCTGAAAAAAATATACTCAAAGGAAGAATTTATGCCTGACAGGGATATTATACTTGCAAAGATTGGAATCATTCAGCGATGTTTAAAAAGGATAAAAGATGTAACAAATCTTGACTCTTCTGCTCTTGAAGATATTGATAAACAGGACATATTTGTAATTAATCTACTTCGGGCAATAGAATCCGCAATAGATATCGCAGCACATATTGTAGCTTCAGAAGGATTAGGACTTCCTTCCACTGTAAGAGAAAACTTTAAATTACTTTATAATACCGGCATAATAGATGAAACTATGCTTAAGAAAATGCAATCAATGGTAGGTTTTAGAAACATAGCAGTTCACGAGTATCAATCACTTGATATAGAAATTCTTAAGGCAATCTTAAACAAGCATCTAAAAGATTTGGAAGACTTTTATACAGTAATTTATAAATGGACTTTCCCTTCTGAATGATTTATAGATATTTCATTTCCTCTCGTTTAAATCCTCGTTTAATTATGTTAAGAACCCTGCGCCAAGAGCGCAAGGAGTTCTCATCCATTAAACGAGTTGAAACCGTCTTTGAAATTTATATACATCAAAATTCAAGACGCGACCCTATAACGCTTCTTAATTTCTGTCCTTCTAATTGCATGTAATCTGCCCGCCCTTGGTAATTGTGCAGGTTTTTTTACCTTCGGGGGCATTTGGGTTAGTTACAGCTATCGAGTATGTATCCTTAGCAGCGCTCACAACTGTTATTGTATTGCCTTGTGTTGCCGCACACTCCCCAGCGTTAAAGCCCTCATAAGTCTGCTTTAGGGCAGTCCACGCCTCCGCCTTCATTGCACAGTTGTGCAGATCAGATATCACAGTAGCTGAAATTGCTGTTTTTATAGGGGCAGGTTCTTTTTTTTGAATCGAATAATTTTGGAAGCCCGATGATTGCGGCAAGCGCTATAACGGCTATAACTATCAATAACTCAATGAATGTGAAGCCGTTTTTTATCTTGATTAGCTGCATGTTATCTGCCCGCCGTTTGAAATCGTGCAGGTTGTCTTTCCTGCTGGGGCATTAGGGTTGCTCACGGTTATAGAATAAGTGCTGGCAGTAACATTGGCTACAATTAACGAATTAGTGTGTGTTACCACGCATTCCGATATATTAAAACCTGTATAAACCTGATTGTGCGCTCCCCATGCTTCGACTTTGCCCATGCAGTTACGCAAATCAGAAAGCATGGTTGCATGGACGGCTGCTTTTCTATCCTCTGCTAATTGGGGTATTGCGATAGATGCAAGGATGGCAACAATCGCAACGACAATCAAAAGCTCTATTAATGTAAAACCTTTCAGGGATTTTATATATTGCGGCATAAATCTGGTATGTTTTATCATCACGGCTAACCCGTAATCCTTATTCCTTCCGGATTCAAATTTGGCTTGAACTATGAGGTTTAATGATTTTTGGCATTGTAATTCTACCTCGAACCCATGCTTCCGTCTAAAATATGAAATATAGGTTCAATCCTTCCCTTTAAGATTTTTCGCTCCGCTTCAAAGGACTAACTGCCCTTACTTTTATTTTAAAAAAGGGTTCAGGTTTGTAGCCTGAACCCACAGTGGATAAGGGCGCCGTCAAGATGCCCCCGGAGAGATAAATAGTCGCTGTCCCTATTATCTACGGGCTACAGGTTACTTGGTTTGTGGTGTTATTGAATACGCAAGTTCCAGTGTATGCTCCTGAGCAAGTAGCTGTAACCGTTATTGCTCCTGCAGCATCAGTTGAGCCGGTAACTGTATTATTTGCGCTATTGATGCACTGACAGTTTGCTACCGCTTGGCCTGGATTCACAGCATACTCAGCGGCGCATCTGCTTACACAGTTTCTTGCATCTGACTGGCAGGCAGACCTTGCAGCAGACTCTCTATACCTTGCAAACTGGGGTATTGCTATAGCCGCCAAGATAGCGATGATTGCCACAACGATTAATAATTCCACCAGGGTAAAACCCCTTTGATCCCTTGCCTGCATTTGATGAATTGTCCTCATCATAACTAAAATCTCCTTTTTTGAAGGCTCAAGCCTTCTTTTTTAGTTTTTTTCACGCCAAAGGCGTTTTCTTTGATTGCATTACCATTCACTAACTACTATCTACCATTCACTAACTACCATCCACTAACTACCATCCACTATCTACTAACTACTATCCTTCTTAACACCACCTCCCTTTCTCTTAGGTGTTGTAATTGCTTTGCCTCTTTGAGATTGCTTCGCCGCTTCGCTTCTTGCAATGACTCTTAAGATTAATTAGTTTTACGATTCATTTATTATAGAGCAACTTTTGTGCCAGCTCGGGCATAAAATGCAATACCTTGATAATAGCAGATTTAGGATTATATCCCAAGTTTTGGACAGGCTGAAAGTGACAATTTTTGTCAGCACGAGTGACGAAATTTGTCAGCGTGTTTAATTTCAACCATTTAGAGGTGACAAAAATTGTTAGTGATATATATACTAATGAAGCCATAAGTAGGAAGGCACTGATTATAAAATCCTTTTTAAGCTCCCTTTGCTCCCTCGACTGCATTCAGGGCAGGCTCTTTCACTACGCTCCTCGGAAGGACAACTTTCTATCCCGACAGGTTAAACCTTTAAACTCCCTATCAGTTGATTGATGTCGTTAATTCCCTCACTTATCATAAAATCCTCTATTCCTTTTATGATTTCTATTGTTGCAAGGGGATTGACGAAATTTGCCGTTCCGACTGCAATAGCTTTGGCGCCTACTATCAAAAATTCAAGGGCATCTCTGAAATTCATTATCCCGCCCATGCCTATAACAGGGATTCCAACAGATTTGCAGACCTCCCAGACCATCCTGACAGCCACAGGCTTTATGGCTGGACCTGAAAGTCCGCCAGTTATATTCGCCAACATGGGCTTTCTCGTTTCGATTTCAACGCACATACCCGTCAAGGTGTTGATAAGTGATACTGCATCCGCCCCTGAATCTTCGACGACCTTTGCCATCAAGGCTATATTGGTGACATTAGGGGATAGTTTGACAATAAGAGGAAGGTTTGTCGCCCTTCTAACTTCTGATGCAACATGTCTGAGGGTGGCGGGGTCGGTCCCGAATATGCACCATCCCGCCTCCTTATTGGGGCAGGAGACATTCATCTCAAGGGCGTGAACACCTTCTGCATCGCTCAGAAGCTCGGCAGCCCTGACGTATTCCTGAACAGAGTCTCCGAAAAAGTTGACGATAACAGGTATATCAAATTGACGGAGATAAGGAAGTTTCTCCTTGAGAAAAGCTGGAATGCCGATATTCTGCAATCCAATTGCATTGAGCATACCAGAGGAAGTTTCAACAATACGGGGAGGGGGGGGTCCCTTCCTTGGTGTTGCGGAAAGCCCCTTGACCACTATGGCGCCCAGACTGTTAAGGTCGAAAAATTCTGCATACTCTTCTCCGTATCCGAATGTGCCTGATGCGGTAATTACAGGATTTTTGAGCCTTAGCGAGGCTATTTGGACTGAGTGATTTGGTTTGGGGATTATTCCCATATTACATCTCTCAGATTAAAGACAGGTCCTTCTTTACAGACCCTTTTGTAGGAAAATTCATTTTCTTCATTTTTGACCTTTGCCACACAACCTAAACATACGCCTGTGCCGCAAGCCATCCTTTCTTCAATGGAGGCATAGCAGCTTAAATTGTATCTCTCCGCAATTGGTTGAATTGCGTTAAGCATGGGCTGAGAGCCGCAGCAATAAACTGGCAGGTTTTTAAACGTGGGATTTGAGTCTATAAAATCCGTAAAGAGCTCAGTTACAAGCCCTGCATGTCCAATGGAACCGTCATTAGTTGATATGAATGTTTCTTTAGACAGAGATGAAGCCTCTTCAAGCATAACGAGTTCGGATTTGGCTCTGGCGCCGTAGAAAAGAAAGGCTTTATTTTGGAACTGCCTTAATAATGGCATAAGAGACGCTATCCCGATTCCACCGGCTATGGCGATAAATTCTTCATTCGGGATGGGATAGCCGTTTCCAAGGGGACCTATCGCATATATTGTGTCGCCAACATGCATCCTTGATAAATAAGATGTCCCCTTGCCCCTGATTCTAAAAAGGAACTGCAGTCTCTTTTCATCAAAAACGTAAACGCTGAAAGGTCGTTTAAGCAAAGGGTCAGAGCCAGCCCCGGTTTGAAGCATGTAAAACTGACCAGCCCGGGGCTGAATATTTTCAGACAGAGGGGCTATTGTCAGCAGGTGAAACGATTCATTAATCCGGATATTGCTTATGATTTCTGCCGGGAAATATTTAGTCAAAGCTAATCTCTATTATCTCATATTCGATTGTTCTTGCAGGGGCTTTGACAATTGCGGTGTCGCCGACTTTTTTGCCTATCAATGCCTTTCCGACTGGAGATGTGATGGATATCTTTTTTTGCTTGAGGTCAGCTTCCTCGGTCCCAACGAGTATGAACTCGTATTCTTCATCCGTCTCAATATCTACAACCTTCACCTTTGCCCCAAATGCGACCTGAGAACGGTTAATCTTTTTTGTATCGATAACCTCTGCCATTGATATCTTCATCTGAAGTTCTTGAATGCGCCCCTCAATAAAACTCTGCTGTTCTTTTGCGGCGTGGTATTCTGCATTTTCGGAGAGGTCTCCGTGAGCCCGAGCCTCAGCAATAGCCTTAATATTTTTAGGCCTTTCAATCTTGAGAAGCCTGTCAAGCTCATCCTTTAAATTCTGGAGTCCCTCGCTCGTCATAGGTATTCGTTTCATAACGTCCCCTTCATAATTCAAATATTGCCTGTCGAAAAGAATTAAGCAGTTATAAAATAACACTTTAGAGTCAATTTTTTCAAAACCAGAGAACTCCCAAAATCAGCATAGAACCAAAAAGTGCTGAATATTATTTTGGACACCTGTGATGAAACAAAATAAAACTTTCTCATTTATTCGGGAGTCTGCTGGGTTGGAGAAACCGTGTTTCGAAAAGCCTGCCTGAATTCACCTGAAACTCAGTAAGCTCCAATTAAAAATATAATTGACAAAAAAATTGTGCAATTTTAGACTACTCGTATGAGCTTAATTTTTCTCTACAACTATTATAAAATCGGGCGTTTTATATTTGCTCTCACATTGTTTATATCTTTCCACATGGTTGACTTGCTCTCTAAAATTCCTGCCCTCAACGTCGTAATCTTAGTCTATCTTTTTATAACTTTCATCAGATTGGTTAGTTTAAGTAAGCGTTTTTTTTACGCGGATTTTATTCTGGATATTGTTTTAATCTCTCTCATACTTTATTTTAATATAACTGCGTATTCCTTCTTGACACTTATTTATCTACTGCCTATTTTTTTTGCATCGGTATTGATTAAAGGTAGAATCTACTTTTCTTTACCCATCTTGGCTTGTTTGATGTATGGTATTAGCTCTTATCTGAATCAAAATTTTTTTGAAAGAGAATACTTTGTGAATATTTCTCTTCATATATTGTCATTTATTGCCATCTCCATAGCTGGTAATGCCATGAAGAACAAACTCGAGAATCAGGAGAAATATATTAAAAAACTCGAAGAGGAAAAGATAAAAATGGAAAGTCACAGAAGGCTATACAGAGTAAGCGCAGACCTTGCTCATCAATTGAGAAATCCTTTGGCTGTCATATCTTCATCGGTGCAGCTTTTGAAAGAGGGTAAAAATAATGATGAATTAATTGATATGATCTCTGATGAAGCAACAAGACTAAAGAGTCTGGCAAACGATTTTCTCCTTTACTCCAGACCTTCTGATGCCCCCTTAGAGAAAGTTGATATAGTTGATGTTATAAAGGTTCTTATAGTTCACAAAGATAAGGCAAAACAACTGATATTAGACATGGAAAACAGCGCGATTATTCATGGTAACAGGACTTATATTGAAGCGGCACTGGATAATATAATAAAAAATGCTATAGAGGCTGCTCGTTCATGTGTAATAATAACGATAAAGACTGAAAAAAAATATGTTCAAATAAATATAGAAGATGATGGCCCAGGCATTGGTGAGAAAGAAATTGACAGGATCTTTGAACCTTTCTTCACGACCAAAAAATCTGGAACTGGTTTAGGGCTTGCCATATCAAATAGGATAATTGAAAATTTCGGAGGTACTATTGGATATAGTAAATCTGAGATAGGCGGCGCAAATTTTGTGATAACACTGCCGATTTATGAAGGAGAGTAGATGAATACTTTGATAGTTGATGATGAGAAAAATATCAGGAAAACTCTTTCTATGATTCTTACAGAGTTTGATTCCAATATTAAAGAAGCAGGCTCAATCGAGGAGGCTGACCTTCTAATAAACAGAAACTTTTTTGATATTGCTATTGTTGATATTAGACTTCCTGACGGTTCTGGTGTCGAAATTCTCAAAAAAATCAGAAATGATTCTCCTGATACCATAGTCCTTATAATTACCGCTTTTGCTTCAACCGAGACTGCTGTCGAAGCAATGAAGGCAGGCGCATATGATTACATAACTAAACCTTTTAACCTTGATGAGATAAGAATAATCCTCAAAAATATAATAGAAAAGTTAGCTTTACAAAAAAAGGTCAAGGAACTCCAGAGATATGAGGATGAATATCAGAGCATTGTCGGCAAATCCATAGCTATGAAAAGGGTTTTCGATATAATTGAGAAAGTAGCCCTTTTTGATTCAAGCGTCATCATATTAGGCGAAAGCGGAACGGGGAAGGAGCTTGTTGCTAAAGCTATTCACAATAAAAGCATGCGCTCTGGCAAGCCATATGTCACCGTTAATTGCGCCAGCCTGCCGGGCGAACTGCTCGAGAGCGAACTCTTTGGATACATGAAAGGCGCTTTTACAGGTGCCTATTCTAGGAGGCGCGGATTAATAGAAGAGGCTAATCACGGTAGTCTCTTTCTTGATGAGATCGGCGAAATGCCTGCTTCTCTTCAGGCAAAGCTTCTGAGGTTTCTCGAAGAAAAAAAGATTAGGCCACTGGGGGGCAATCACGAGATAAATGTAGATGTGAGGATAATAGCTGCTACAAATAAAGATTTCACAAATCTTCTTAAAAGTGGGGACTTCAGGGAGGACCTATATTACAGATTATCAACCTTCGAGATTAAATTGCCCAATTTAAAGGAAAGGCTTGAAGACATTCCTCTTCTCATAAATCATTTTGTCAATGTAATATCTCATAAATTTAACAAAAAGATCGTCAAAATTGAACCTGACTTTATCGATCATATTATGAAAATGGAGTTGCGGGGAAATGTCAGAGAGCTTAAAAACATCATAGAGAGAGAGATTATACTCTCAGAAGATGGTCATTTAAGATATACCCCCCAGAAACACTCCCAGCCAGTAGTATCTAAAATGCTTAGCCAAGAGCTAGATGCAGGTTTTAACCTCAATAGATTTATCGAAGAAATAGAAAGGGAAATGATCCAAAAGGCTTTACAGAAAAGCGGAGGGGTAAAAACAAAGGCTGCGGAGCTTTTAGGTTTGTCCTTCAGGGAATTTAGGTATAGACTCGATAAATACAAGGATATTGATTAGCATTATCATAACCCCATTCAAATATCAAAAAAGAAAAGCCTGCAGAAAGTAGGGTAAAGACTCATTTCTTAGAGATTCATAGAAGCCCGCAGCATGCTGCGGGCTTCTATGAGGATTCATCCATTACTGTCCAGTGATAACCCCGCCCAGTTTGAATATAGGCAGATATAGTGCGATAACTATGAACCCTACGGTGATGCCCATAAATATTATCATAATTGGTTCGAGCATAGTAGTGAGATTCACGACGGCCTGATCAACCTCATCGTCATAAAAATCTGCTATCTTTATAAGCATTTGCTCAAGCGAGCCTGTTGATTCCCCCACATTTATCATCTGAACTACCATAGGGCTGAATATCTTGGAATCTTTCATAGTTTCTGATACTGTGCTTCCAGTTGTAACCTCTTTTTTGGTATTAAGAACCTCTTTTTCTATAATCTTGTTGCCAGCCGTTTTTGCGCATATTTCAAGACCATCCAGTATGGGCACACCACTCCCGATGAGTGTTCCAAGCGTTCTTGAGAAACGGGCAACAGCAACCTTTCTTAACAAATCTCCAAAAATCGGCAGGTCGAGCAAAAATTTATCGGTTACCTTCCTGCCTTGTTCAGTTTTGCGGTATTGCACAATTCCTATTATCAAAAGGATAAAAGAGATTAAAATGATAAGACCCCCGATACCGCTTATGAAATTGCTAAAACCTATTACAATCCTTGTCGGTAAGGGGAGGGCTACGCCCATTTCAGAAAAAATCTTGGCAAAGATAGGGATTACGAATATCATTATTATGGCAACAACAAGCACCGCAACAGTTAGAATAATTCCAGGATAAATCATGGCGCCCTTGACTTTCTTTTTGAGCTTCATGGTTTTTTCGATATAATCTGCAAGCCTGATGAGGACGCTGTCCAGAACGCCGCCGATTTCACCGGCAGCAACCATATTTGTATAGAGATTATCGAAAACCTTCGGGTGTTTTCTAAGGGCGTCTGCTAAGGTTGAGCCGGTCTCTATGGATTCTTTAATCTGAATTAAAATATCTCTTAACCCCTTTTTTTCCGACTGCTTTGCCATTATTTCAAGACCCTGAACAATCGGGATACCCGATGAGAAAAGCGTTGCAAACTGCCTTGTGAATACGGCGAGGTCTTTTTCTTTTATGCCACCTTTTCGCCCCAAAGCTTTTGCTTCAGATTTCTTGGTTTCTGTGACAGAAGTGGGAATAATTCCCTGCCTTCGCAAAGCAGAGATGACATCATCCTTAGTGGGTGCTGTTATTTCCCCACTCTGAAAAACACCTGTTGTGGTTTTGCCCGTCCATTTAAAAGTAATGTTCATGATTTAACTCCTCGTTTGCAATAAATAGCATTTCACATAAATAGCAATATCCTAATTAATATATATACCATAAATTGAACAGGTTTCAAATATTTTTTTACTGTCCCAAATTCTGCGATACAAATATAAAGCTTAACAGGAGTAACATGATATATAGGAAGGGCTGGTGAAGGATTTTTATACGACACCTTATGAGGTCAATATCAGAGCGGAAGAGCGATGGACTGGTTCCGTGCTTCTGCAGGAACGGCGCTTCCTATCGCTATCTTTGGGTTTATATATTGATTTTTAGTTCTATCGCTGATTTTGGGGCTCGTGCAATTGACCCTATGTTTATATTCCCTAAGTTTTCCCCTCCCCCTTAATTTCGGGGAGAGGAAAACTTGCACAAAAATCAATTATGCGTTCTGCATTTCACATGCCATGATGGTATGTTTGCAAAGCACAGAAGTCGTAATCGAGCCTACACCTCCAGGAACCGGGCTGATTTTGGCTACAATAGGTTCTGCCTGGGCAAAATCCACATCGCCGCAGTATTTTCCGGGATTGTCCGGGTCAGGGTTTATGCCAACGTCAATAACTGTCTGTCCTGCTTTGAAGAAATTGCCTTTTAACATTTTAGCCTTGCCTACCGCAGCAATCACGATTTCCCCATCCTGGCACACTCCAGGCAGATTTTCCGTCCGGGAATGGCAAATTGTCACTGTGCCGTGTTCCCGCAGCAGAAGCATTGCCAGAGGTTTGCCTACAACCAGAGAGCGTCCTACAACTACACATTTTTTGCCTTTAACTGGAATATTGTAAAAATGGAGCATTTCCATGCACGCACTGGGGGTGCAGGGGGGGAATCCGGTAACATCATCGGTAAAAACTTTTGCAGCGCCGCTGGTGGTGAGGCAGTCCACATCTTTTTCAACGGGAATGAGGGTTCTGATTTTGCGCTCATTGAGATGTTTGGGAAGGGGTGAAAACATCAATATGCCGTTTATATCTTTTTTTGCGCCGATTTCAGTCACCGCCTTTTCAAAAGCCTCCTGATCTATATTTTCTGGATATTCGAATACCTGACAGTCCATGCCCACGCTTGTGCAGGTCTTTTTTGCACCACCTTCATAAAACAAATCGTCAGGACGCGCGCCCACACGGATAATGCCGAGTTTCGGGGTTATGCCTCTGGCTTTTAGAGCCTCAACCCGTTTGATCATGTCCTCCTTCATTGCATCTGCAACCGGTTTCGCTTTTAGAATTTCTGCCATTATGACTTTTCCTCCTTATTTATTTTGAGAGTTTGGAAATAACCAGATTCAAAGTTTCATCAGCAATTTTACAGCCTTCATCCACTAAACGATCCATCTCTTCTTTTGTGGATCTGACAAAATCCTGATCTTTGATAGTGTTGAGATTAATGATGACATTGAGTTTGCCGGAAATAAGCGCAGCTTTCATAAACACAACGCCGCAGCCCACATCGGAAATAGCGAGCATGCTTCCAATCTCTCCCATGCGCTGATGAATTTTGATGCCTTCATACGCCTTGCGTATAATTTCCATTGGGACGGAACATGCTATTTTGGAGCACTTCTCCATTGTTTCTTCCTTGAATTTGATTTCTTCCGGTGTGTTTTTTGGAAGACCGTAAGCTTTGGACAAAGGCTCGAAAACTTCAGCGTCTTTGTCTACCAGTGTTTCCAGTTCGGAAATGATTTTGTAACCTTTTTCGAGGAGATCTTTGACCTCAGGCTCTACATCGGCATATTTTTTCTTGCCGATTGTGAGATTGCCGACCATGTTGGAAAGTGCCATGCCGATTGCACCGCCCATTGCTGCTGCTCCGCCGCCGCCCGGAACCGGAGCTTTGGATGCCAATACTTCGATAAAGTCTTTACAGGGTTTATCAACCATTGATGCCATGCTTCAGTTTCCCTCCTTATTTGTTGTTGAGTCCCTTTCAGGAAACTCAACATAGTTTATTAATCAGAGCTTTAGTAAATCCCCTTATCAATCCTTCCTTTTAATTAATTCAAGCATCTCTTCTCTTGTGCTCTGCTTACTCCTGAAAATGCCCCTCACGGCAGAGGTGACTGTTTTAGCGCCGGGTTTCTTAATGCCCCTCATGCTCATGCAAAGATGTTCTGCGTCTATGATTACCATACAGCCTTTTGGCTTTAATCTTAGTGTAATAATATCAGCAAGCTGGGAAGTCAGTCTTTCCTGAACCTGAGGCCTTTTGGCAAGTAATTCGAGAGCCTTTACGAGCTCGCTTATACCTACGATTTTCCCACTTGGGATGTAAGCTATATGGGCTTTGCCAAAAAAAGGCAGCAAGTGGTGCTCGCAAACCGAATAAAAAGGGATATCCTTGAGCAGCACCATCTCGTCATGATTTTCCCCTTCTATGGGTTTTAATAAATCTTCATCGGCAGTTTTTAACCCTGAGAATATTTCGAGATACATTCTAGCAACACGGTTTGGAGTATCTTTCAAACCAGGTCTTGCAGGATCATCTCCAATACCTTCCAGAATGAGCCTTATGCCTTCTTCTATTTTATTGATATCCATTGCGGGTAATTATTCGTTTGTCTGTAATGATTTTATCCATTTTTATGTCGTGTGATTCTGCAGGAACAGAATCTACAATCTGCTCCTCATACGAAAGGGCGATAGCAGGACAAGATTTTTCGTTCAGCATCTTGTCATAAAATCCCTTTCCATAACCAAGCCTGTTGCATCTAACATCGAAAGTCACACCAGGAACAATTATCAGGTCAATATCTTTCACCTGTAATACCCTGTCTTCAGAAACATTAGGTTCAGGGATGTTCTGATAACCTGTAGAAAGTTCCTTTAAATCCATAATTTCATAAAGCTTCAATTTTGAAGATTCAGGCTCAACCTTTGGAAGGGCTATTGTTTTTCCCTTAGACAAACAATACTGCATCAGTCTAAAGGTATCAACCTCGCTTTTGTATGAAGCATAAAATAAAACTGTATGCGCCTTCTCAAATTCAGGAAGACATATAAGGGTTTTTTTTATAAAATCATCTTTGGCTTTTTTATCCTCTTCTGTTATGGAGTTTCTCCTTCTGAGAACCTCCTTTCTTATGGTTCCTTTATTCATGCTAACTAAGAAACAAATTCCTGGAGTTGCTTTTTAATTTCCCGGACCTCTTTGACAAGTTCAGGAGCCCGTGTAAAAGGCGAGACACCCCCAATGTCTGCATCCATTACTGACTGGTTAAATTTCAGAGCGCCGATCAAATTCATTTCATGAAGGTTGTCTTTTAAAAACGAGATATCAGCGTCGTTTCTAACCTTGTTAGCCACCACAAAAACCTCTTTGACACCAAGACCTTTAGCTAATTCTTTTACGGTATTAGCGGTCTGGATGCTTCTCTGTCCAGGTTCTACAACTACAATGAAGGCGTCAACCCCTTCTGCAGTCCCCCTTGTCAGATGTTCGATTCCTGCTTCCATATCAACTATTACAACCTCATCTCGTTCTACAACGAGATGCTTTAAAAGTCTTCTAAGAAGAGAGCTTTCAGGGCAATAACAGCCTGATGCAGCCACCTTTGCCTTGCCCATTACAAGCAGAGTAATGCCGTTTATCTTATACCCTATGCCTTCTGGCAAGTCGTCAACCTTAGGGTTCAGCCTGAACATACCTCCCATAGTTCCTGGTCTAACCCCTGTTCGTTCTTCAATAAGTTGCGACATATCAGCAAGAGGCTTTATTTTTGCTATTTCTGAGGCGCTCAACCCCATTGCCTGAGCAAGATTAGCATCTGGATCAGCGTCAACTGCTATGACCTTTTTCCCTTCTTCTGCAAACAAATAGCTTAATATTGCGGATAAGGTAGTTTTGCCTACCCCACCTTTTCCAGTTATCGCGATTTTCATAAGATGAAGTATAACATATTTTGGAAAAATAGAGATTCATTAACCCAAAAATAGGGGCAAGCAGCAAGTTGGAAAGGGAAAAAAACAGGAGGCAAAAGGCAAGAACCTCGCTAATCCCTTCTTTACTACACTTTTTTATATTTAATCGGGGCGAGCCGATTCGAACGGCCGACCTCTCGCACCCCAAGCGAGTGCGCTAACCAAACTGCGCTACGCCCCGAATCTAAAAATGAATTTGCTAAAGAGAACCTGCGATACTCCGTAAACGATTTTTGATATAGCTCAACAACTCCTGCATCCTTGGTTCTGAGGTCTGATTCAATTCTGTTGAACCTTCGACGACCCCTTCGCCATTAATTAAAGCTTCATTCAGGCGGGTGTTGCTCCGCTGGAGCTTTCTTCTTACCCCGTCTATCGTATATTTTTCATCGTAAAGAAGCCTTTTTATGGTCATAAGGAGGTCAACATCCTGTTTAGTATAAATCCTCTGTCCTGACTGACTTCTTTTAGGACGGAGAAAGTTAAATTCAGACTCCCAATATCTTAACACATATGACTCGACTTCTAATATCCTGCTGACTTCTCCTATCTTATAAAATAATCTGTCAGGAAACAAATTCAGTGATTCGGACTTTTTCAGCCGTTTGTTCATAAGAATACCTCCTCATCAGCAAACCACAGAGTTTCCTAAACAGACTCCTTCACTACCTAACCGATTGGTAAGTGAGAGGTGTAATATCAAACTTAAAGAGAGAGTCAGCATTGCTTATGAGCAGCTTTCCATAGTCTAAAGAAAAAAATACAAAAATACCAAGATAAGCTGTGGAATTTATTTTTAACTTTTTTTATTGCAGGATTTCTTAAGTTCAACGCTTGCCTTGAAGGTGACAACCCTTCTCGGAGTGATCTCAAACTCTTGTTTGGTCATCGGATTTCTGCCCTTGCGAGCTCTCTTTTTTCTGATATTGAATGTCCCAAAGCCTGATAATTTTACGCCTTCTCCGTCAATGAGTTTTTGTTTTATCTTATAAAAAATAACCTCGACTATTTCCCTTGCCTCTTTCTTGGTGAGGCCTAAATTATCTTGCAATGCATCAATAATATCAATCTTAGTCATTTTACCCCTCACAAATCACAAAATCATATGAACTAAATAAAGAAAAAGGATTGCTAAATTTTAAATTACCTTTGGCTTATATTGTCAAGTTTTTAAATTTTATACACAAATAATTAAATCATTTTTAAAATTTGAAATAAGAGATTTCCTGAAAATAAGAGAGATTTCCTGAAATGGGGAGAAGTTATTGATTCTGCCTTTAACTTGATTATAGATTAATTCTCTGGTATAGTAATTGCAAATTTGATTTTAACCATGTTAAATGCCTTTATGTCTTAAAGATTCTGCGTTTTAGAAAGGGGGTGAAAAAAATATGAAGAGAATAATTGCTTTAATAGTCGCTATTGTTTTCGTTCTGGGAGCCGTTTCGTTAACATTTGCTTCTCCTGCAATGGACAAATGCAATAAATGTCACAAGGCAGACAAGGCGCTCGATAAGGCTGTAGCAGCAAAGAAGATTGACTCTGCCGACGCATTGATTAAAGCGGTAAAAGCCAGCCCAAAAGCCAAGCTCCATGAGAAATTTACTGATGATGATTACAAGGCGGTAGCAAAAGAACTCAAGCTTAAATAAAATTATAAGCAAAAGGCAATTAAGGAAAGGTAGGTAACCTGCCTTTCCTTTTTTTAATCTCTCCTGTTGATTTTCTGAAAGCCTCAGTTTGATTCACACTTCCCAAATTTAGCGGTAGAAAATTGTAATTCCGAGCAGGGTGAAGCAATCCCAGCTTGAATATTATTTTGGACACCTGTGAAATGGCTTATTTTTCTATCACTGTTTTTGGATAAGTTGTTGAGATTGTACAGCTTTTTAGCTCCGTCGCTGAACTTGGGACATCCCTGCATATTGCTTTCATATTTATATTGAGCTATACTTTGTTTATGAGAATTAATAGAGTTTCATTTATAGAGGTTAAATCTCCGAGGTATCATGTATTCAGCAAGTTCCCAATCCCCAGACTTGGCTCTGTTCTGCTTTCCACTTTATTAAGCCGCAGGGGTTATAATGTGAGGGTTTTTATCGAAGATGTCTCTGAACCGGACTGGAGCTTTATAGAAAATTCTGATGTTGTTTGCCTTTCAACTATAACATCTACTGCCCTGGAAGCTTATCAGACATCTGATAGGTTGCGAAAAATTGGCATCCCCGTAATCATAGGGGGAGCCCATCCTACCTTTTTGCCCAATGAAGCCATAGAGCACAGCGATTACGTTATTAGGGGAGAGGGGGAGCAGTCGCTTCTGGATCTCTTTGATTTTTTCGAAAATGCTCAACCTGCACTCGAATCCATAAAGGGCTTAACTTATCGGGACAAATCGGGTAATGTCCGGCATAATCCAATGCCACCTTTTATTGATAATCTGGATACCCTTCCGGAACCTGACTTTTCCCTTATTCATAACTGGAACCCTTCATACTTACATCCTGTAGCTACATCGAGGGGATGCCCTTATAATTGCAGATTTTGTTCGGTCATCCTTATGTTTGGAAGGAGATATCGTTTTAAATCCCTTACCGCCAGTATGCGAGAGATTAAGAATGTGCTTCATGCAAAACACAGGACTCGGATATTTTTTGTGGATGATAATTTCACTGTCAAAAAAGACAGAGCCAAAGAGATACTTAGGGCAATAATATCAGAAAAGCTAAATATAAGCTGGTCTGCCCAGACAAGAGTAGATGTAGCTGAAGACACTGAATTGCTTCGCCTTATGGCTGATTCGGGCTGCGATACCCTCCATATAGGGTTTGAATCAATCAATCCTATGACACTGGAGGCATTCAATAAAAAGCAAAGGGTTGAAGAAATCGTCTATTGTGTTAAAAGATTAAAGGAATACCACTTGAATATCCATGGGATGTTCGTCCTTGGCGCTGATACGGATGATATAGATACTATTAGAAAGACAGCAGATTTTGCGAGGCATCTTGGCATTGACACTGTTCAGTTTCTTATGCTGACCCCTCTACCAGGCACAGAGATTTTCAATGAGGTGAGGGATTCCGATAGACTTCTCCATACAGACTGGTCTAAATATGATGCCCATCATGTTACTTTTATCCCGGCTAAAATGAGACCCGAGACGCTTCATCTCGAAACTCTCAAAGCTATGGGTAAATTCTATTCCTGGAGATATATTTTAAGTCACCTTATAAAATTTGATTTTTTCTATGCGGCTATGGGACTTTACGGCAAAAGGACAATCAAAGATGCCCTTGAACAGGCGCAGGCTTATCTCCAAGAAATCGCAATCCTTCCCAATTTAGCAGCTCATTACAATAAATAAACTTTAACATAGGGGGTATCCATGTTTATTGTTCTCGTCCTAATTATCATCATTCTTATAGCAATTTTTGCCTTTCAAAACGCTACTCCAGTTACAGTAGCTTTTCTGTTGTGGAAGTTTGAGGCATCCGTAGCCGTTCTGATATTCCTGTGCGCTCTGGCAGGCGTTGTGGTAGGGATGATTTTAGCAGCAATAATGAAGTTAAAATTTTCCAGCCGCACCAATCTTTAACATGAAGACTCTAAGCTTAGGCAACTCCCATTGTGTTCACTATAAATTAACTTATGCCAGATAAAAAATGGTTTAATTTGTTTCCCTTTTATTACGGATGGGTTGTAGTATTCACTGGGATGCTGGGAGTTTTAGCCTGTCTGGGCCTCGGGAGATTTGCCTTTGGTATGCTCCTGCCTTCTATCGGTGAATCCCTCAATCTCACCTATTCACAAATGGGTTTGATAAGCACCGGCAATTTTTTAGGTTATCTTCTATCAGCCCTTATCAGCGGTATCATCGCAAACAGAACCGGATTGAGAAAACTTATTTATGTTTCCCTGATGCTCGTTGGTTTCACAATGATATTGTCGAGCATGGCTCAGGGATTTCTTTATCTACTGATAATGTATACTCTGACCGGCATTGGAAGCGGTGCAGCTAATATACCGATAGTGTCCCTCGTGTCATCCTGGTTTACCAGAAAACTGCGTGGAAGGGCGGCTGGGTTCATCGTTGCTGGAAGCGGCTTCGCTATTATTTTTTCGGGCAGCTTTATCCCGTTTATGAATGAATACATCGAAGGCGGAGAAGGCTGGAGAAGCGCATGGCTCGTATTGGGCTTAATGGTTATAGTTATTGCCTTCCTATGCCTTTTTCTGCTGAGAGATAATCCTTTGGAGCTCGGATTAAAACCTGCCGGCTATGAAGACAATACAGCTTCTATTAGATGCAGTGAGTCCGTTCAAACTAATCAGGGCATATACAGAAGATGGATTATCTATTATCTGGGCATAATATATTTCTTTTTCGGCTATACATATGTCATTTATGTAACCTTCATAGTAACCGCCCTTGTAAAGGAAAGAGGGTTAACAGAGGCTGCAGCGGGGAATTTATGGTCTTTGATTGGTTTTTTGAGCATCTTTTCAGGACCTCTGGCAGGTTTGCTTTCGGATAAATGTGGTAGGAAAACAGCTCTGATTTGCGTATTTGCCTTTCAGATGTTGGCTTATCTATTTGTTGCCGCATATCTGCCCGAAACATTTATCTACCTATCGATAGTTTTTTTCGGTTTGGTTGCCTGGAGCATACCTGCTATTATGGCTGCGACAGTGGCAGACTACACCAGAGCAGCAGATACCGCCGCAGCATTTGGGCTGGTAACATTCATATTCGGGATTGGGCAGATTACAGGACCTGCCATTGCGGGCTACATGGCGGATATCTCTGGAAGCTTCTCAACAAGTTTCTATATGGCTACCGCTTTTTCAGCTTTTGCAATTTTGCTCTCCGCCTTGTTGCAAAAGGAGAAGACTTAATTTGCAGCTCTCTTGGATTTATATATAAATCCTATCGGTATTTTTCACTCCAGATGCCCAATTTTAAATGGAATAGGTATAATATTTAAAATGAGCACTACTAAAGACTATTCGGCTGGTGAAATTAATCTTCCATTTAACCTGCCCGATCCCGAAAGGGCTTCTAAAAACATCGAAACCTTTCTCTCTCTTTATCCTGATTACGATGATCGATTAAGGAGCAACTTATACGCTATTTCCATGCTCTTTTCATACTCCCAGTTCCTTGCAAACTATTGCTCGAAAAATCCAGAAGTATTATTTGGCTCATTAAAACACATTGATGATCCATTGACCATCACAGCCCTAAAAGAGGAACTCAGGGCAAAATTTTCAAGTTGCGAATCTTTAAAGGACGGCATGAAGGCTGTAAGAGATTTCAAAAAAGAAAAACTAATAATAATAACCATCCGAGATATCCTGAAAAGGGCAAATCTTCTAGAGACAATGAATGAGCTTAGCCTGCTCGCAGATGCCATTCTGTCTGAATCTCTTGATTTTGTATTGCCTTTTTTAGCTAATAGATACGGGCTACCTGAACACAATACCCTTGCCGTTATAGGACTAGGAAAGCTCGGACCATTGGAGCTTAATTACAGTTCAGACGTTGATTTGATATTCGTTTACCGAGAAGAAGAAGAGACTTCGGGAATACTATCTCCCCAAGGCGTAATCATAAATAAGATATCAGCTTTTGAGTTTTATTCAAAAGTAGTGGAGGAATACAACAGATTTCTTAC
Source organism: Dissulfurispiraceae bacterium (assembly GCA_036781645.1). Lineage (GTDB taxonomy): Bacteria > Nitrospirota > Thermodesulfovibrionia > Thermodesulfovibrionales > Dissulfurispiraceae > DYHD01. The sequence continues at coordinate 22,235 of DAIQAO010000011.1, forward strand.
TTTAAATACAGAAGACGGTTTTTGTTACAGGGTTGATTTAAGGCTGAGACCCCAGGGACAGAGGGGTAGTCTTGCCCTCAGCATAAGGAGTTATGAGGAATATTATGAATCATGGGGACAGTTGTGGGAAAGGGCTGCCTTAATCAGGGCGAGATTTATCGCTGGCTGCAACGAGACTGGCGATGAATTTTTGCAAACCATTAATCCCTTTATTTATAGGAAATATCTTGGATATGATGCAATTGAGGAAATAAGGCGCATGAAATCACAGGTTGAGAAGATAAAACCTATTACATTAAGCAGGGACATAAAAAGGGGTTTTGGCGGCATCAGAGAGATAGAGTTTTTTATTCAGATATTTCAGCTCATATATGGGGGTAAAGAGCCCCTTCTGAGGGAAAACAGCACACTTAAAGCTTTACACAGGCTTCTGCAAAAAGGATTCATAGGACATGAAGACTTTCAAAATTTATTGGAAGGCTATATCTTTTTGAGAACCCTTGAGCATAGGCTGCAGCAGCTTAATGATGTTCAGACGCATATAATTCCGTCTCATGAAGCTGAGATGCAAGTCCTTGCTGCAAAAATGGGATTTGAAAATACCAAATCATTTTTAGATGCCCTTTACACAACAAGGCACATGGTCAGAACGATTTATGATTCATTGCTTGAAATGAAGACCACCGATTCATCCTCTGCCAAACGAGACATAAATTCGTATGGAAGACTCATGGATTCCCTTTACTGGGAAATGGACTCCCCTGTTGAGAGCTTAATCTTTGATGAGCTCAAAGATACAAAGATTAAAGATCCTAAAAAGGCTATCCATTGTCTCACCAAGATTAGAAATTCAATTTTCGCCTTCCAAACTTTAAAGGGCAGGAAGCTCCTTGACGAACTTATCCCCAGGTTTGTAGATGAGGCAATTAGGGGAACAAATCCTGATAATTCGCTTTTACAACTAGTGGATTTTTCTGCTATTCTTGCATCCCGGGAGTCTTATCTCGAGTCGATATCAGCAAGGCAGGATATTATTGCAAGCTTAAATTTTATCTTTTCCAACAGCCCTTATCTATCTAAAATTATTATGAACAACCCTGATTATCTAGATTCTCTTATCACTGAACAATCTACTAAAAAAACTGTTACTTCTTTAAAAAGGGATCTCGAGATTCTCGTAGAAAAACACGGCATTTTAACTGCGATAAGACTTTTCAGAAGGCATGAGGAAATAAGGCTTGGTTCAATGTTCCTCAATTCAGCAATAGACATAAGAGAATTAATGCTGTCTTTAAGCAGGATAGCAGATGTCATTCTTGCAGCAGGACTCAAGTCTATCACTCATACCTTAGCTTCAGGCAATGACTTATCCAATCAAGAGACTTTAGCCATAATTGGCTTTGGAAAGCTTGGAGGAATGGAGATAACCTTCAATTCTGACATTGATATTATCTTTATCTGCTCCCACGAGCCTTCATACTCAGATATAAAAATAGCTGAGAGACTCATAAGACTCATTTCATCCTATACAAAAGACGGCATGGCATACCGAATTGATATCAGACTAAGACCAGACGGAAGCAAAGGAATGCTAATTAGCCCGCTCGAGGGGATTAGAAATTATTACCTTTCAAATGCTCAGTCATGGGAACTGCAAGCTTTGTTGAAGGCGCGACCCTTAAACTGCATTGCCAGAATTAGCAAGGATTTTATGCAAATGCGGGAAGATATATTAATCAAACGCTCAGTCGATATACCTAAAGAGGAAATTCGCAGTATGGGCGAGAGAATGCAGAAGGAACTATCTAAAGAACAGTCGAATGCCGGCGTATTTGATATCAAATACGGAACTGGGGGTCTTGCTGAATTAGAATTTTTTGTTCAGTATATGCAGATACGAAACTGTTCACAAAAACCGAAAATCCTTGTTCAAAACACTTTTGATGCATTAAGAAGGCTCTGCCTTTATTCTTGCTTGGAGCCAGGAGATGCTATAGCACTCAGAGAGACATATCTTTTTTACAGAACGATAGAGACTCTACTTAAGCTCAAAAATGAGACGCTCTTAAAGAAGAAAGGTAGTGACCTTGAAAATCTTTCCTATTTTTTCAATACAGATGAGAATGGCTTTTTGAATCTTCTTTATGAAAAGAAATTATTTGTAAAGAATATCTGGAACAGATATTAACATATCCCGCGAGAAACTGGATTTACAGCAATGGATTGTTGTTTTTATCAAGCTTGATTATTTTTGGTGAGAACCCGACGATTTCATCTTCAGAAAGGAGGCAATATGAGAAAATAATGATTCTATCCCCAACGATTCCCTTTCTTGCTGTAGGACCATTAAGACAAAACTCTCTGGAGCCAGCTTTGCCTGGTATTACATATGTCTCGAAACGTTCGCCATTATTCATATTGCTTATCATAACCTGTTCGAAGGGAAGTATCCCAACCATTTCCATAAGTTCGCTGTCAATCGTGATGCTTCCCTCATAGGTAATGTTGGATTCGGTTACCGTTGCCATATGTATCTTAGATCTTAAAAAAACTCGCAGCATCTTTATAAACATCTACCATAAAATCTGCAAACAAGCTATTATTATGAACTTGTATGCTCTTTGAGTTTTTATTTTATTGTCCCTTGATACCCTTCTTTCACAAAGATGGGTTAAGAGATTGATAATTAAGAAGTCCCCGTTGAACTTCCTTTTCAAAGGGTGAATTTTTTAATTTCCCTTAGCGATCTTGAGCCCGTATCGATTCCTGATTTTTTGAGAATTTTAACTCTCAAACTACTCGATTATCTTCGGAACTATGTAAAACCTCTCATTACAATCTGGGGCATTGTTTAGCATCTCGTGTCTCGGCAGAGAAGAAGTGATTGAGTCCTCCCTAAATATATTATTTAAAGGCATAATGTGAGATGTCGGCTCTATATTAACTGTTTCAATCTCCTTTAACTGTTCGATATACCCAACTATATTACTAAGCTGCTTACTCAGCATAACAATCTGTTCATCGGTGAAATTTATTCTTGCAAGCTGCGCAATATGCTTAACTTCTTCAAGAGTTATTTTCATTAATTTACTTTCTGTAAATTAGCAAATTTTAGGGCGAGACGCTTCATCCCAACCCCCTGAAAATTTATCATAACTTTTTTATCCTCACCTTCTCCACAGCAATCCCTTATAGTTCCTACCCCCCACACAGGATGCTGAACTTTAGTTCCTATCATATATCCAGCATTGGACTTTGGACTTGCTGTTTTATCGGCGGTCTGGAGGATATCATCTGTTCTGTGACAGGCTTTCTCAATCCAATTACAACACTCCCGTGGAATATCCGATAGGAATCTTGAAGGTTCAAAATCCTGAAATTTAGAAAATAATCTTCTTCTTCTTGCTCCTGTCAAACACAGGTAATCCTTTGCCCTTGTCATTCCAACATATAGAAGTCTTCTTTCTTCCTGCAATTCATCTTTGTCGTCAAAAGTCTTGAAATAGGGGAGAATCCCTTCTTCAAGTCCAATTATAAAAACTACTGGAAACTCAAGCCCCTTGGCATTATGGAGGGTCATAAGGGAGACAGAATTGCCTGAAGAATTATCATCCGCCGATGTCACCAGAGATACCTTGTCAATGAAATCCATCAGTGGTTCGTTCTCTGCCATAGAGATGAGCTCAAGAAGATTTTGTATTCTTTTGTCGTCCAGATTGTTTATATAATCAGTTTTTTCAAGAATTTCCTTAAAAAACGCAGCAGCATTTTTATATGTCTTGGAGGATATAGCTTCAAAGCTGTTTAGGAAATCACTTAGTTTACCCTTGATCGATTGAGAAAAGTTGCCCCCCTTTAAGATTAACTTAACAGCAGAGAAAAGGCTGACATTATTTTTCTTTGCTTCCTCTTCTATTTTTGAGAGGGTGTTGGAACCTATATCCTTATAGAAATTGTTTAATATCCTTGTTAGGCATATATTATCATTGGGGTTGAGAATAGCCTTCAGGAAAGAGACTAAGTCTTTGATTTCTTTTCTCTGATAGAAGCTTAAACCGCTCACTATATGATAGGGAATCCTTTCGGTTCTTAAGGCACTTTCTATCGCCCTGGACTGGATATTTATCCTGTATAGAACGGCAAAATCCCTGTATTCATAATTTGCCTTTAGATAAAGGTCTTTAATGCTACGGGCAATATACTTCGCCTCTTCTTCTTCCGTATTAAGACGACAATAAAACACCCTCTCGCCGCAGCAATTTTCAGTCCAGAGCTTTTTCTGATTTCTCGAATGATTCTTAGAAATAAGGTGTCCTGATACATCGAGAATATTCTGTGTTGACCTGTAATTTTGTTCCAATTTAATCACTTTGGCATTGGGAAAATCTCTTTTAAAATCTAAAATATTCCTGATATCCGCACCTCTGAATTTATATATGCTCTGGTCATCATCACCTACCGCACATATATTGCTGTGTTTTGATGAGATGAGTTTTAGGAGCATATATTGAGATTGGTTGGTATCCTGAAACTCATCTACGAGGATATAGGGAAATAACTGTTGATATTTCTCAAGGATTGATTGGTGTTTCTTGAAAAGCTGGACTGTCAGCAAAATGAGGTCGTCGAAATCGAGGGTATTATACTTTTTCATCTCATCCTGATACCGAAGATAAACCCTTCCAAGTTTTTCATCGAAATTGTAACCGTTATTTTTTGAGATAAATTCCTCAGGGGACATTAAAGAAGACTTGAGAAGGCTTATTCTTCTACTGACGCCTTTATGGAGAGCCTCGTGTATCCCGAAATCCTTCAATATCCGCCGTATAAGAGTTGAACGTTCATCGTCATCATAAATCGAAAAGTCATTTCTGTAGCCCAGAACTCCAATCTCCTTTCTTAAAATCCTGTTGCAGAGAGAGTGAAAAGTGCCTATCCAAGGGCGCTGAAATCCGCGACTTACCAAAGTGGAAATTCTCTCCTTCATTTCGTCGGCAGCTTTATTAGTAAAGGTAACTGTAAAAATGGAGGAGGGTGGATATTTCTTTTTTTTAACAAGAAAGGCGTATTTATGAGCGATTACCCTCGTCTTTCCACTTCCTGCACCAGCCAGGACGAGCAATGGACCATCGCTATATAAAATAGCCTCTTTCTGTTGGGGATTGAGATTTTCAGTCAAAACTTCTTTTACCATCTCTGTATCTCCTTATTATAACATAAAAATCCATATTGCTAAAGCTGCAGCCAGTAACCCAAATTCGGCGATAGAAACATAAACCCGTTAATTTAAAAGTCATTGAGAACCCGAAGGATTCGTGGCAATCTCATCATAAAAATTGGGATTGCTTCCCCTTTGCTTCTCTCTGGGTTGCAATGACAACGTTCTATCGCTGATTTTGGGCAGTAAAAAACACCAGATATTTATTATATTCAGAGCATACATAAGCTACTCTACAGTTACGCTTTTTGCGAGATTTCTCGGTTGATCCACATCGCAGCCTCTTAAAACAGCAATATGATAAGAAAGCAATTGCAGCGGTATTGTAAGCAGAACTGTATTAAGATAATCATTGATTCCCTCAATAGCCACATAATAAGAAGCAATATCCTTAATAATACTGCTGCCTATTGAGGTTACAGCTATAACAGTTCCGCCCCTGCTTTTTACCTCCTCTATGTTTGATATTATCTTGTCAAATAACTTGCTCGCATTAATAATGAAAACCACAGGGAGTTCCTCATCAACGAGGGCTATGGGACCATGTTTCATTTCGCCTGCAGGATAACCCTCTGCGTGAATATATGATATCTCCTTGAGCTTTAATGCCCCTTCAAGCGCTATTGGATAATCTACACCCCTGCCAAGATATAAGAAATCATTTGCCTTAAAAAACTTCTTTGCAATCTTTTTTATCTCTTCATCGTGTGTGAGGGCTCTTTCCAGAGCAGAAGGAAGGCGGAGAAGATCGTCAACAAGCCTAATGCAAGTTTCTTCTGAAAGAGTGCCTTTGAATTTACCTAAAGCTAATGCCAGAAGATATAATGCTACCAATTGGGCTGTAAAGGCTTTTGTTGAAGCCACTCCTATTTCTGGACCCGAGTGGGTATAAAAGACGTAATCGGACTCTCTTGAGGCGGTGCTGCCAATTACATTGCATATAGTCAGACATTTTGCCCCCAGCCTTTTTGCTTCTTTCATGGCAGCCAGGGTGTCAGCAGTTTCACCTGACTGGGTTATTGCAATGAAAAGGTTATTGTTACTGATCAAAGGGTTTCTGTACCTGAATTCAGAGGCTATATCCACTTCCACAGGTATTCTGCTTAATTCCTCTATCATGTATTTGCCCACACTTGCTGCATGATAGGAAGTGCCGCATGCCACTATATAAATCTTGTCAATGCTGGTTATGTCTTCAGGATTTAAGCCAAACTCCTCAATAGCGACTTCCCCTTTTTCAGAAATCACTCTTCCTCTTATTGTGTCAGCGATTGAGCGAGGCTGTTCATATATTTCTTTAAGCATGAAGTGGCGGTAGCCCCCCTTTTCCGCCATTGAAGGACTCCACGATATGACCGAAACATTTTTATTGATGGGCTTGCCTTCAAAATCGGTTATTATTACACCATCTGAGTGAATTATTGCCATCTCGTTGTCATCAAGAAATATTACTTCTCTGGAGTAATTCAAAAATGCAGGGACATCAGAAGCAACAAAGTATTCTCCATCCCCAAGCCCCAACACGAGAGGACTTTCTTTTCTCACCGCTAAAATCTTGTCAGGCTCCTTTTCATCAATTACAGCAAAGGCATAAGAACCTTTGATTCTTTTTATAGCTTCACGAACAGCATCTTCAAGAGAAAGGGTTGATGAAAATTTATTTATCAAATGACAAAGGGTTTCGGTATCGGTCTCTGATTTAAAAATATAACCCTCGTCAACAAGGGTTTTCTTAAGTTCCATATAATTTTCTAAAATGCCATTATGAACAATTACAACTCCGTCTGAACGGTGGGGATGGGCATTTTCATCCGATGATTTACCGTGAGTCGCCCATCTTGTATGGCCTACTGCAAGATTGCTTGACAAACCCAAATTCACCACTTCTTTTTTTAGTTCATCAATCTTACCCTGCCGTCTCTTGATCTCGATTTTATTGTCTATGAGGTATGCTATGCCTGCTGAGTCATAGCCTCTATATTCAAGGCGTTTGATGCCATCCATTACAATGGGAATAGCATTGTTTTTGCCGATGTAGCCGATTATTCCACACATAAATATTTAATATTTTCTCCCTTAGTTATTTTTGAGAAATTAAATTAACAAACCGCCTATCATTTTCTTGTATCGTCTGAATGACTTTTTTCCGAACTTTTTTTAGATATCCTCCTCTTTATATTCTTCTGAGGGGTTCTGCTGACAGCCAGTGAGAAAGGTGGAACATCTTTTGTAATAGTAGAACCTGCTCCTATATAAGAACCCTTGCCAACCTTCACCGGGGCAACAAGCTGGGTATCGCTGCCTATAAAAACTTCATCCTGAATAATAGTTTTATACTTTTCTTTTCCGTCATAGTTGCAGGTTATTGTTCCTGCCCCCACGTTGACATTGTTGCCTATTTCTGAATCTCCAAGATAACTTAAATGAGAAGCCTTGACCCCTGCCCCAAGAACCGATTTCTTTATTTCTACGAAGTTGCCGATTTTTGATGAAGGTCCAATAAAACAGCCTGGCCTGATATGGGCAAAGGGCCCCACTATAGTGTTTTCTTTTATCTCGGATGATTCTATGACAGACGAGTCTTTTATGACGACTCCATCTGCTAATATACTATCAACTATTCTTGTGTTGGGATATATTGTGCAGTTTGCACCAATAAGGCTTCTACCTTCGATATGGACATTAGGATAAATAATCGTATCTGTGCCAATCTCCACATCAGGATGAATGAAAACAGTGTTTTTGTCGAGTATAGATACACCGTTTTGGAGCCATTTTTCGGCTATGGTGTTTTTTAAATAGTGCAAGGCTTTATGCAGTTCTTCCCTATTGTTTATTCCTGTAAGCTCTTCCTCTCTGGCAATATTATGAGCGCCGATCCTGTAGCCCTTTTTTACTGCGATATCAACAATATCCGTAAGATAATATTCTCCCTTTGATTCATTTATCTTTATTTCATTAAGCAGTGTTGTCATGTCAGAACCAAAAACGTATATTCCTCCGTTTGCCTCTGTTATTTTTTTCTGTTCTTCCTTTGCATCTCTATCCTCAATTATGGCTTTTACATTCCCATTTTCTCTCAATATCCTGCCGTAAGAATGGTTACCACTTACTGTGAAGGTGAGAATAGATATGTCCTCAGAATTTTTCTGGTGAAGTTCAATAAGTTTTTTTAAAGTTTCAGATGTAATTAGCGGAGTGTCGCCGTTTACAATAAGCACAATGCCACTGAAGCCCTCTAGATTGGGCATGGCAGCATTAAGGGCGTCCCCTGTCCCCTTTGGTTCCTTCTGGACGGCGAATATAACAGAATAAGATTTAAGTGTATTCTTTATTTCATCATCAGCAGAGCGTATCACTACTATCGATTTTTCCGGAGATAACTGGGCTAATGATTCGATAACGTATTGAATAATAGGTTTGCCGAGGATTTTATGAAGAATCTTGGGTGTAGCAGACTTCATCCTTGTGCTTAAACCAGCAGCAAGAGTAATGGCAGCAAGCCTCATTTACTCACTCCCTTTAATCCCATGATTTCTGAAGGAGCGGCAATTCCTCCTGATAAAACTATCTTTATGCCGTCTTCAATGGGAATATCTGTATAAATAATGCTCTTTTCGTCCAGCAGAACGATCTCCCCGAGATATAGGTTGTTAGTTGGTATATAAACTGTTTTCATGAAGGCGTGTTCGTCGCAGGATGAAATCATACACTCCTTTGTCAGAAAACCGAATGCATAAACTCCTCTTCTGGGATATTCTGCAATCACAAACTTCTTGAATGAGCTTCTGTTTTCGGGCGAGAATGCATTAACAAGCTGTTTTATAGCGCTATAAATACCTTTAAACACAGGGATAGCGAGGAATAGTCTCTCTATAAATCCAAGAATCATTTTGCCAAGCACATTGGTAGAGAGGACGCCGATAAAATAAACAACAATTATAGCGCTGATAAAACCAAGTCCGGGTATATTGACGCCGAGAGCCATCTTGAAAAACGGGCTCAGGATGCCATCGATAAAATTGAACAACATGAGGAGAACTGAAATGGATATAACCGCCGGAATAGTAACAAAGAGCCCGGCAAGAAACTTCCTCTTAAGGGCATTTGTTAATGTTTTAAACATTATACTCTGTGCACCGTATATATGAAGGTTGCAAGAACATTATTGTCAAACCAAAAGCCCGCGAATACAAAAAAACCAATTTTATTATCCAACTTTAACATGCCATTGCTTCATCAGGCACCTCGAAATTAAAGTAGACATTTTGAACATCTTCATTGTCCTCGAGGGCTTCCACGAGTCTCAATGCCTGTTCGGCTGTCTGCCTGTCAAGAGATACATAGGCATTAGGAAGCATTGTTATCTCGGCTAAACTAATGGGAATGTTTTGTTTTTCAAGAAAAAGCCGGATTGCAGCAAAGGACTCTGGCGATGTGATTATCTCAAAGTTATCCGCAGCGGGATCATTAATCAGATCTTCAGCTCCTGCTTCAAGGGCAGCTGTCATTAAGGTTTCTTCATTTATCTTAGCCTTATCAACAAGGATATACCCCTTTTGGCGGAAGAGCCAGGATACACAGCCAGACTCCCCGAGGTTGCCATTGTTCTTTGAGAAAATATGCCTGATTTCTGATACAGTTCTATTTTTATTATCCGTTAAAACCTTAATCAAAAGGGCGACTCCGTTAGGCCCGTAGCCTTCATAAACAACATCTTCATATGAGACACCGGGGAGTTCTCCCGTGCCTTTCATAATCGCTCTTTTGATGTTTTCAGAAGGCATGTTTACTTCTTTAGCCTTCTCGATAGCTGTTCTGAGCCTTGGATTAGCTTCGGCATCCTTGCCCCCGAGCCTTGCAGCAACAGAAATCTCCTTGACGATTTTAGAGAATGTTCTGCCTTTCTTGGCGTCGGTGTGTGCCTTTTTGTGTTTTATCTGAGCCCATTTGGAATGTCCAGCCATAAAACTCCTGAATTAAAAGACACTCAATAATAAGAAGGTGAATCAGCTTGATAGGATTAGCATCTTGAGTCTTAGCGTTAAGCAAATAAATTTCAAATTAAACTTATATATAATAGAAGGATTTAATAAATACTGTCAAGGACTTGAATACTGGAGTTTCCTGAGTTTTTAGTTGAACTCAAAACATAGTTGAAAATCGTCAGCATTTTTGGGTTTTCCTTTTAGTGCAGTCTTGCCACCCACAAACCACCTATACCCAATATGCATCTTTACTTCTTCACATAACCGCCTCTCAGAAATAATTCCGTATAGATAGCCTATAAACAGCATCCTGAGTAATACCTCGGGGTCTATGGAAGGGCGGCCTGTATGACTGTATAAATGCTTTACCTTAGCCCGCATGAAAGTGCAATCAATATGCCTGTCTACCAGCCTTAATAGATGACATTCAGGAATCAAATCTTCTACTTTTACATAGTAGAACATCGGTTCACTTCTTTGTTTCTCTCCTAACAATTGCACCGCCTTAATATTGAATTACTATAGTTTATCTTAATGTGTTCTTGATTGAAACAATTTTGTTAGAAGAGTTTTTCAACAGCCTGTTTACTTTTGACTTTCTTCGGCTAAAGCCAATAATATAAAGCCATAGCCAGCTTTGAGCTTCCATTAGAAAGTCAATAGTCAAGTCTGACCCCATCTACGTCTATACGTCTATGTCTATACGTTTCGATGCCTCAAAGAGGGGTATCCCCACTTTTTAGGATGACTTGACATACTTGACTGAATTAGTTTATAAAATAATATGCAAAAAATGTATATCCTGAATTCAATCTTCTGCTGGTGGCGTGGATTCTTCTTTTTTTTCTTTACACCGTCTGCCTCCGGCTATTGGTTGACCTTAGGATATAGCTGAACTAAACTATAAAAATCAACCAGTAACCGGGGGTGGACGAAGGAGCTACCCCCGGTTTTTTTATGACCGAATGATCTTAAAAGCTGAGGGTGATTCTTCCGCTACACTTTTTCCGGACATCAATGAAAGGAGATGAAATGATTATAGTAATGAAGCCAGATGCTACAAAAACAGAGAAAAAAGAGGTTTTAAACAGGATAATTGAACTTGGTTATAAACCTCATGTAATTCAGGGAACCACAAGAGATGTCATAGGTGCGGTTGGTGATGAAAGGGGCAAATTCATACTTCAATCCATCGAATTGATGAATGGGGTAGAAAAGGTAGTTCCTATTCTTAAGCCATTTAAACTTGCCTCACGGGAGGTGAAAAAGGAACGGAGTGTAATAAAGATATCTGACAAAGTCTCAATAGGCGGTAAAAATATCGTTGTTATAGCTGGGCCATGTGCTATAGAAAATGAAAAACAGATAATAGACGTAGCAATGGCTGTTAAAGAAGCAGGGGCTTCAATCCTGCGAGGGGGGGCATTTAAACCGAGAACATCGCCCTACTCTTTCCAAGGGATGAAGGAGGACGGCTTAAAACTCCTTTCAAAAGCTGGTAAGATTGCGGGACTCCCTGTCGTTACAGAAGTTGTAAATCCAGAAACAGCCGAGCTTGTTGCTGAATATTCTGACATACTACAGATAGGGACGAGAAATGCTCAAAATTATGAGCTTCTGAAAAAAGTGGGGCAGATCAAAAAACCTGTTCTCCTCAAAAGAGGTATGTCTATGACTATGCACGAACTGCTCATGAGCGCTGAGTATATTCTAAGCGAAGGTAATTTATCGGTTATCCTTTGTGAGCGCGGTATAAGAACATTTGAGACACACACACGCAACACCCTTGACCTCTCAGCGATTCCCGTTTTAAACGAAGAAACACACCTTCCAGTAATTGCCGATCCATCACACGCAACAGGATTTTCTAAATATGTCCCCTCAATGTCATATGCATCAATTGCGGCAGGGGCGGACGGCATTATGGTAGAAGTGCATCCTAATCCTGAAAAGGCTTTCTCTGATGGCCCTCAATCACTAACCCCTGACAAATTCAATGCCATGATGAACCAACTAAAAACCTTCGCATTAGCGGCAGGCAGGGAAATATAGACACAGAAAAGTAGAAATTAGAACAAAACAAAGCAGGACAGCTATCTTAGCTGTCCTGCAAAGATTTATAACAATTTTTAAAAATATCAGAAATACACCTTGAGGACACAGAATCTATATATACACTATTTTCATCCTAATCCCACATCAAGTATCATCATGAGCGTAAAGCCGACAATCACTCCGAGTGTGGCAAGATCAGTATTTTCACCTCTTTGGGAGGCTGGAATCAATTCTTCGACAACTACAAAAATCATTGCTCCAGCGGCAAAACTTAAGACATACGGCAGAACAGGAGTAGTTATGACTACCGCTCCCGCCCCGATAATTGCAGCAATAGGTTCGACCATGCCTGACAGTTGTCCATACCAAAAGCTTTTCAACCTTGACATGCCCTCCCCTCTTAATGGCATTGATACTGCAACCCCTTCCGGGAAGTTTTGTATCCCGATGCCAAGGGCAAGAGCCATAGCGCCAGCAAGGGTGGCTGATTGCAATCCTGATGAGGCAGCGCCAAAGGCTACTCCTACTGCAAGCCCTTCGGGAATATTATGAAGTGTAACAGCAAGAACGAGAAGGGTTGTTCTCCTCCATGATGTTTTGATGCCTTCAGCATTCTTCAACGGTAGGCCGGGATGAAGATGCGGCAGAATTCTGTCAGCGAGCCTCAAGAAAAGACCACCCGCAATAAAACCTGCCGCAGGCGGTATCCAAGAAGGTAAATTGCCGCCTTCAGACATTTGTATTGCCGGCGATAGCAACGACCAAAAACTCGCTGCTATCATTACCCCAGCAGCAAAACCAAGCATAGTATCGAGCATCTTCTGATTTACCCTTCTCGTAAAAATAACCAGAGCAGCACCAAGAGCAGTTGTTGCCCATGTAAACAAAGTTGCTATAAACGCCTGTAATACGGGAGGGAGATTTATAAAATATTCTGTCATTTGTTAATTATATCATTAAATTAAAGTCTAAATTGAATTTTGTTTGACAAAACAAAATATTTGCACAATTCTTGCGTATTATTTTTAAGGCTTTGATATTGACAATATAAACATAAGATAATTAAAATTTAATTATAACACCATTAGACGAAGGAGATAGAAATGTTTGAGAAATTTACAGAAAGGGGAAGAAAGATAATCTTAGGTGCAAAGGAAGAAGCAGAACGGAGAAACAACAACTATCTTGACACAGAGCATCTTCTTCTCGCGATTATTCGAGATAAAGATTCCGTCCCTGTTAATATTCTAAAAAAAATGGGACTTTCCATAGAAGAACTCGGTTATGAAATAGAAAGAAACCTCCCAGTAGGGAGTAATCTTATTACATTTGGTGAGATACCCTTTACCCCAAGGGCAAAAAAGGTATTAGAACTCGCCATCGAGGAAGCAAGATTACTCGGACATAACTATATAGGCAGTGAGCATCTTCTGCTGGGTCTAATCAGGGAAGACGAAGGAATGGCGGGAAAGATACTCAGAAATCTTGGCGCTAATCTCCTTGGCGCCCGACAGCTTACTATTAATTTAACCATTAAACCCCAATTTCACCAAGGTCAGCACAAGGAACGCAGGAAAACCAATACCCCAGCCCTTGATGAATTTGGAAGGGATTTAACGATGCTCGCAGCAGAAGGCAAGCTTGACCCTGTTATTGGAAGAGAAGACGAAATCGAGCGCGTTCTTCAGGTTCTGGGAAGAAGACTCAAAAACAATCCGGCTCTTATAGGTGAGCCCGGGGTTGGAAAAACTGCGATTGTCGAGGGGCTTGCCCAGAAAATCGTTATCGGCGATGTCCCAGACAGCCTTATTGGAAAGAGAATTATCTCTCTTGATCTTGGCGCCTTAATTGCCGGAACGAAATACAGGGGACAATTTGAAGAAAGGCTCAAGGTTGTAATGAGGGAAATACTTCAATCTGAGAATGTAATACTTTTTATTGATGAATTTCATACACTTATCGGCGCAGGAGCTGCAGAAGGTTCAGTTGACGCATCGAATATGTTAAAACCGGCTCTAGCAAGGGGGGAATTGCAATGCATAGGGGCAACCACCCCGGATGAATACAGGAAACATGTGGAAAAAGACGGCGCCCTCGAGAGGAGGTTTCAGCCTATTTACATCCAGCCACCTTCGCTAGATACCACAATAGATATTTTGCATGGGCTGTTAGCCAAATACGAAAAACACCACAAAGTAAAAATTAGCGATGAAGCTGTTGTTGCTGCTGCTAAACTATCTGACAGATACATAACTGACAGATACATGCCTGACAAGGCAATAGATGTGATTGATGAGACTGGCTCGAGGCTTAAATTGAAAAGCACTACAATGCCTTTTGAACTAAGAGAAATGGAAACCGAGCTAATCCAACTCTCCAAAGAAAAAACATTATATATGAGACTCCATGATATCCAAAAAGCACAAGCCATAAAGGAACATGAGGATAAATTGAAGAAGTCCTACGAAGCCCAGTATAAAAAATGGAAAGACTCTCTCGATAAAGAGATACCCATAGTCGGTGAAGACGATGTTTCCTATACGGTCTCCAAGATGACTGGTATCCCCTTAAGCAAATTGGGAGAGACTGAAACAGAGAAATTGCTAAAGATGGAAACAATACTGCACAACCGAATAGTCGGGCAGGATGAAGCTATCAAGGCGGTATCAAAGGCGATTCGGCGCTCAAGGGCTGGATTAAAAACAAAAAATAGACCCATTGGTTCATTCTTCTTCCTCGGCCCTACAGGGGTTGGAAAAACTGAACTTGCCAAAGCCTTGGCTGAATTCATGTTTAATGACGAAAATGCCCTTGTCAAAATTGACATGTCCGAATATATGGAAAGATTCAATGTATCCCGATTAACAGGCGCTCCTCCCGGTTATGTTGGGTATGAAGAAGGTGGACAATTAACTGAAAAAGTTAGGAAACGTCCCTATTCTGTGATACTTTTTGATGAAATTGAAAAAGCACATCAAGATGTTTTTAACATTCTCTTACAGTTACTCGATGAAGGCGTTATAACGGATAGTTACGGTAGAAAAGTTGACTTCCGAAACACAATTATAATTATGACTTCCAATTTAGGCGCGAGAATTATAGAAAAGGCAACTCCTCTCGGTTTTCAGCGGGCTTCTTCTGAGGATGCTTATTTAAATATCAAGGATAGCGTCTTGTCTGAACTCAAAAAGACATTTAATCCCGAATTCCTCAACAGGGTTGATGAAATAGTCGTATTTCATCCCCTTGACAAAGAGCACTTATTGAGTATTATTGACCTTCTCATAAATGAGACCAACAAAAAGCTCTCGGAGCATGGGCTAATGATAGTAGTCTCTCTGAAAGTAAAGGAGTGGTTACTCAAAAAGTATTACCAGCCTGCTTATGGAGCCAGACCAATGAGAAGGGCGGTTTATCGGGAAATCGAAGATATGCTAGCTGAACATATTATAAAAGGCACCTTCAAGGATAGCCAAATTATAAAAGTTGATATTGAAGATGATGCCCCCGTATTAAAAAAGATAGAAGACCCCCTGATGGTAACTTTTAATTAAAACTATACTCTGATATCAAGGAATCCAGTTTTTAAAAACAATCTTTTAGTTCAAAAAAGCTGGGTTCCTTTTTTCTGTTTGTAGATACTTCTTTTATTCTATCGACCATTTTTTTTATTTGCCACAGAATAGAATGATTAGAAAACAGGAGACTATAAAGTGAAACATAAGACAATTATACTATCAATGGTTTTTATAGCAGGTATAATAATAATTTACTTGTTGGCTGCTAGCAGAGAGAGCGCCCGCCCCAAAGCAATAGTGGGGCTTGATGCTCCATTATTTCAACTTAAAGACATAAATGATAAAATCTGGAAGCTTGCCGACTTAAGAGGTAAAGTTGTTTTGCTGAATTTCTGGGCTTCCTGGTGTGAATCCTGCCTTGCTGTCAATTCTTCAATACAGAGCCTTTTAAACACAGAACAAGAGAGCAATATTGTGTATATATCAATTTTATATAAGGATGATCCCTCAAAGGCTCGAGAATATCTGAAAAAAAACGGATTTGATTTTCCTGTTCTGATTGATAATCAAAATATAGCCAGAACATATGGAATAGGTGGAGTGCCTGAGACATTCATTATCAACAAAAAAGGTGTAATCAAGGAAAAGGTGGTAGGTCCAATTAAATGGGACTCCCCTATGATAAAAACAGCTATTCGTCAACTCACATCCGACTAATTTACAAATGGGAAAACCAAGAATACCTACTAAAGCTCTGCTTTTTACGGGTATTTTATACTCAAATCAGAAGTGGTATCTAAAAGCAATTGAACATCTTGAAGGAAAATTTGGCGAAATAGCAATGTATTCACCTCCTATTCCCTGGGATTTCTCAGAGTATTACAAAGATGAGCTGGGTGATAATATAATAAGGAGATTTGTTTTCTTTAAAAACCTCATCGAACAAGAGCAAATAGCTGAAATAAAAATTATTACAAATCAAATCGAAACCTTGCTTGCCTCAGGTAACAAAAGAAATGTCAATATAGACCCGGGATATTTAACCTTAGCAAAAATTATATTAGCCTCAACAAAGGATTATTCCCACCGCATTTATCTTAAGGATGGCATTTACGCAGAAGTTTCTGTGATTTACAAAAAAAACCGTTTTCTTCCGCATATTAATACCTACAAAGATTTTCAGGATGAAAGATACACGGAGATTTTCCTTTCTGCCAGAAAGCTGTTAAAGGTTATCAACAAGGCGAGATAAAGGGAAACAAGGACTTACAAAATTTGGGTTCATCTCCAATTTAGTTGCAATGAGCAAAGGCACTTTTAATGATTAAA
>DAIQAO010000012.1:0-36530 GCA_036781645.1 Dissulfurispiraceae bacterium
AACATTAAAATTACCTCAGAAATAGGTTTGTGGAATTTCTATATCGGGATCCGGGGCAAAAACATTTATTTAAAAAATTTTTCTTTTATGATATACTTCATAAATTTTCACGGCATCTTTTATTTTTTTCCTAAAAAAGGAGGAGGTTGTATGGGGGGGAGGTTTTTAATAGTATGTTTTTTGATTTTGCTTTCAGGCGTAATGGTAGTATCTGACGCCTTAGCCGCTGTTGAGTTCAAATATGGCGGCAGCATAAGGCTCAGACAGGAGTTATGGGAGAATGCCTTTGACCTGGATACTCTCAATGTCAAAAATGAGAACTTTTTCAGGCTGAGGACATCTGTATGGGGGCAGGTTAATGTTGATAAGGACTTTTCAGCATACCTCAAGCTGACCAATGAGGCTAGGTATTACATCAATTCTCGCACAGCGTCTTTAAACAGTTTTGCAGAAGATGAAATCGTCATTGACAATCTCTATGCCGACTTTAAGAATGTCTTCAAACTGCCAGTTGACGTCAGAATCGGCAGACAGGACTTCCTTATGACTCATGGCGAAGGCTTCCTTATAATGGACGGCACTCCAGTAGATGGCTCAAGAACATTTTACTTCAATGCCGCAAGAGTTATCTGGAAGATTAATCCAAACCACAGTGTTGACTTCGTTTATCTTACTAACCCTGTCAGAGACATCTATCTGCCATCTCTTTATGAGGTGAATAAGAGGAGGCTTAATACATCTGATGAGAAGGGATTTTTCGTATATGGCAAAAGCAAGGTTACCGATAATCTCTCGCTAGAGCCTTATTACATTTATAAAAAAGAGGATCAATTCAGAGTCGGAACTGCTACAATTCCTGAATTAGATTTAAACACTTTAGGCATGAGGGCGGTTTATAAATATGATACATGGAGATTCAGGGGCGAGTTAGCCTACCAGTTTGGAGAGTATGACGGCGGCAGAGATAGAAGAGGCATGGGCGGTTATTTCTTTGTAGGCCGCAAATATGAGAAGGTTGACCTTAAGCCAGAATTTGATATTGGATTTGTATATCTTTCAGGAGATAAGCCATCAACTGCAAAACATGAGGGATTTAACCCGCTCTTTTCGAGATGGCCTCAATGGAGTGAGCTTATAGTCTTCACTCTCGTTAATGAAACCATGAGAGAAAGCGGAGGAATTCCTGCCTACTGGACTAATATGCAAATATACAGGGCAAACGTGAAAGTGAATTTCTCTGCAAATACAAATCTTTCGGTATGGTATAACTATTTGAGGGCTGACCAGAGCACACAGGGACTTAATCCCGCGATGTTTTCAAACAGTGGGAAAGACAGAGGACATTTACCACAAGCTATGCTGAATCATAAGTTCACAAAGAATATTGACGGCTACCTGCTTGCAGAGTATTTTGTCCCCAAGAATTTCTATAATTCCAATGCAAATAACGCCCTTTTCTTCAGGTGGCAGCTGCAGTATAGATTTTAAATAGGTTCTTAGTGGGCTTATAGTCATTAGAAAAAAGGCGAAGCGGTCTAAATATGGGCTGGCTTCGCCTTAGCTTTTGATGTGTAAGTTCTAAATTTTCTAAAAAAGGTAGAAATATGGGATTTTTTGACAAATTAAAGGCTGGTCTTGCTAAGACAAAGAAAAATCTTGTTGACAAGATAGAAGAGGTAGTTTTTGACAGAAAGATTGATGAGACGACATTAGAAGACATTGAGGAAATTTTGATCGCCTCTGATGTTGGTGCGAAAACAGCAGGTGAGATAACAGACCGCATCAGAGAAAAAATCAAAAAAGACCAATTACACCATTCAGAGAATGTCAGGGAAATTATTAAAGCCGAGATGTCAAGGTCTCTTGGAGCTTTTCAGCCATTAAAAGTTTCTAATGAAAGACCTTTCGTCATTCTCACTGTAGGCGTTAACGGTTCTGGCAAGACGACAACGATCGGAAAACTTGCTTCCCGTTTTAAATCAGAAGGTTATTCAGTGATTCTCGCTGCAGGTGATACATTCAGGGCCGCTGCGATTGAACAGCTTGAGATTTGGGCTAATAGAACTGGCGCTGACTTAATAAAACACCAGAGTGGTTCAGACCCAGCAGCGGTAGCCTTTGACGCGGTTGAAGCCGCAAAGCATCGCAAGTTTGATGTTGTAATCATTGACACGGCTGGCAGACTTCACACCAAGACGCCTCTTATGGAAGAACTTAAAAAAATAACCCGCGTTATAAAAAAATCCCTGCCTAATGCGCCACACGAGACTTTACTCGTCGTTGATGCAACCACAGGACAAAATGCTATAAGGCAGGCTCATATCTTCAACGAGGCAATAGGCATTACAGGCATTGCGTTGACTAAACTGGACGGCACTGCAAAAGGCGGCATTGTATTTGCGATAAACAAGGAATTTAATATCCCTATCAAGCTTATCGGCATTGGCGAAGGCGTGGATGATTTAAGAGACTTTGAACCACAGTCCTTCGTGAAGGCGCTTTTTAATAAGGATTAATTAGTACTCTTATAAATATGAAAATAATTTTAAACAAAGTGTGGCACATCACCTAATGCCCCTGCTTTCTTATTAGAATACTTCTTCTCGGTATTTTCTGATTCTCATCCAGTAACTATTCCTCCTCTATTTTGTGGCTATCTTCGCACCAATCAAACGGTTGTTATTATTGATGTCGGACATGTATCTAAAAAAGACAACGATTTTGCATAGCGTCAGATTACTCGTAAAAGTATATATCATTTTAATCTATATTGTAAATAGATTATATCTATTGATTGAAAATTAAATCAGGGGGAGGGTTGATTTAAAGAGAAACAGCTGTTGCTTTCTCTATTTTTAAGACGAGCTTTTAATGATAGGGATTCCTTGCGCAACTTTATTAAAAGGGAAGTATTAATTAAGTATTTTTAATTACCTCTTTTGGCTCATAAACTGTTACTCTGTTTCTGCCGGCATTTTTTGAGGCATACAAAGTCTGGTCAGCTGTGCTGATAAAATCTGAGAGTATTACTTCAAGTTCTTTAGAATCTGTCTTTCCGAGGTAGTCGCTGACACCAAAGCTTGCGGTAACTTTTATCTCGTGATTTTCTGCCTGTATTGCAGTGTTTTCTATTAGCTTTCTTAGTTTTTCTGCAGTAGCAGCGGCTTCTAAGACAGAAGTTTGGGGGAGTAAAACAATAAACTCCTCACCCCCGTATCGGGCAGGGATGTCAGTTGCCCTGAGATTCTTTTTCATAATCTCTGCTATCATTTTCAGAACTGAATCTCCAATGGAATGCCCATATGTATCGTTAATCAGCTTAAAAAAGTCGATATCAAACATAATCACCGAGAGGGGGTGAACGTATCTAAGTGATTTTTTAATTTCAATTTCAGCGAGTCCATGGAAATGTCTTCTGTTATAAAGTCCGGTTAGTGAATCCGTTATTGCTTGAATTTTCAATGCCTCTTCGCTTTTCCGCAGAGCTTCTTCAATCTCTTTGCGGATAGCTATTTCTTTGAGTAGTTCCTCATTTTTTTGATTTAATTCTCTTTCCTTTTTGGTGAGTTCTTTCAAGGTCTGGTCAAGCTGAGTAACCATTGCATTGAATGACTGGGAGAACTCTCCCATGAATTCTACACGTTGAGTAAAATCCCCTGAAGCTACCATCTTTGTCTGCCATGTCAGATGCTTAAGATTTGCCTGAAGTGTCTTGAGCGTTCCGCCAATAAATCCCTTTAAAGGAATCGGCTTTGATAAATCACCATTAGACATAGCGTATAAGCAATCTCTTAATGCAATCAGGTTTGCATAAATCTCGTTGAAGGAATCAATAGATTGATAGCGGGCGGATAGTTGTGGAGGGTTGGCAAGGATAAATATATCCAACAAAAGCCTAGATAACTCATTGACTATGTCTTGTTCTTTTTTAGATAACATTTTTCTCCATTAATCGGATGATAATGATTAGATTACTTAATAGCTTCAGCCCTGAATCGGCATGTTCTATCTCCAGTACACCAGCAGTCAACTTCCTTAACCCTGAATGGACAGCCCGTAAAACTTTCGAGAAGTCCTGCAATAAAACCTTCATCATAGGTGCAGACCTCGTTACCAATGTCTGGGAGTCCTGAACAGTCAAGATCTTCGGAGACTGTCAGAACAAGGAGACCCTTGTCCATGTCTGCCTCTTCAACACGAAGTATGCCTATCCCCATGCTGATGAGAGTTTCTTGGAGGGTCTTTAAAAAAGAGTTGAAGTCGTTGATGATGGGAAGGGTGTTCTTGTAAAATGCAATACCTGCCAACTTGCCTGCCTCATAAAAAATCTGGTCTGTCTTGTCTGTCCCTAAGTGCTGTTCTATAATATCCCTGAAGGCAAATTGCATGAGACGATAAACCTCAAGGCGTGTGTTTGGACCAAGGTTAGGACGTCCTTTTGCGATGTCTCCTAATAGTTCCCATGAAAATTCATATTTTCTGCTCGTCATACCAACCTCCTACCTATTATTAGGATACCATAACTGTAATCATACTTGAGCAATTTTTAAGTTTTACTGAGCTGGGTTAGGTATAATTATACTTTAGGTCACTGGTGTCCATAATAATATTCAAGCATGGATATGACACGAAAAAACCACCTTAGTCCATGTGCAAGCTTTTGTGAGACTTCATATTAGTTTTGGAATATCGGCAGTTGAGGCTTTCGCTTCGTCTTCAGCCTCATTGAGCTTGCCCGTGGCATTGGCTCCAGAAATCTCGCATCATGTCCCTCTGATTGCGAGTATCTAAGAATTTATTTTGGACGGGTATGACTTCAGGTAAATGGTGAAAGAAATTTTAGGTTTAAGAATGTGGCATTGAAACACTTTTCATTGCTTCTCTAGCCCTTCCTATCTGACTTGTTGATTTTATAAAGCTTTTAAGTTCTATCGCCGAATTTGGGCTTTGATTACCCTTTTAGTCACTCATTGTTTTATACTATCTCCACATAATCTCTTGAAATGAGGGGGCTAATATTATGCAATCAGTGATAAGACCACTTATTCAAAAAAATAATACAAAGATTATACTTATCGTTCTTGACGGGGTAGGGGGATTGCCTGTTAACGGTGTAACAGAGTTAGAACGGGCAAATAAACCAAATCTCGACAAACTGGCACAAATGTCCGCCTGCGGACTACATCTACCAGTGGGCTATGGTCTTACGCCTGGAAGCGGGCCAGGGCATTTAGGCTTATTCGGCTACGACCCTATTGAATTCCAAATCGGTAGGGGAGTTTTAGAGGCGCTCGGGCTGGGGATTGAATTAAAGAAAACCGACATCGCTGCCAGATGCAATTATGCGACAATGAAGAACGGATTTATTACCGACAGAAGAGCTGGAAGGATAGCAACAGAAAAAAGCAAAAAGCTCACAGAAATGCTCCAAAAGGAAATACCTTCTATTGGAAACGCCAAGGTAATACTCGCCCCCGGTAAAGAGCATAGATTTGCAGCTATACTTCGTTTTCCAGAGCAGCTTAAACCCGATGCAGCAGCCATATCAGATACAGACCCCCAAAAGGAAGGGCTTCAGCCTCTAAACCCCGTTCCGCTCTCAGAGAATGCAGCTTCAATATCTAAAACTGTCGAAAGATTGATTCAAAGAGCACAGGATGTTTTGAAAGATGAAGAGAAGGCAAACTTTATCCTGATGCGGGGATTCTCGTGTATGCCCGCAATCCCGACCTTTGCGGAGGCATTTGGGCTCAAGTCCCTTGCAATTGCGGTTTATCCAATGTATAGGGGACTTGCGAGGCTTATCGAGATGGAGGCGCCTGCAATTGACGGTAATGTTGCAGATGAAATAGATTTTCTCAAAAAAAGATATAGCGAGTATGACTTTTTCTTCCTGCATGTTAAAAAGGTCGATTCTTACGGAGAAGACGGGAACTTCGAGGGGAAGGCGGCTGAGATAGAGGCGTTTGATAAACTGCTTCCTTTAGTTCTCGAACTGAATCCCGATGTGCTGATTATCACGGGAGACCATTCAACACCTGCTTTGCTAAAAAGCCATAGCTGGCATCCCGTTCCTGTGTTGTTATATTCGCCTTATGTGCTTGGAAGGACATCCAGTGCCTTTACCGAAAGGGAATGTCTCAAGGGTGAGTTAGGTATATTCCCAACATATAATCTACTACCCCTTGCTCTTGCAAACTCATTACGGCTGAAGAAATTTGGTGCTTAAAAGACCAAAACTTAGAGATAGGAAGGGCTGCTTCAGAATTTTTCTAATCGACAAATTTTATTTAAATTTTGCTTTATCTTTTTAATGCACGGGCTTTTGCCGAAATTCCATAAAGCTTTCTTTTATAAGGTGTCGTATAAAAATCCTACACCAGCCCTTCCCATCTATCTCATGGATTTTATAGAGCTTTTTTGTTCTATCGCTGAATATGAGAAAGATTAGTCGTTTGATAAAAATAGCATGTTTAATTAAAAGTTTGCTGGTTGTTATAGCAGCCACCTTGCTTTTTTGCAGCCAAATCTTTGCAGAATCTCTACTGACCGGGATTAATAAAGATTGCCATAATGCCGCGGAACTAGACACTGCGTATAATGCCGATTATCTTAGCAGGCTTGAAAAAGCGATAATATTTGAAATGAATAAGGCAAGAACAAATCCCAGAGATTATGCCGAATCTGAGATAAAACCTATGCTGAAGAGATTTATTGGTAATAAGTATTTTTTTAACAACAAAAGTTATAAAACGATAGAAGGGAAAGCAGCCGTTGAAGAGTGTATAAGATATTTAAATAATGTCAAACCCTCAGGGTTGCTTTATCCTGATGAAGAACTAAGCAGAGCTGCAAGGGCTCACATGATCGATCAAGGGACGAATGGTTCTATAGGTCATATCGGTTCCGATCAGAGCACCCCTATGAAGAGGGTCAAAAAATATGCACAGCGAGATTACTCCTTTATAGGGGAAAATATATCCTATGGACTTACTTCTGTGGGTGAGATAGTATCTTTCCTTTTGGTAAATGATGGGATGCCCTCAAGAAAACACAGGGAAATCCTTATGAATCCTAAAGTTAATCTAACGGGTGTTTCATGCGGCTATCATAAGGTTTATAAGACAATGTGTGTAATCGTCTATGGCAGGCTGTTAGATAACTGACACCAAATTTAGCAGCGATAGAACTTTCCCAAAAGTCCCTCCCCCTCGCCCCCTCCCGCAAGGGGAGCGGGAAATTTAAAGGTTAGCGCTTTTCTATCGCTCTTTTTTAGCTCATCTTATTTGTTGATTTTGTTAAATTTTCACTTCTATCGCTGATTTTGATTCCTGCGCATCATTTTCTTTCTTACTCATGCCTGAGGGCATCGATGGGATTAAGTCGGGCTGCTCGTCTTGCTGGGAAGTAACCGAAAAACACGCCTATTGCGGCAGAAAACATAAAGGCAAGCAAATTAATGCCCGGATTGAAAATATATGGAACTTGCATAATTTGTGCTGCAAAAAAGGAAGCCACTAAAGCCAAAGCAACTCCAAGTAGCCCTCCCAACGATGACAGCACGACTGCTTCGATGAGGAACTGCATAAGAACATCACGCTCAAGCGCTCCAATAGCTAATCTGATGCCGATCTCACGGGTGCGCTCAGTTACCGATACGAGCATGATATTCATAATGCCGATGCCCCCGACAAGGAGGCTGACTGCTGCAACTGCGCTTAAAAGAGCAGTAAGAAGTTGAGTTGTCCCAGTAAGCATTTTTGTTATCTCTTTCATGTCCATTACATTGAAATTGTCGTCGTCGCTTGGCGAAAGGTGCCGTCGATGCCTCATTAAGCTGCTAATATCACGTTGAGCTTTTTCGGTTGAAGCTCCATCCCTGATTGAAAGCTGAATAAGACTGACATCCTGGTTTCCGGATATGCGCCGCTGGAAAGTCCTTAAAGGAATCACAACAATATCGTCCTGATCTGTCCCCATACTGCTCTGACCTTTTTCTTCTAAAATCCCTATCACATCGCATGAAAGTTTTTGCAGGCGAATCTTTTCTCCTATAGCCTCCTGCCCGCCGAATAGTTTTTTGCGTACTGTCTCTCCGATAATACATACTGCTGCACCGCTTCTGAGTTCGCTTTCGCTGAATTGCCTGCCTGACTTAATAGCCCTGTTAGTCACCTTGAAATATTGATTATCGGTTCCGTTTACCCGGGTTGTCCAATTTTTGATTGCTAAAAATAGCCATCATTTAGTTGAATGAAACAGGGGCTATAGCAGAAACAGAGCTAATTTCCCTTGCTATGGCTTCAGCATCGCTTTCTTTGAAGGGAATACTGCCTGATGCTTGACCTGGTCCTAATCTCTTGCCCGGACTCAGCATCAACATATTGCTGCCCATGCTCGCAATCTGCTGTTGGACTTGCACAGTAGCTCCTCCTCCGATAGTCACCATTGTAATAACTGCTGCCACACCTATGACTATGCCGAGCAAAGTAAGAAATGACCTAAGCAGGTTGCGTCTAATTTCCTTCAAGAATAGTAATATGGTATTCCACAACATTATCTTTTCTCGCTATTTTGTTTATCATCCCCAAAAATAACGACAGAAAGGACTGTTTCATGATTTTTATAATCGACGAATTTCATTTTAATTTTGCTTTATTCTTATAATGCAATGCCTTTTGCTAAAGTTCTTTTAAATTTCTTTTATAAGGTATCGTATAAAAATCCTTCCCCAGCCCTTCCTGCCTATCTTGTTTATTTTCTAAAGTTTCTCAGTTCTTTGGCAATTTTTGTTTATCATACTCCACTAAACCATCGCGGAAATTGACAATCCTTTTTGCGAAAGCAGCCATATCTGGCTCGTGTGTAATCATGACGATAGTAATTCCATGCTCTTGATTTAATGAGCTGAGGAGTTCCATGATTTCTTTACTGCGCGCTGTATCCAGATTGCCAGTGGGTTCGTCTGCTAAAAGAACTGATGGTTTTGTAACGATGACACGAGCTATGGCAACTCTCTGAAGCTGCCCGCCGGAGAGTTCGCCGGGTGTATGCGCCTCCCACCCTTTAAGACCTACTATTTCCAATGCTTTCAAGGCAAGGGAGCGCCTTTCATGGGAATGTATGCCTCGATAAATCAGGGGGAGTTCTACATTCTCAAGTGCAGAGGTGCGGTTAAGAAGGTTGTATCCTTGAAATACAAACCCCTGATAGTAGCGCCTGATTAGGGCAAGTTGATTGCGGGTCATTTGTCCAACATCTACACCTTTAAATAAATATGTCCCTGATGTTGGCGTATCAAGACAGCCGATAATGTTCATGCAAGTAGATTTGCCCGACCCGCTCGGTCCCATTATCGCCACGAACTCCCCTTCATCAATGCACAGATTGACACCGCGTAGAGCCTGCATCGAGGCAGTTCCTTTGCCATAAATCTTTGTCACATCTTTTAATTCGATAAGGTGCTTTAATTTAGCGTCATTAAGGCTCTCAGAACTGGACTGAGGAGCATTTTGTTCATTTTTTCCAAAAAAGGCAGTTTCACCCATATGGCAAAATGGCAGTGAGATAGTTTTTATGTATTCGTTTTTCATCTGCCGCCCATGATAACATCTACCACTACATCCATACCCGGCTTCAAATCGCCGGCAACAATCTCTGTCAAACCGCCATTTGATGCCCCTGTAGTGATAGGGACAGGTGAAATATTTCCGTTTTCAAAAATCCAGACTTGCTGCTGCCCTTTTTTATCGGGTGTTGCTGTAGGCTGTTTTGCAGTTGGTTTGGGCGGGCGCGGAAGGAGTCTGCTAACGAGGCTTCCACCGCCTGATTCCTTCGCATTATCAATTGCAGACGGACTGAAGCGCAGCGCAGCGCTGGGTATGAGGATTGCGTTTTCGACCTTTTGCACAGTTATATCTGCTGTAGCTGTCATGCCTGGACGCAGGGACAAATCTGCATTGTCAACTTTTAGAACAGTTTCGTAGGTTACCACCCCTGAGGTTACAGTGGATGCGTAGCGTGCTTGGGTGATGAGGGCGTCGAAAGTGCGGTTTGGATAGGCAGAAACGGTGAATGATGCCCTCTGTCCTTCCTGTATTTTACCTATATCTGCCTCATCCACATTCACGTGCAGCTCCATTTTTTTGAGATCCTCGGCAAGGGTGAAAAGGACAGGGGCTTGAAGGGCAGCAGCTACGGTTTGGCCTGGTTCAACGTTTCGGCTAAGAACAATGCCATTAATGGGCGACCTAATAACAGATTTAGACATATCTGTTTCGTAGGCTTGAACGGCAGCTTGAGCTTGAGCAATGGATGCTTGAGCAGAAGCTGCATCTGCCTTTGCACGCTCGAAAGCTGCCTCTGCTGAATCCATTTCTGACTGTGACGGCACCTTTCCATTGCTTAGTTCTCTTACTTTTTGATACTGGATTAGCTTGGCTCTGGTTTCTGAAACGGTTGCCTGTGTTTGTAAGAGTTTAGCCTTTGCAGATTCAAGTGAGGCTTTTGCTTGCGCTAATTGCGCTTCAAGTTTCGAGGTGTCGAGTCTGGCAAGCACCTGACCGACCTTTACCGCGCTGTTATAGTTTACCTCAACGCTCTTTATTATCCCCGATAGTTCACTGCCCACATTGACAGTGTTTGTAGGCTGCAAGGTGCCTGTAGCTGTTACAATTACTATAAGTTCTCCTCTTCTGACCTGCTCCGTTTTATATTTAGTAGCGGGTTTCTTGCTTGTAGTTGACCATATAATTATCGCTGCTAATACCAGGATTACTGCTAAGGCGATAAGGTGATATTTATTCAGCCTCCTGCCAAATATATGGGGGCTTTTCGCTCCTAGAACATTTATTAAAATATCGGTCTTCGATTCATTAGTCGGTTTCATCGCCTCTCTCCATTTCAAAAGCCGTTTTCTTATCGTTACTATACATTGATTGCCATCCGCCGCCGAGCGCCTTGTATAACTTTATAAGATTGATAACTATAATTCCTTCGCTCTGAGCCAATTGATCCTGAAAGGAAAGGAGTGAGCGCTGAGATTCAAGCACATCACCAAAATCCCTCAAGCCTCCCGTGTATTTATGCATTGCTAAATCTGCCGCCTTCGTGGCAGCATTCTCTGCTTCCTGCAAAGCTTCTTTTCTAATCTGCTCATGAGAATATGAGGTTAAGGCATTTTCAACCTCTTCCAATGCATTGAGAACAGCAGCCTCATATTTAATTAATGCCTGTTCCTGAAGGGCAGTTTGAACCTTAATGTTTTGCCTTATAGCCCCGCTTCGGAAAATGGGCATAGTAATTAGAGAACCGCCTGTGATGCTTTTTGTTGCTGATGAAACAAGGCTGTTTAAAGAAAGAGATTCTAAGCCTATTGAGCCGCTCAGTGAAATTTTTGGATAAAGTTCTGCCTTTGCAGCGCCAACTCTCGCTGTCTGAGCAGCTAATGCACGCTCGGCACTTCTTACATCAGGTCTGCGACCTAAAAGATCAGCTGGGATGCCCACTGCTATTTCTAATGTTGGAGTAAAAACAGGTTTTGGGTCTTTAAGTTCGTGATGGACGCTGCCCGGTTGTTCACCAATAAGCACAGCGATTCGGTTCATTGCCTCTTCCACCCCTGTCTTGAGGGTGGGTATCTGGGAGTGAGTGTTTTCGAGGTTATACAGTGCCTGCTGTAAAGCCAATTCGTCGCTTAACCCAGCCTGATGCCTCCAGGAGGCTAATTGATAAGCCTCTTTTTGGATTGAAAGGTTTGCCTCTGCAATCTCAAGCCTCCTTTGAAAGGTGCGGACTTCAATATAGTTCAAGGCGACTTCTGCTTGAAGGGATATGAGGACATCGTCTAAATCAGCATGTCTTGCCTCTAAATCGGCCTGGGATGCCTCAAGAGAACGCTGATTTCCACCGAAAAAATCCAGTTCCCAACTCGAATCAATTCTTGCGCTATAATGTTCGGTAGTCTCCTTTACTTTATTGTCGCGACTCCATGCAGCGCTTCCCTTAAAATCAAAAGACGGGAAAAGGTCGGATTCAACTATCCCGCGGCGCGCCCGAGCCTCTCTAACACGAGCAAGGGCTGTTTGAAGGCTAAGGTTTTTCTTTACCGACCTTTCAATGAGGCTTGTTAGCACTGGATCATTTAGGGTTGTCCACCAGTGAACCTCGGTTTGTGAATTTATTTCTTTATAAGATAAACCTCCTCTAAGTTCGGTGTGCCATGTTTTAGATACAGAGATTTCAGGGCGGACATAATCAGGTCCAACAGTTGCGCAGCCTGCAAGAGCAAGGATTGTTAATGCTGCTAAGGCATATCTTAAAACATATTCTTTAAATTTCAACATCTTTAGCACTTTCCTTAAAATCCCCCCCTACCCCCCTTTGGCAAAGGGGGGACAATTATTCCCCTCTTTGAAAAAGAGGGGTTAGGGGAGATTTTCATCCCCTTTTGTGCCGACTTTTCGGCATGTGTGTTTCATAAAACTTCTGACGCCTCCTTTTTGTCTTTGGCATCTTAAAGAAGCCCTCTTTATGAGTCAATGATACCAACTAAATATGGCAGTAATAAGGAAGAATTGTGCAAGAAATAAGGAAATATTCAAAATAACCTAAAACATGATGCTTAATCTTTTGAAGTTGATTTAAAATAAAAAATGAAAGGCTCTGTTTAATCAAAAAATTTCACTGTAAAAAGTCTCAAAATAAATGAAAGTCAAGCATCACATATCGTTTATTCCTCACAATTTTAGCCGCTACCTGTGCAGCGCTCTTGTGTATTTTTCTTATTATGCACTGGAGCATAAACAGAGGATTCTTAGAGCATCTCGCCGAAATGCAGGAAGGAAGATTAAGTGAAATATCGGAAAGCCTTGAATCTGCATATGCCGAACATAGAAATTGGGATTTTATCAAAGACAACCCTATGTTCTGGTTCAAATCATTAATTGATACTAAACATAATGACAAGTTCAATACTATCGCAAAAAGTGGCGTTCCTTCCCCGTCTCAGCCGCCTCATAAAGAACAAAAAAGGCAAAGACTGCCATTGATTGTTCTTGATGCAGAGAAAAACCCGCTCTTTGGAAACCTTCCGAAAGAAATTGATATAAGCTTCAAACCAATCTTACACAATAACGAGACAGTTGGTTATGTGGG
Organism: Dissulfurispiraceae bacterium; assembly: GCA_036781645.1. Classification (GTDB taxonomy): domain Bacteria; phylum Nitrospirota; class Thermodesulfovibrionia; order Thermodesulfovibrionales; family Dissulfurispiraceae; genus DYHD01. The sequence continues at coordinate 13,156 of DAIQAO010000012.1, forward strand.
ACTATTACCGCCGAAGGAATTTCTCCATCCGAAACAAAAAGAGTTCTTAAGTCAGCAGAAATCCGCATTAATATTAGCTGTTTTTGGGATGATATTAGTAGTAGTTATATTCTCCCTTCCTATAGCAAAGCACCTTACCCGTCCGGTTAAATCGTTAACCGCCGCAACCCGTGAGCTTGCATCTGGAAACTACTCAATCCGCGTTCCTGTTACATCATCGGATGAACTAGGTCAACTCGCCTGTGACTTTAACTCTATGGCATCGGCGATTGAGAAGTATGAGAAGGCTCGCCGTCAGTGGATTGCTGACATTTCTCACGAATTGCGAACCCCTCTTTCTGTCTTGAGGGGGAAATCGAAGCGCTTCTGGATGGTGTTCGTAGCGCAACCCCTGAAGCCATCCGTTCACTTAATGCGGAGGTTCTACGGCTTAATCGTTTGGTAGAAGACCTCTACCAGCTCGCCCTCTCGGATCTTGGAGCATTGAACTATCATAAAAAAGAACTCAATCTTTCAGATGTTCTTAAGGATTCTATTGACCTCTATCGTGAGGAATTTTCACATAAAGGAATCAAATTAACAACAAATATCTCTAAAGAAACAGGATTATTTATATTTGCTGACGGTGAAAGGCTTCATCAGCTCTTCGTCAATCTCTTAGAGAATTCCTTAAAATATACCGATTTCGGCGGAGAGGTTGTTGTTCGTCTATTTAAGCAAAATAATCAAGCAGTTGTAGAGATCGAAGACTCCGCTCCAGGTGTTCCCCGCGAAGACCTCACAAAACTCTTCGATAGGCTCTACAGGGTAGAAGGTTCACGGAGCCGGGCAACAGGCGGCGCCGGTCTTGGGCTTGCAATATGCAAGAATATCGTTGAGGCTCATGAAGGCAGCATCTTAGCGTATCCTTCTTCACTTGGCGGATTGTTAATTAGAATAGCTCTACCTGTCGTGAGGGAGAATCCGTGAACAATAGCATTCTAATTGTAGAGGACGAACCTAAGCTGGCAAGCCTCTTATCAGATTATTTAAAGGCTTCCGGGTTTGAGACCTTTTGCATCTCAAGTGGCTTAGATGTTCTGCCATGGGTTAAAACACATAACCCCGCCTTAATTCTCCTTGACATCATGCTTCCCGGTCGTGACGGGATGGAAATATGCAAGGAAATAAGGACCTTTTCAAAAGTCCCCATTATAATGGTAACAGCTCGAATTGAAGAAATTGACCGCCTTCTTGGACTTGAACTCGGTGCAGACGATTACATTTGCAAGCCCTTTAGCCCCCGTGAGGTGGTAGCGAGGGTCAAAGCCGTTCTACGTCGAATGAATGAAAAAAGCGATGTTCAATCTCATGGCATTATCCTTGATGAAATTCGTTATAAGGCAATCTTAAATGGGCATGATTTAGAACTCACGGCGGTGGAATTTCGATTGCTCCAATATCTGGGGGCTAATCCAGGACGAATTTTTAGTCGCCAGCAGCTTATGGATAAAATCTATCCAGATGACCGCAGTGTCAGCGACCGCACTATAGACAGCCATATTAAAAAGCTAAGAAGAAAGATCGAGGCAGTTGACCCAGAGGCTAAATTGATACATTCGGTCTATGGGGTGGGATATAAGTTTGAGATATAGCTGAGGGAATTTTTTTCATGTCTGATTTGAATTTCATCATACTGCATTCTTAAGTCCTTAAGAAAAAATAATCTCTTGTAATATCGCCCCGCCCTTTGATAAACTTCAACATATCCCATCTTAAAAGGAGCAATTTATGATAACAAAGAAACGTATAGGTGTTATTGCAGGCGGTGTATCGGCAGAAAGGGATGTTTCATTAAGAAGTGGAAAGGCTGTTTTCAATGCCTTCTACAATAAAGGTTACAATGTAGTCTTTCTTGATGTCACATCCAATGTGAGCGAATTGCTCCTCAGGGAAAAGATAGAAGCTGCTTTTTTGGTGCTGCACGGTGGATGGGGTGAGAATGGTGCCATTCAGGGGCTCTTAGAGGTTATGAACATACCTTATACAGGCTCAGGGGTGATGGCTTCTGCTCTGGCGATGGATAAAGAGGCTTCAAAAAAGATGTTTCTTTATCATGGGTTAAATGTGCCAAAATTCAAGGTTCTTGGAGAAAACCTTTTTCATCCTGATATTTTAAAAAATCATCCTGATGGCGGCATATCTACGATTATGCAAGCCGTTGACTTTAGTTTACCCTGGGTAATCAAGCCCGCCACGGAGGGCTCGAGTGTTGGAGTGAATATAATCAAGAGTCCGGAAGATATATTAAATTCTGCACAGGTTGCCTTTCAATACGGCGACAGGATAATTGTTGAAAAATATACAAAAGGCAGAGAGATTCAGATAGGACTCTTAGGTGATAGGATCTTAGGCGGCGTTGAGGTAAGACCTTCTCTGGAGTTCTACAGCTATGAGGCAAAATATACGGCTGGGTTGACTCAATATATCTTGCCTCCTCAAGTAGATGGAGATGTTTATGAAAAGCTCAAATTCGCTGGGCTTCAAGCGCATAAAGCCCTTGGATGTGAAGGTGCTACAAGGGTTGATCTGATTCTTGATGAAGCTGGCAATATATATGTTCTTGAGGTTAACACAATCCCCGGTATGACTGAAACCAGCCTTCTGCCGAAAATTGCAGGTTTGGCAGGTTTGGATTTTACATCTCTTGTGGAGGAGATGCTCAGACTCGCTTTAAAAAATTAGCTCCTATGTCAAAACAAAACGAGACACCTCCCAAAAGAAATATCTGGAAAAAGATATTGTTGTTTTTTAGCATAACCCTGATTCTTGCCTTCTTGGGTAGCGGTATATGGCTATTTTTCTATCTTAAAAAAAGTATACTTGTTAAGGAGGTTGTATTTTCTGGTAATCAACACCTTAAAGAAGAAGAATTGCATGAACTCTTAAAGGTTAAAAAAGGAGACCCCCTCTACAGTATCCCACTGAAACAGATGCACAAAAACCTGAAACAATCCCCTTGGATTAAAGATGTCATTATCAGGAAAGAAGTTAATGGTGTAATCCTGATAAAAATAACTGAAAGCTTCCCCGTAGCTATTCTATTCAGACAGGGGAAATCTTATCTGGTGGATAACAGCGGGATAATACTTGAGGAGATTCAAGAGTTGCCAGTAGTCTTTTTGCCGGTTATTACCGAGATAGACCCCGATAAAAACGTCGCTGCATTTAAAGAAGCCCTCGCCTTTATCAGGCTCTTGAATGAGAAAAGACTGCTGGCTTATTCAGGTCAGCTCGAGATATTTGGCAAAACACCCGATGAGCTTGCTATTAAAGCTGACGATTTATTGATAAAAATAGGTTCAGGGGATTACGAAAAGAAACTCGAAAGACTTGGTAAAATAAAGGAAGAAATTAAAGCCAAAGACATTATTGTTGATTACATCGACCTCAGGTTCTCCGATCAAGTAATAGTAAAACCGATGAATAGATGAGTGTTATTCCCTTTATGGCAGGAAATCAAATCACCAGAAGCGTGCATAATAAGCTATTTTATCTCCTTGTGTGATTTCCAGAAACTGTCGGCTATGTCTTCGGCTATTGAATAAGGGTCTTTGTTTTCTGGGAGCTTTTCTCCAACAATATTCAGAAGGTTGTCTTTCTGGCTAAAAAATGCCTCAATCTCCTCCATTATTTTCTGCTCCACAAGCCTCTGTATTTCTCTGATATATTTCTTCTTTTTCTGTTCAATGAGTGCTTCGCTCGTCTTGCAAAATGCTAGATGCTCCTCTATTTTCCGTATTAACTCTTCACAACCTTCGTTGGTTAAGGCTATTGTCTTAACGATCGGGGGAGTCCATGGCTTTTGGGGGGAAAGCTGGAGAATCATCTTCTCTATTGTGTGAACATATTTAGATGTGTCCAGTTGGTCAGCCTTGTTTATCACAAAGATATCAGCCACCTCCATTATGCCTGCCTTCAATGCCTGAATTTCATCTCCATATCCTGAAGCCAGAACCAAAATTGCAGTATCGGCAACATGAATAACCTCGAACTCATCCTGCCCTACGCCGACTGTTTCTATGATAATGATGTCATATCCGGCTGCATCCAATATCCTGACAACATTCATTGTGCATTGTGAGATGCCTCCCAGCGTCCCTCTGGTGCTGAGGCTTCTTATAAAAATATTATTCGCCGGCAAGAGAAAGGACATTCTTATACGGTCGCCCAGAAGTGATCCCCCAGATATAGGACTTGAAGGGTCAACTGCGAGTATCCCTACCCTGTGGTTTTGCTCTTGATATATCTTTGCGAGCCTCCCTACAAGAGTGCTTTTCCCAACCCCAGGTGGCCCAGTAACGCCTATTACCTTAGCCTTGCCGGTGTAGGGATATAATTCCTTAAGAACCTCCCGAAAGCCTGGCAGCTCATTTTCGACCAATGAAATCAATTTCCCTAATGACCTAACTGAGCCTTTCAGGGTGTCTTGCAATAATTTCATATCTTTCCTTTATCCAAAAAATATTAGATTCCCTGCGGTCACTCCGCAGGGAATCTAATGCACGAGGCTTATCACAAATGAGTTTATTTATTCCTTAACAATTAACCGATGGCTACCAATAAATCGCCCTTTTTAACAGAATCCCCTGATTTCACCTTAACTACCTTGATGACTCCAGAAATAGGTGCGGTCAAGGAGTTCTGCATCTTCATTGCCTCAAGGATAACTACTTCATCTCCTTCTTTTACACTATCTCCTACGCTTCGCTTAACATCCAATATCATGCCCGGCATGGGCGCTACAATGGCACCCTTTCCATCTATTGGCTCCTCAGGAGCTTTTGGTGCTGCCGCTACTGGAGCAGGTGCGGGTTTGGGTTGAGCTGCCGGAGCAGGTGCCGTAGCCGGCTTGGCTACAGGGGCTGCCTGACGGACTATTGTTTCTACTCCCCCTTCTTCTTCAACCTCTACAGTATAATAGTCGCCATCCACAAATACATTGTATTTTCTTAACCCTGCCCCTTTCTCAGGAATCTGCTTTTTGGGCTTTTCTACAAGCTCTCCGGCAAGAGCCTTTTTGATAAGCTCGTTTTCCCTTTTTACATCTTCCATTGTCTTGGGTTTAACACTTGCAGGCGGCTCCTCCAAGCCGTATTTCCACTTGAGAAATCTCATGCCTGTTTGAGGATAAAGGGCATATGTCAGTACATCTCCGATGTCTTTTGCGATACCTTTTGTGGCTTCCCTTGCCTTCTCCATCTCAGGCTCAAGTACATCTGCAGCCCGGCATGTTATGGGGGTTTCACCTCTTGGGTAACCTTTAAGCGCCTTTTTCCTGACTTCGGGGTCTATCGGCTGCGGGGGATTTCCATAAAGTCCGTAGCAATAATCTTTAACCTCTGATGTAATCATATTATAGCGTCCCATCAAGACATTTAAGACCGCCTGCACGCCGACTATCTGGCTTGTCGGGGTAACCAAAGGCGGATAGCCGAGTTCTTTACGAATTAGAGGGAGCTCTTCATAAACCTCTTTAAGCCTGTCAAGGGCATTGGCTTCTTTGAGCTGATTCACCAGATTGCTTATCATGCCCCCAGGTATCTGGTGCATCAAAACTCCTGTATCAATTACAGAAACCTTTGATGTATCTAACAAATGGCGGTATTTGGGAAGTATTCCTTCAAGATATTCGCCTATCTCAAAGAGTTTATTCAGGTCAAGCCCTGTATCTCTCGGTGTGTCCTGAAGTGCAACCACGATAGGCTCTAAGGCAGGTTGTGCAGACCGCAAAGCCAGAGGCGCAATGGCAGTATCAATTATATCCACTCCTGCTTCAATAGCTTTAAGGTACGCCATAGAAGCCATACCGCTGGTATAATGGGTATGTAGTTGGATAGGAATCTTCAATTCTTTTTTTAGGGCTTTGATTAAATCATAGGCGTCAAAAGGCGATATAAGTCCAGCCATATCCTTGACGCAAAGGGAGTGCGCTCCCATCTCTTCCATTTTCTTTGCTTTGGATACAAAATATTCGATATTAAAAACAGGACCACCAAGCCTTCTTTGCGTTAGGGTATAACAAATGGTTGCCTGAATATGCTTGCCAGCCTTCTTGATAGCCTCAAAAGACGACTCAAAGTTTCTCTCATCATTGAGGGCATCAAAAACGCGATAGATGTCCATGCCGCAGTCGGCTGAGTGCATAACAAAGTCTCTCACCACGTCATCGGCATAGTTACGATAGCCGACAAGGTTTTGCCCCCTGAGCAGCATCTGAAGGGGGGTATTTGGAAGCGCTTTTTTAAGCTTTTTTAGCCTATCCCAAGGGTCTTCGTTTAAGAAACGCTTCATAACATCAAAGGTTGCCCCGCCCCACACCTCTATAGAGTGGAAGCCGACTGAATCTACCACCTCCATAATTGGCATCATATCCTCAGTTCTCATTCTTGTAGCCAGCAAAGATTGGTGTCCGTCACGGAATGTGGTATCCATTATCTTTACAGGCTTATCAGCATTCTTTTTATCCTTCATCTTTGATTAACTCCTTCTAAATAAAATTTATTAAAAGCATATCCGCTTTTTAAAGGTCTCAAGTTTAATACATCTTCATCTGCCAGAGCCTCCGCTGGAAGACTACTTCCTGGCGTCCTGCTATAGCCCATAGATTGACTTTTTCGATCTGTAAAGGCATCTTTACAGGTCTTTCCTTTTCTTGCAAAAGCTTTTGTTCCTGGCGATAAGCGCTTACTGCTGATGTTATTGCAGCAATTATTTTGGGAGATACATTTTCTTCCATTTTTGTCCTCTTTATATCATAGAAGTTAGAGTGGAATATTGCCGTGCTTTTTCGGCGGTCTGGTTTCCCGCTTGGACTTAAGCAGTTCAAGAGCCTGAATAATTTTAACCCGGCTTTCCCTTGGGGCTATTACGGCATCTATATAACCTCTTGAAGCTGCTACATAAGGATTTGAAAAAAGGTCACGGTATTCCTGAATCTTTTCTTCACGTTTAGCCTTGGGGTCTTCAGCTGCTTTAATAGCAGACCTGAATATTATATTGGCTGCTCCTTCAGCCCCCATCACTGCAATCTCTGCGGTAGGCCATGCCATCACCAGATCTGCGCCTAAATCACGGCTGCACATCGCAAGATAAGAGCCTCCATAATCCTTTCTGGTTATTAAAGTAATTTTAGGCACAGTAGCCTCTGAATAGCACCATAAGAGCTTAGCGCCGTGACGGATTATTCCCTTCCACTCTTGATGTGTCCCCGGCAGATATCCTGGAACATCGGCAATGGTAAGCAAGGGGATGTTAAAGGCGTCGCAGAAACGGATGAATCTTGTAGCCTTGTCAGAGGCGTCAACATCAAGACATCCTGCTAAAACCTTCGGCTGATTGGCAATTATGCCTATCGAGTGTCCTCCCATACGGGCGAAGCAGACAATTATATTTCTCGCAAAATGTTCATGAGGCTCTAAAAATTCACCGTTATCAACCAGAGAAGTTATTACATCCTTCATATCGTATGTCTGCGAAGGATTCTCGGGTATAATCGTATCGAGGGCATTGTCAATCCGATAGGGGTCATCACCAGTATCAACATATGGAGGATCTTCCATATTATTAGAAGGTATATAGCCAAGTAGGAGCTTAATCTTCGCTATGGAATCGCTGTCGTTTTCGCATGCAAAGTGCGAAACCCCGCTCTTGGAACAGTGAACCATAGCCCCGCCAAGGGATTCAAAATCAATCTCCTCGCCCGTAACCTGTTTTATAACCTCCGGACCTGTAATAAACATATAGCTTGTCTTTTTTGTCATGAAAATAAAATCGGTCAAGGCAGGCGAATAAACAGCCCCCCCAGCGGTCGGTCCCATGATGGCTGATATCTGAGGTATAACACCTGATAAACAGGAATTGCGGAAGAATATCTGTCCATATCCCGATAGCGCGTCAACACCTTCCTGTATCCTTGCGCCGCCTGAATCATTAAAACCGACTATCGGGCAGCCTGTCTTAACAGCCATATCCATTACCTTGCAGATTTTTTTGGCGTGCATCTCTCCCAGGGTGCCTGCCCTTGCGGTAAAATCCTGAGAAAAGGCAAAGACATTACGCCCATTTACTTTGCCGTAGCCAGTTATAACACCGTCGGCAGGTATCTCTACCTTAGACATGCCAAAATCCGTGCAGCGGTGCCTGACAAACAGGTCTAATTCCTGAAAGGTTCCGGGATCAAAAAGCTGATTAATCCTTTCACGGGCAGTGAGCTTGCCTGCCTCTACCTGCTTACGCACCTGTTCAGCCCCACCCATTTCAAAGACGGCTGCCTCTCGCTTCTCTAAATCTTTTAGCTTTGGAGGTATTTCTCTCATTATATTGTCTCCTTTGTCAAAATAATTAATTTGGCTTAAATCGCAGATTCAAACTTTTTTTGACTTATTTTTTGGCTTCCGAAAGCTCTACCAGCACTCCAGAGGTAAATTTAGGGTGTATAAAGGCAATCCTCTTATTGCCAGCCCCTATTCTGGGTTTTGTATCTATCAAGCCTATACCATTATCCTGCAGTTCCTTCAAAGCAGAATCAATATCTTCAACACTAAAGGCAATATGATGAACACCCTCCCCCTTTTTTTCAAGAAATTTAGCCACAGGGCTGTCAGGTGCTGTGGCTTCGAGAAGCTCTACTTCAGTATCCCCAACAGGGAGAAAAAAGGTTTTGACCTTCTGCTCTGCCACAGTTTCTTCGCCTTCCAGTTTCAACCCCAGAAGTTGAGAGAAAAACTTCAATCCCGATTCGGCGTTATTAACGGCAATACCTATATGATCTACCCTAACGACTTTCATGCCAAAACTCCTTCTTCCGTTAAATTTTTGTGTATGAAATCAATTATAGTCTTTAGCTCCGTTCCCGGGCCAAAGATACCCTTTATTCCTATTGCCTTCATTGCCGGCACATCTTCTTCAGGGATAATCCCCCCCCCTAAAACGAGGATGTCGGTTATCCCACGTTCTTTAAGTAATTCCATGATTCGCGGAAACAAGTATGTATGAGCGCCTGAAAGAATGCTCAACATCAGGACATCTGCATCCTCTTGTTCCACAGCGGCAACAATCTGTTCAGGAGTCTGTCTGAGTCCAGTGTAGATTACCTCCATCCCAGCATCCCTTAAAGCCCTTGCAATAACCTTTACACCTCGGTCATGGCCATCCAGCCCAGGCTTCGCCAATAAAACACGAATGATTTTTTTTCTTTCCATTTATCTGCTCCTTATAGTCTTTAATCTTCAGGTTTTATATAAAACAATCTAAATATCAGTATGAAGTGCCACCGATATATTCACCGAAAACCTCTCTCATGGCGTCGCAAATCTCACCAAGAGTTGCCTCGGCTTTCACGGCATCGAGAATAAGCGGCATGAGGTTTTCATCGCTTTTTTCAGCGCCCTTCTTAATTTTATCAAGGGAAGATATGACAGTCTGATTATTACGTTCTTTGCGCAGGATTTTCAACCTCTCAGCCTGTCTTTCTCCCACACTCATATCCACAGAGAGAAGACCTGTCGGGGGAGGCTCTTTGACCTGAAATTTATTAACGCCTACAACAATTCTTTCCTTTGACTCGACCTTTTTCTGGAATTCATAAGCGCTGTGGGCGATTTCTTCCTGAACATATCCAGACTCAATTGCCTGAATCATGCCGCCCATTTCAGCGATTTTCTTGATGTATTCATAGGCTTCGGTCTCAATTTTTTCTGTCAGGTGTTCTATGTAATAAGAGCCTGCAAGGGGGTCAACGGTATCTGTTACACCTATTTCATGAGCTATAACCTGCTGGGTTCTGAGGGCAATCTGCACGGCCTGTTCAGAGGGAAGGGCTAATGCCTCGTCATAAGAATTAGTATGTAAAGATTGGCAGCCTCCCAAAACAGCCGAAAGGGCTTCAAAGCCAGTTCTAAGAATATTTATCAGAGGCTGTTGAGCGGTCAGGGAACATCCGGCAGTCTGGACATGGTAACGGAGCATCCATGAACGGGGGTCTTTTGCCTTGAATTGCTCCCTCATTATCTTTGCCCAGAGCCTTCTTGCCGCCCTGAATTTGGCTATCTCCTCAAGGAAGTCAAGATGGGAGCTGAAAAAGAATGAGAGCCTTGGGGCAAATTCATCTATCATAAGCCCCGCATCTATTACTGACTGCACATAAGTAATGCCGTTTGCTAATGTGAAAGCCACTTCCTGAACAGCGGTGCAGCCGGCTTCCCGCATGTGATAGCCGCTGATACTGATGCTGTTCCACTGGGGCATATTCTTGGCGCAGTATTCGATTATATTTGTAGTAATCCTCATAGCCGGCTTGGGCGGAAATATATAAGTTCCCCTTGCAATATACTCTTTTAAAACATCGTTCTGGATCGTCCCGCGTAGCTTGTCAAAGGTAGTGCCTTCACGCTCTGCAAGGGCGAGATACATAGATGTTATAACCGCTGCAGGTGAATTGATCGTCATTGAGGTGCTCACATCAGAAAGAGGGATACGGTCAAAAAGAACAGCCATATCCCTGACCGAATCAATCGCAACGCCTACCTTTCCAACCTCTCCCAGTGCAAGGGGATGATCTGAGTCATAACCTATCTGTGTGGGAAGGTCAAAGGCGATGCTTAATCCAGTTTGTCCTTGCTCAAGAAGATAGCGAAAACGTTTATTAGTATCTTCTGCTGAACCAAAACCTGCATACTGGCGCATAGTCCATAACCTTCCACGGTGCATAGTGCCCTGAACGCCTCTAGTAAAAGGATATTGACCGGGAAAGCTGATTTCATTCAGGTAATCAATATGTTGGATATCCAGAGGAGTGTAAAGCCTTTTTATAGGGAGTTCTGATAGGGTCTCGAATCTTGGCTTGCGCTCAGGATTTTTTTGAATCTGCTTGTTGGTCTTTTCTTCCCATGCCTTCAGGGCTTCAGCGATTTTTGCTGCCTTTTGTTCGTGCTCCATAATCCACCTCTATTTTTTATCTAAGATTTTTTTGATCATTTTGCCAATCTCTGCAGGATTTTTTTCGACAATAACCCCTGCTTTCTCAAGGGCTTTAACCTTTTCCTGGAATGTCCCCTTGCCGCCGGCAATAATGGCGCCTGCGTGCCCCATCCTGCGCCCGGGAGGAGCTGTTCTGCCGGCTATAAAAGCAACAACAGGTTTGCTCACATTGCTTTGAATAAATTCAGCAGCCTCTTCCTCAGCGCTTCCTCCTATCTCACCTATCAGAACGAGTGCTTCAGTCTGAGGGTCTTTCTCAAAAAGGGCGAGGAGATCTACGAAACTGCTTCCGACAATCGGATCGCCGCCTATGCCTACAGCAGTGGATTGTCCAATCCCGAGATTTGTGAGCTGCCATAAGACTTCATAGGTAAGGGTGCCGCTTCTTGATATTACTCCCACGTTTCCTTTTTTTAATGTGAAATTGGGTATAAATCCGATCTTGCCTGCCCCGGGGGTGGCAATGCCAGGACAATTGGGACCTATAAGCCACGAGCCTGAGCCTTTGAGTGCCTGTTTTACCTTGACCATATCGAGCACAGGTATCCCTTCAGTCATGCACACTACTAATTTAATACCTGCTTCAATTGCTTCTATCATTGCATCTGGTGCGAAGGAGGCAGGGACATATATGCCCGACGCATTAGCGCCTTTATTTTGGACAGCGTCAAAGACTCTGTTATAGACAGGGATGCCATCCACATCCATACCGCCCTTGCCGGGAGTAACTCCGGCAACTACCTTTGTCCCGAACATCACCGCCTCACGGGTATGGAAGCTCCCCTCATTGCCGGTAATCCCTTGTGTAACGACGAGTGTATTTTCATCAAACAATATTGCCATATCTGGAAACCCTCTTTTTATCTTATGTTATTTACTTGCTTAACGCAACTGCCTTGCTTGCCGCCTCATAGAGTTCTTCAGCAACCTCAAATGTGACGCTCGATTCCCTCAAGAGCCTCCGCCCTTCATCCACATTAGTCCCCTGAAGCCTTACGACCATGGGGAGCTTCTTCTCTATCTTTGAGGCTGCCTCTATAATGCCTGTGGCAACACGGTCGCATCTGAGTATGCCGCCGAAAATATTAACAAGGATAACCTTCACCTTCGGGTCGGATGTGAGGATGCGGAACGCCTTTTCAACCCTTTCAGCTGTAGCACCACCTCCGATATCGAGAAAATTAGCCGGTTCCCCCCCTGCCAGTTTAATCAAGTCCATAGTTGTCATTGCAAGCCCAGCCCCATTAACCATACACCCGATATTGCCGTCGAGCTTTATGTAATTAACCCCTGTATTGATCGCTTCAACTTCTAAAGGATCTTCCTCATTTATATCTCTCAAAGCCTTTAGTTCTGGATGTCTGTAAAGCCCGTCATCATCAAAGTTTATCTTTGCATCGAGAGCAAGAAGTTCTCCCCCTTGTGTAATAACAAGTGGGTTAATCTCTATCAAAGAGGCATCCTTTTCAATAAATGCCTGATAAAGCCCCTTCACTATATTTGTAAACTGGCTGCTTAGAGATTTATCGAGTCCCAAACCAAAGAAAAGCTTTCTTGCATGAAAAGGGCTGAATCCTGTTGTGGGATGGACGGCAGCCTTTATAATTTTTTCTGGGGACTTGCTTGCAACCTCCTCAATATCCATTCCCCCTGCCTCAGAAGCCATATAAACCAGACACTCTTTCGTTCTGGAACGGTCCATCACAAGGCTTAAATAAAGCTCCTGTTTTATTTCTAATGCCTCTTCAACCAGAACATTGCGCACAATTCTTCCTTCTGGACCTGTCTGGTGCGTGATTAGGGTCATACCGAGGATAGCTTTTGCTGCCTCATACGCCTCATCAGGAGAAGCAACAACACGAACTCCCCCTCCCTTGCCTCTGCCGCCTGCGTGAATCTGTGCCTTGACAACGACTCTTCCCTTAAGTGAGGATGCTATCTCCTTAGCCCTATTCGGTGTTCCAGCAACCTCGCCGCTGGGTATTGGTATGCCGTACTGCCTTAAGATTTCTTTTGCCTGATATTCGTGTATTTTCATAATATCGCTAAAACTCCCTTCTTTATAATAATTATTCTGGATATGTTACCAACAAATAGCAGTTTCCTGCTATTTAGGATAATAAAAGATAAAATTCATTACTTTATCTCCCTCACAGTTCAGCTCTTATTAAGCAAGGGCTGGTAGCCGGGTGTAGCCGACTGAAAGCATAAAATTAAAACAGGTATTTCACGCCATTGCATCAGCGCCCTTATTTTTGTTTACATACCGCCAAATTTCAAAATAACCTGATCGAACTCCTTAAAAATAATCCCCGATTTCATGCAATCAAAATCCTGACTTTTATCCCAAAAAACATAAATGAATATATAGGGCGACCCAATAAATATATGAAATAAAATTGATAAGCCTTAGTTTGTTGATTTGCAAATAACAGCGCAGGAGAAAAAGTTGTTTGAATATCTTAATTAAAGGCGGTGAAAAGCTGACAGGCAGTTTAATACCCTTATAATCATAAGGGTTGATTACAAAAATTTCATTAATAAAAGGATAGATAATGCAATTCATCTACAGACCTGCATGTCTCCGAAATGCTCAATTTTAATGCGCTACATGACTATTTTTTAATCAGCAGATTAAAAACAGATTATTGGTATTTTAATTATAAAAACACCTTAAATCTGAGAAAAAATCTGTTTGCCACATCATGTACAGCACATCAAAATCACAATAAAATGGCTCGAACCAAAAAGAGCAATTGGCTTTAAAAGCTTTATTATCAACAATTTCTCTAAAGCCAATTAACTTTATAGTATTTATTTACGAGCCAAGCTTCAATCTATCCACATAAACAAAAAATTTAATGCCGCAAAAGAGAGAGACATGTCAGGTGTTTTGTTCTATAATGCTGATATTAATAATATTTTCAGCATCTTTTTAGTTTCTTAAACATAACCCTGCTCACAGATTTTAAACAGAAAATCCATGTTTTTAAAAAATAAAGTAATTTATACCAATAGTTATTAATAAGTCAAGCAATACTTAAACCCCGAAAAATAGAGACAGAAAACTGTGATTGCGAGCGGAGCTAAGCAATCTCCTTTTCTGAGAGATTGCCACGAACCCTATGGGTTCTCACAATGACCTATAAATTAATTTGTGATCCTATCGCTATTTTAGGGTTAGATGCCAAAAAAAAGTAGAAACAGTATATTGCCTACCTCCACTTGCGCATTATAAATTTCCTCAACTCCTCCGCCACTAAAAGGCCGCACGCAAAAGGAACAACCGTCAGCCACGCACTCACAGAAAGCGGAAATGTAGAAAAAACTGCATTCCCCCATGGATGATAAACAATAAACAACTGCATCATAACCGTAATGGCTATTGCTCCAAAGATAAATTTGTTTGAGAAAAACCCAAGACTGAATACGGATTCTCTGAAGGAACGACATGCAAATACATTGCCGATTTGCGCAACCACTATGCCGGTCAGGCACGCAGTTGTCGCCTGCATATAAAGCACACTGTCTGACGGAAGCGCCTCACCCCATCTCCAGCCGCCGGCATCAAGAACATAAAAGTAACCGAAAAGTCCCGCAGCGGCTTCAATAGGGCCCAGAAACAAAAAGGCAAGGCTCAGACGCCTTAAATTTAAAAGCCTCTCATTTGGGTCTCTCGGAGGCTGTTTCATAATCCCTTTCGCAGGCCGTTCCGCTCCAAGAGCGAGGGCAGGCAGCATATCCGTTCCAAGATCAACGGCGAGTATCTGTATTATTGTAAGAGGAAGGGGGATATGCAGCAGCACATAGGCAAGAAAAGGCACGAGTTCAGCTATGTTGGAAGCAAAGATATATACGATGAATTTACGGATATTTTCATATACAGCCCTCCCCTCCTCTATTGCATTCACTATAGAGGCGAAATTATCGTCTAGAAGGATAATATCGGCAGCCTCTTTTGCGACGTCTGTGCCTGCAATCCCCATGGCAACGCCGACATCCGCCTTTTTGAGCGATGGGGCGTCGTTTACCCCATCCCTAGTTACTGCTACCCTCTCTCCCCTTTCCTTCAAGACAGAAACTACCCTTATCTTGTGCTTCGGGGACATCCTGGCAAATATTATTTCCTTTGCCGACAATCTTTCTATGAGTTCGTTATCGCTCATCCTAAGAAACTCATGCCCTTCGATAACGACTGGATCGTTCTTGACAATGCCGGCTTCTCTTCCAACAGCCAGGGCAGTTCTGGCGCTGTCGCCCGTTATCATGATAATTTTTATACCCGCCTCGCGGCATTTTCTCACGGCATCCGGAACCTCGGGCCTAAGCGAGTCCTCTATCCCGATCAACCCCACAAAAACCATTTCCTTCTCAACCGCATCAATAATATTTCCACCCTCTCTGTATGCGAAAGCCAAAACACGCTGTCCCTTATCCATCATTAAGTTGTAGTTATCCATGGCGATTCCTTTATGTTCTTCATTCATAGGGACTGCCTTCCCGCCGGCAAAGACGCTGCTGCATAAAGGAAAGATGCTTTCCATCGCCCCCTTTGAGAAGACAAAGGTCTTTTCATCTAATTTATTGACTGTGGTCATCATCTTTCTATCCGAATCAAAAGGAATCTCAAGAATGCGCTCGGCCTTGATATCCCCGAGACGCCGCCGGGCGTAGCTGTATATTGCTATTTCGGTAGGATCGCCGCTATATCTTCCTTCAATAAAACGCGCATTGTTGCAGAAAAGGGCTGTTTTCAGGAGGATTTCAGTCGAGGGCGGAGAGTCATCCATTGTCCAGAACTCCTTTGCCTCCATCTTGTTCCGGGTGAGGGTCCCGGTCTTGTCGGTACATATCACGGTTACCGAACCGAGCGCCTCCACAGAAGCAAGTTTTTTAACCAAGGCCTTTTTACGTGCCATTCTCTCGCTTCCCATCGATAAAGACATTGTAACCAGGGGAAGCAGCCCCTCCGGAACAAGGGCTATTATCACTCCTATGGTGAATATAAAGTTTTCCCAGAAAGATCTTCCTATAAAATGCCCAATAAGAAAAAATACAATGCCTGTCAAAGCCGCCAAGATCGCTATAATCCTGCTGACCTTTATAATCTCCTTTTGGAGGGGGCTTATACCTGCCTCAACCGAACTTGTAAGGTGGGCAATCCGTCCGAACTCTGTCCGCATTCCGGTGGAAAAGACGACAGCCTTTCCCGAACCGTTGACAACGGTGGCTCCGGCAAAGACTATATTTTTGCTTTCGAGCAATTCGCAGGCAAAGGGTTCCTGTTGCAAAGACACGGATTCCGACTCCCCGGTGACGGAGGCGTTATTAACCATTAAACCTGCTGTCTCAAAAAGCCTCGCGTCTGCCGGGACCTTATTGCCTTCCGAGAGCAATATAACATCTCCGGGCACAATTTCACTTGCCTCAACCTGTATTTCCACCCCTCCCCTTATTACATTTACATTAAAAGGCAGAAGAAGCCTTAGTTTTTCTATCGACCTTTCGGCCTTATATTCCTGAATAAATGTAAAGACGGCATTTATGCATATTATCCCTACAATAGCCAGCCCGAGGGTCATCATTCCTTCGCCGGGATGGAGCAGCTCCGATGTAAATGCAAGAGCAGCCCCAACTCAGAGCAATATTGCGAGGAAATGTGTAAACTGCCGGAGAAATTTTGTTATAAGGGAGGTTTTTGGGGCTTCCCGGATCTCGTTGGGGCCGAACTCAAGGAGACGTCTCTCGGCCTCCTCTGAGGTAAGACCATTTTCTGTCGTGACAAGGATTTTGAAAACATCCTCTTTTTTAAGGCTGTTTATCTTCATTCTATAGCCATGACTTCAGTATAATCAGATCACAGGGGGTCATCCACAGGACATTCTCGACCGGGTTGCCTTTCAGAAGGGACGAGATCGTCCCGCGCCCGGTTGCCCCCATTATGATAAGGTCATGCTTCTTTAATGCGGCCTCTATATTTATGCCTGGTCCTGCAGGGATCTCCGAAACGGCGCTTTCATACTCGATCCCGTATCTCTTTATATGTTCAATGAAATTAGATATATCGCCTGAGAGTATCTTTTCCTTTTGTACAAGGGTGAGATTAGCCTGTCCGTCAAAAAATCTACTTGCAGGTTTTGCAAAATGAAGTAAAAAAAGCTTTGAATTAAATACTTCCGCCATCTTTGCACAAAAATAAGCCCTTTCGCCGAGATGGTCTATTTTCTCCTTAAGAGGTACAAGGATATTTTTGGGATGCCCCCTTTCTATATGAACAACTCTGACAAGAGCTACGGAGGCGGGGAGTTTGAACATTAAGTTCCGGGCGATTACACCGGCAGGGGGCTTTGTCTTTACATCTCCCATCTTTGCCGCTGTAAAAACGAGATTTATTTGCTCCCGTTTTACAATCTTCCGGATTTCCTCAAAAGAATCTCCTGTTTCAGATATACTTTCAACTTTAATGCCATAATCTATGGCTGTGAGAAAAAGCCTTTTGACTGCGTCTTCAGCCCTGAGGATGTTTTTCCTGGGTATGCCTTTTTCGGCATTAAAACAGATATAGAGACTGGCATTACAGACATTTGCGAGGTTCAATGCATAGCGGCCCTACACCTCAGACGCCAGACCTTCATTTACATTGCAAAGAATTCTCTTATACATTTCCCTACTTAAATACTATCATAATTTCAGAGAATGCTTTAGCAACTCTATACCGCTTCATTCTACTTATCACAGCGGCTCAATATGAACTACAACATCTATAACCTCCGGAAATCTTTTTTTAATTTCTTTCTCAACTATGTGTGCGATTTCATGTGCATCCTGGACTGTTAAAGAAGGCTCTACAACCAGATGGAGGTCGAGATAGACATGATTAATAGTCCCCCTTGTTCTTACCCCGTGACATCCTTTGACGCCTTTTACATGGCTGACTATCTCTTTTATGCCTGCCTTGTCTATCTTTGTCCTGTCAAGGAGACTGTCTGCGGCATCTTTGATTATGTGTATCCCTGCCTTGGCTACAAAAATGCCGACTACTGCACCGGTTATTACATCAGCAAAAATGAAGCCTAATTTCATCAACACAAGACTTGCTATAACGCCTGCTGATATATAAATATCACTCCTTGTATGAGCTGAATCTGCAAGCAGGTATTCACTACCCAACTCCCTGCCCTTTTTAATTTCATATCTTGCGACGAGCGTGTTGATAATCATAGTTGAACCCATTATCACAAAACTTGCATTTGTGATATCTACAGTATGAACGCCTGTGATGGAATCGTAGATTTTTTTAAATATCTCAATACATGTAACAAACATCAACAAGCCGACAAAAATCGTAAAAAAGGTTTCATATTTCCTGTGTCCGTAAGGGTGCTTTTCGTCAGGAGGTTGGGATGAAAGATATACACCGAGCAAGCCGACTATGTTTGAAACACCGTCAAAAAGGGAGTGGAAACCGTCAGATAATATAGCAAGGGAGTTGGTATAATAACCATAAAATATCTTCGCCCCTGAAACGAAAAAATTCAGAAGCATCGTTATTATCAAAACCTTTTTAATCTCAGCTATCCTGTTCAAATACGCCTTCCCAGTGGTTTTTGAAGCTTTTGAAGCTGCCCGATGCAATAGCATCTCTCATCAATCTGAAAAAATTAAGGTAAAAGAATAAATTATGAACTGTATTTAATCTCATAGAAAGAATTTCCCTGGACAAAAAAAGATGCCTAAGATACGCCCTTGAATAGTTTCGGCAGGTATAGCAACCACAAACCTCATCGATAGGGCGCGGGTCATCCTTATATTCACTACGCTTAATGCTTATTTTGCCGATGCTCGTAAAAAGGGTGCCGTTTCTCGCATTTCGAGTTGGCATAACACAGTCAAACATATCAAATCCATTCTCAACGGCTACAAGAACATCTCTTAAATCACCCACGCCCATAAGATATCTTGGGTATCCAACCGGCATGTGCACTCCAAGATGTTCAATTATCTCATACATGTCTTCTTTAGGCTCTCCAACACTGAGTCCTCCTACCGCATAACCGTCAAACCCTATTGCCAAGATTTCCTCGAGGCTTCTAATTCTGAGTTCCTTATACATTCCACCTTGGATTATGCCAAACAGGGATTGCCCCTGCCGCCTGTTCAAGCTATGAAAATCCTTGCATCTTTTTGCCCATTGAGTTGTTAGATTAAGGGATTTCAAAGCATATTCATAATCTGCTGGATAAGGTGTGCATTCATCAAAAGCCATAGCAATATCCGAGCCCAAAATCAATTGGATCTCCACTGCCTTCTCAGGGCTGATAAAATGAAGAGAGCCATCAAGATGTGAGCGAAACTCTACGCCTTGGTCAGTTATCTTCCTTAAGCTTGAGAGGCTGAACACCTGAAAACCCCCGCTGTCTGTGAGTATAGGTGCTCTCCAGTTAATAAAGGAATGGATGCCTCCAAGTCTGCCGATAGTCTCATACCCTGGTCTGAGGTATAGATGATAGGTGTTACAGAGGATAATCTCCGCTCCCATACCGGAAAGTTCATCAGATGATAAAGCCTTAACCGTCCCAAGAGTGCCTACTGGCATGAACGCAGGCGTATAAATCTGCCCTCGTTTCAGAGTTATCAAGCCTTTGCGAGCTTGTCCGTCGTTATTTTTAATGATAAATTCCATATTTTATCGTATTAACACATTATAGCAACTTTGTAAATCTAAAATTAACTTGTATGTTTGAAATCTAAATTCGGCAATAAAATCAAAAAAGTTTTAAAATCGTCAAGATTGATTGGATGGGTTGGAGAGGGATTTTTATACGGCACCTTATAAAGAAAGCTTTATGGAATTTAGGCAAAAGTCTTTGTATTAATACAGATAAAGCAAAATCTAAGATAAAATTTGTCGATTATAAAAATTCCGAAACAGCCCTTCCAAATCTTTATTTTAGGGCAGAAAGTTCTAAAATGGCTTCAACAGCCGTTTTGCGCAGCTTTTTTATGAACCTCAGTTCTGCTGGCAAACAGGAACGATAAAAAATCTCTTTAAAATCAATTCTCAAAAAAATACTTGACTATACAATATATTGTGGTATAGATTTTTAATGATACTAAATAAAGCTTATTTTAAAGCTCTTAATTGCCATGGTGAGTTCATCAGCATATCGTGATATCTTGAGCTTGTTGTAAGGATAACATAATTGCTGAAGACAGTCTGTTGTAATCATCACACAAAAACAATCATTCTATTTAACCGCCCTTCGACAAGCTCAGGGCGGCGAAAAGTCAAATCTAACAGACACAGAATAATCTATATTTTAAGCAGGAGGAACGATGAAATCATTTGCGGGGCTTAATTTAACGACAAACGCCATTAAGGTTTTAGAAAAAAGATATCTTAAGAAAAATGAAGAGGGCAGAATAATGGAAACCCCTGAAGACCTTTTCAGAAGGGTTGCTGTTTCCATAGCTGCCATAGAAAGGCTTTATGGCAAGGATAATCTTGAGGTCATGCAGGTAGAAAAAGACTTTTACGAATTAATCGCCTCTCTGAGATTCTTGCCAAACAGCCCCACATTGATGAATGCAGGCAGGAGGTTAGGACAGCTTTCTGCATGTTTTGTTCTTCCTGTTGAGGATTCAATGGAGTCCATCTTTGACGCTGTCAAATACGCTGCCATTATACATAAATCAGGAGGCGGAACGGGTTTCAGCTTCTCGAGGCTTAGACCCAAGGGTGATGTGGTAGGCTCTACAAAAGGCGTGTCATCAGGACCTGTCTCATTCATGACAGTCTTCGACGCAGCTACCGAGGCGGTAAAGCAGGGAGGCACAAGAAGGGGGGCCAATATGGGGATTTTAAGGGTTGACCACCCCGACATCCTTGAATTTATAACCTGCAAAACAAAAAACACAAAACTCAATAATTTCAATATCTCTGTAGCAATTACTGAAGAATTTATGAAGGCTGTAGAAGACGACAGGGAGTATGACCTGATAAACCCCAGAACAAAAAATGTAAGTCGCTCTCTGAAGGCAAAGGAAGTTTTTGATCTTATAATAAACCAGGCATGGAAGAATGGTGAACCAGGTATAGTTTTTCTCGATAGGATTAATGCCTCAAACCCTACACCTGCACTCGGCGACATAGAGTCAACCAATCCTTGCGGTGAACAGCCCCTGTTAGCCTTTGAGTCCTGCAACCTCGGTTCGATAAACCTCGCAAAGATGATTAGATATATTGATGGACAAACTCCTGATGTTGATTGGGAGATGCTTAAAGATACCGTCCACAAAGCTGTGCATTTTCTTGATAATGTGATTGATGCAAACAAATATCCATTAAAGATGATAGATGATATGACAAAGGCAAACAGGAAAATAGGGCTTGGGATTATGGGATGGGCAGATATGCTTATACAGTTGAGGATACCATATAATTCTCAAAAGGCTTTGAATCTGGCAGAAGATGTAATGAAATTCATTCAGCAGGAGGCAAGAAACCGCTCTCAATCCCTTGCTGAAACACGGGGAGTTTTCCCCAATTATCCAAACAGCATTTACAACGGTACAATTCCTCTCAGAAACGCCACACTAACCACCATTGCACCTACCGGAACCCTATCAATAATTGCGGGATGCTCTTCTGGAATAGAGCCGTTATTCGCCCTTTCTTTTGTCAGGAATGTGATGGAAGGCACGAAATTACTCGAGGTCAACCCATATTTTGAAAAGGAAATAAAGGATATGGGACTATGGAGCAGAGAGCTAATGGAAAAGGTAGCCGAAAAAGGATCTATAAGCCACTTTAAAGAATTTCCGCAGCAAATGAAGGATATCTTTGTAACCGCCCATGATATAACCCCTGTTGATCATATCAAGATGCAGGCGGCTTTCCAGAAATATACAGACAATGCGGTATCAAAAACAGTCAATTTACCCAACTCTGCTACTCCCAAGGACGTGGAGGATGTATATATGCTTGCATATAAGTTAAACTGCAAGGGGGTTACAGTCTATCGTGACGGCTCCAGAGAAGAACAGGTGCTCTCGAGCGTGAAAAAAGAAGAACAGCTGGTGCCAAAGGATTCCACACCGAAGGTCATCCCCAAAAAACGCCCTTCCCTTATGAAGGGAACAACAAGGCTCATGAAAACAGGTTGCGGAAACCTTTATGTGACAATTAACGAAGACGGAGATGGTAAGCCCTTTGAGGTTTTTACTAATATTGGAAAGGCAGGAGGTTGTGCCTCTTCTCAGGCAGAGGCAATTGGGAGACTGATATCTCTCTCACTGAGGTCTAATGTTGAACCCGAAGAGGTGGTAAAACAGCTTATGGGCATATCCTGCCACCAGCCATCATGGCATGACGAAGGCGGCAGAATACTGTCTTGCTCAGATGCCATAGCAAAGGCACTTGTTAGATATCAACAAGTCTCATCTAAAAGCATTAACAATAACCACAACAATGTGCCCCATTTTAATGATATGCTGCTTTTAGGCGCATGCCCCGAGTGCGGCAGCGCTATTCAGCACGAGGAAGGCTGTGCCAAGTGCTATTCGTGCGGGTTTACGAAGTGTTAACAAAAATCCTAAAGGTAGATTCCGAGAATTACATAGCTTTATACAGGACGAATCAAAAAAGAGATAGAAAGAGCTGCTCCAGAATTTTTATAATCGACATCTATGAAAAAGATATTACAAGTAAAAAATACACTCTCCTTTGTTTTCCCCTAATTTTGCCTTGTGGAAGCGGTGAGACCCTACTTCTCTCTCGGAGCTTCTGCAAGGCAAAATAACTCCCTTAAAATATTCAGTCCACAGTTAGCAGTAATTGTTTGGTTCTCTTACCATTCATCTATCCGCGCCACTATGCGCACTTTATCATTCGGTAACGGTCCCCTAATCATTGCAAGAGCCCTTTATGGCTAGACGTGTTACAGGGCGACCGTTATTGGCTTCTTGTAATATGGTCTCTTCTCTATCCATATCCAATATATTATCTCAAGAAGACTCCTTGCTACTGCTACTCTGGCTATCTTACTTCCTTTCTTTTTGTTTATCTTCTCATAAAAATCTCTCAAATATTCATCCCCCCTAAATCCTCTCTGGGCTGCTTCTACTATCGCCCACCTCAGCCATTTGTTGCCTTGTTTTGTTATCTTGCCCTGATATCTCTTGTTTCCGCTTGAGTATGTAGAAGGCACTAACCAAGCATATGAACATAGCTTGCCTGCTGTCGGAAATCTCTCTATATCATCTATCTCATATCTTATTGTTATTGCAAGTATATTCCGTTACAGTCAACTATTTTGTGTAAATTTGATAAAAAGGCAAATTAGGCCTTACCTTTC
>DAIQAO010000013.1:0-36408 GCA_036781645.1 Dissulfurispiraceae bacterium
ACAAAATTTAGATAAAACTTGTGAATTGTAAAAATCTTGAACCAGCCTTTTGTGATGCGGAATTTGGGGTTGTTACTGATTAAAAATAATAATACAGTTATTTATGGTAAAATAGACTATAATACTTGTCTTATATAATTTATAATTCTGTAAACTTGTGTTTGAGGATTAAACATAAAAATCAGGGGGTAAAAATGGGCGTGCCTGTAGTTAATTACCAAGAATGTGTTGGTTGTGGCTCGTGTGTAGAATTGTGTCCAGAGGTATTTGAGTTGCGAGATGACAAGGCGTGGGTCATAGGATACGACAAATGCAACACCTGTAATTGTCAAGAAGCTGTTAATTTATGCCCCACAGAAGCCATAACTCTTGAGTAACCTTTCATGAAGGCTTGACTCTGTAGATATTTTGCTCTCTTGTTTTTAGCCTTTCTTGATTAAAGCTCTTGTAAAATGTTTTTGTTAATTCTATAAAGCCATATATCTTTAAATCTATTAAGTCCCCGGCTTTTCTACAATCTTCTAAAGTATAGTAAACCCTTCTGAGAGGGGTCTTTATTAGCTCAATTTCTTCGGAATCATCAAGCTTGAATAAAGCCTTCTCATGAGAAGGAGCTGGGAAGGCATTTTTTGCTATAAACACATCCATCATCTCTGCCGACATCCCTGAAGAAAGAGGTCCCCTTGCGATCAGGATGAATTCATTTGAACTGTAACCAGTCTCTTCAAGCAGTTCCCTTCTTGCTGCTTCAACGGAAATCTCGCCTTTGTCATTAAGTCCGGCGGGTATTTCGATAACAAAATTGTTGACTACAGGTCTGAACTGTCTGACGAGCAAAATCTCCTCTTCTGTCGTAACAGGTATGATGGCAACAACACCGTTGCAATTAACCCTCTCGACTGCCTCCCAATCTCTTAAATTACCTGATTGATCCTTATACTTAAGAATTATTGTCCTTAGAAAACTGCCCTGCCAGCATATCTTTTTCTCTGTAATTCGCATAAGGCTACCACATAATGATTTATCCAAAGGGCGACCGCATCTGGCGTCCGCCCATCAGGTGAAAATGCAGATGATAAACTATTTGTCCGCCTTCGGGGTTGCAATTGGTCAATAATCTGAACCCTCTGTCAGCAATGCCTTTTTCGCGAGCTATCTTTTGGGCAACCTTAAATAAATGGGCAATAATCTGATAGTCTTCATCGGTCATTTCAAGAAGTGTAGGAATGTGTTTTTTTGGGATTATAAGTGTATGAACAGGAGCCTGCGGGTTGATATCTTCAAAGGCAATTATTACATCATCTTCATAAGTAATCTTTGAAGGTATTTTCTTTTCAATAATCTTGCAAAAAATACAATCTGCCATCATAAGCCTCCTTTTGTAACTTTGTTTAGTTCAAACCTTCTATGAAAACATGTCCTTTCTCCAGTGTGACATGCTGCATTTCCGAGTTGAATAACCTTTACGAGAAGCGTATCAGCATCGCAGTCATAAAATATCTCTTTTACCTCTTGAAGATTTCCAGAAGTTTCTCCTTTTTTCCAGAATTTCTGCCTCGATCTTGACCAGAAGTGCGTGAATCCTGATTCTATCGTCATCCTTAACGATTCCTCATTCATATAAGCCATCATGAGAACATCGCCGTTTTGAATGTCCTGTATTATTGCGGGAATTAGCCCCTTATCATCATATTTAAGTTTTGTGAGAGCATCTTTCATAAGCTTAATTTTTCAAACATCAATATTATTTATTCACTTATTAAAAAAATTCAAGTCCTATTAAATTAACTTAATAATAGTAACCCCTTCGCCGCCTTCTTTATGCGGGGAGCTGCTAAAACTTTTGATAAGTGGGTGTCCTTTCAGGTGTTCATGGACAGCTTTTTTGAGTATCATTTTGCCGATTCCATGTATTACCTTTATCTCCTGCAAACCAGAGAGAGATGCCTGATTCAAAAAGGGTTCAAGTGTTGAGAGCGCCTCATCAACCCTCATACCCACAATATTCAGTGTTGTATTTAAATCTGTGTCAGGTGATGGAGTTATAATTTCGAGGCTTTTTCTACCGACCTTGCCCTTGCTGTATCCGATATCAGAGATAGGAAGCAAGATTTTTCTGTTTCCCAAACTTATCATAAGCTGACCGAGCGCTGCGTTCTTTTCAATTACTCTAGCATCAACGCCAAGAGGTCTGACAAATACGGTATCGCCCACTTTAATCTCATCAATGTCAGGTGACGGCAGCTTATCTTTATCCATCTCGCTTATTTTTTGGGCGAGTTCCTGCTGTTTTATATCGAGCTGTTTGAGGGCTTCTTTTTTACGCTCCTTTTCCTGCTCTATAATGTCCCGTATTTCTCTCCGGGTTTTAGAAATAATAAGGGATGCATCTCTATATGCATTAGAAAGTATTTCCTTTGATGTATCTTCGATGTCAGAAAGTCTTTTTGATAGAAGCCTGTTTTTTTCTTCAAGTTCCGCCTGCTGTCTGCCAATTTCAATCATTGAGAATTCATAATGCTGCCTTTTTACATTAAGCTCCGCTATTAAGTTGTCAATCTCTAACTTCAGATTACCAAGCATTCTTTTGGCATTTTCAATGATATTGTCAGGGAGTCCATACTTTCGTGCAGTCTCGAAGGCATGAGAAACCCCTGGTTCACCAATTCTGAGTCTGTAAAGGGGAGTAAAAGTCTTTTGGTCAAATTCCATAGAGGCGTTAATCATACCTTCGTTTTTATATACAAATCCCTTTATAGCCGAAAGATGTGTAGTGGCAAATACGAGGGAACCCTTTAACTTCAATTCATTCAGGATTGAACATGCAAGGGCAGCGCCCTCATCAGGGTCGGTGCCTTTGCCTATCTCGTCAATCAGAACAAGGGTTTGGGGGTTGGCAGCCCTGATTATTCCGGATATTTTAGTGATATGCGCTGAAAATGTTGACAGATTGCTCTCGATAGACTGTTCATCGCCAATATCCACAAGGATGTTATTAAGAACCGGGAAGCTCGATGATGAATCGGCAGGCACAGGCATCCCCGATAATGCCATAAGCTGGAGAAGCCCGATGGTCTTGATGGCTATTGTCTTGCCTCCTGCATTAGCGCCCGTAATTACCATAACGGATTTTTCATTTCCCAGCTTTACATCAAGGGGAATAACCTGCATCACATCTGGGGAACTCGAAAAACTAAACTCCAAAAGGGGATGCCTCGCCTTTACTATATTGATAAACTTGGATGAATTCAGTCCGGGCATCTCCATTTTTAGCCTCTGAGCTGCTATGGATATGCAATTTAGAACATCAAAATAGACTGTTACTCTGAATTCATTTTTTATAAAGTCAACAAACTCTCTTATCATAGAAGTAATGTTTCGTAATATCCTTATCACTTCTGCTTTCTCATCAGCAATAACATTTTCGAGTTCATTTGAGAGGGATATTATGGCTATAGGCTCAACAAAGGCGGTCTGCCCTGAATTGGAGACATCATGCACAACGCCTGCTATTTGCCCTTTGGAGTCCATCCTTACGGGTATG
Organism: Dissulfurispiraceae bacterium; assembly: GCA_036781645.1. GTDB lineage: Bacteria > Nitrospirota > Thermodesulfovibrionia > Thermodesulfovibrionales > Dissulfurispiraceae > DYHD01. Next base: position 3,545 of record DAIQAO010000013.1, read on the forward strand.
ACCCACCTGCCCGACCGTTGAGTTATGAATTCATCCTGAAGAAATTTTGAAGTGTCAGAGTCCCTGAGTATTTCCTCAAGTTTTTTCCTTATCCTCCCTGTGATTTTCCTCATTCTTGCCCTGATTTCAAAGAGCTGTGCAGATGCGTTATCGAGAATATTGCCTTCGCTGTCTATAGATTTTTTGAGACTTCTAAGGATAGATGGAAAGCCTGTCAGAGGCGCAATTAATTCTTTTAAAAAGGGAGAGTTTTCCCTTTTATTAATCTCCCTACGGAGGTCAGAGATTATCTCAAAAAGATTCATAAAGCCTACCAGTTCTTTGCCATCCAGAATAGAACCTTCGGGCATAACCTTCGCAAACAAATCCGATAAATCGTGTAGATCAAAGACATTTATCTGGGCGCCATCGTGATGCATCAACAATATTTCTTTAATGAGGTTTTGTCTTAGAATGATATCTTCGATCTTTTCAAAGGGTCTTATGTCAGCTATCTCTTTCTTGGTGGCGGGGCTTTTAGCAATATCCGATATAATCCTTAATAGTTTATTAAATTCAAGGAGCTCTAAATCGTTTTGAGAAATCATTTTATTATTCAATCCTTGCGTTATATTTTTTGATATCTAATTTCATATCATCAAGCTGAAATTTATTATAACCCGAATATAAAAGTGGAAATACGGTATTATTTGTAAGTAAAGGGTCTAAGCCTTCATCAATTACTCCTCTACTGACAAGATCAGCCCAACTTCGGGTGCCTTTTATGGGGGAATATTCAGTTAGATTTATATTGACTTTCAATGATTTAAGAAACTCGATGCCTTTCATTACCTCCTCAAGGCTTTGTCCTGGCAAACCATACATGAGATATACCCCTAACTCTTTTTTGGTAAACCCCTGTTTCTTAAGGAGCAAAACCGCTCTTTTTATATCTTCAATGCTTACTTTGTCGCCAGTGCCCTTGAGCCTTGCATCATCGATAGTCTCAAGGCTCAATCTTATCGTCTTAAAGTTTGTCTCTTTCATAAGTCTAGCAAGCTCTGCATCAACAAATCTTGCATGAAGCCCGTTTGGTGTGTGAAATCTCACACCTAATTTTCTTTTTAGTATTTCCTTAAGCAGTGGTTTTATGTGTGAAGACGAATCGTATAGAAGGGCGTCGTCATAAAACGCAAAGTCTCTAACGCCCCTTTGAGCTAATTCGAAAATCTCTCTTAAGATATCATCAATCTCGAACCTTCTGTACCCTTGGGAGAGGAGTGAAGAGGCGCAATATGAACAATTGAAAGGGCATCCATATGCTGTCAGAAGTGGAGCATATGGATATGATGCATAAAAGTTGAGCTTGTAGTAGGGCTTTGCACTTTCTGAAGCCAGAAAATAATGGATGGAGAAGTTGAGATCTCGGAGTATTCGCTCATCAATACACCCCTGATAAACGATGTCAGCTCCAGAGTTTTTAACCGCGTGTTCATAATATAAAGTTGAGTAAATTCCTCCGAGTATTACAGGGATTCCACCAAGAACATCCCTGATTAATTCTATTACCTTTTGAACACCGGGATACCAGTAGCTCATAATGGAGGTTACAAGAACCGCATCTGGGGCCGGAACAGCCTTTAATTTAGCCCTGAAATCGTCGTAACTGATGCCGTATTTTTTGTATTTAAAGGGAATTTGTTTAAGTATATCAGGTTTTTCAACTACTTCTGTTGTAAACTTGCCCGTTCCCCATCTCTTTAGCTTAAAGGAGTCTGTTGCATCAATCATTCGTAATTCAAGGCCAAATCGGCTCAAAAACTCTGCAACCCTCAGCAACCCCAGAGGTCTTATCCAGAAGTTGTATGCAGCAAAATCAAAAATCCAAGGATTTATAAGAAGCAATCTTTTTAGCATTCACCTTCGCTCTCTAATTATTAAGCAAAATTTAAAGCAGGCAAGGATGGTGATTGTTCGTTGTTGTTCCCTGTCTGAAAAAAATATTTTATGAAGAAGTTTTGTGCCAGATGAAAAAACTTTTTATGAGAAGTTGTTTTATTTAAGGGCATCCCAGAAGGCTTCTTTTGAAGGGTATATTTTCCGAAGTTCCCCTAATGCCTGCTCAAATTGCTCAGGACTCCAAGGGGGCATATCTTTAATCTTGCTTATGGCAGCCCTGAAAAAACCTTTGAAGCTGTTATGCATAAGTATAGACTTTTCGATGGCGCCTGAGTCGCCGTAGAGGTGAAAGGCTATATCATCCTGAGCCGAGATTAACCGAAATATCTTTTCTCCGTAATCTCCTTCCAAATAGTAGTTGCAGAAAATTTCATAAAGGCGGGGCTGAATGTTTCCTAATTGAAACATAATTAGTAAAAGTGCTATATCGTTTCTCTTGAAAAGCCGAGCCCTAAGGGGAAGGGAAATTTTAGCCGTGGTTATCTGTTCTATGAACTCAGATTCTTCTCTTACAAGGAAATCAACCTTTAATTCAGGTCTGTGAGTCATTCCGAATATTACTGTGCCAACAGGGGATGAAGAAATTTCATTCTGAGTATTTTGCATAGCGGTTGCAGCTAAACTCGATAGTCAATGCTTTACTGTTAGGATATTAATCAAGAGGTTTTTTTATCTGCCTTTTTATTTATATAGAGCTGCTGGCCAATGCCGAGAATATAATTAACCAACCAATAAAGCACCAATCCTGAAGGGAAAGTCAAGAACAGAAATGTAAAGACAACGGGCAAAAGCATCATCAGTTTCTGCTGCTTTGGGTCCATTGTTGACGGGGTCATTTTTTGCTGGATCACCATCGTGACGCCCATAATAATTGGCAGTATATAGTAAGGGTCTTTTTCAGAAAGATCAGTTATCCATAACATAAAAGGTGCACCCCTTAATTCAATCGAAAGGGACAGTATTTTGTACAGGGCAAAGAAAACAGGAATCTGGAGCAATATGGGAAGGCATCCCCCAAAAGGATTGACCTTATGCTTCTTGTATATTGCCATAAGTTCCTGGTTCATTTTCTTTGGGTCTTTTTTATACTTTTCCCTTATTTCGTTGATCTTGGGCTGTATATCCTGAATCTTTTTCATGGATGACATACCCTTGCTTATAATGGGGATAAAGGGTATTCTTGTAATTATAGTCAGCAATATGATGGCAACTCCATAGTTATGAAATACTCCGTAAAATAAATTCATAACCCATAAAAGCGGTATCGCAAGGATGGAGAAAATTCCAAAATCAACTATATGCTCAAGTCCTGCCTGATATTTTTTTAATGTTTCATATTCCTTAGGACCCGCATAAATCAGGTAATTATTTGCGCCTGCCGGCATTTTAAGGGCTACAAGGGCATAACCATTGCTGTTCCATACCTTCGAGTCCTCTATCGGCGTTTTGGGCACAATAGATGCGAAGAAATATTTGTCTTCCTGGGCTATCCATTTTAAACCTTGCTTATAGTTTTTTGAGCCATCCTTATTTAGCCCCTCAGCGGTAAACTCGAGTCTGTCAGTGTCTTTAAGAATAACAGGGCCAAAATGGGCAGAATCGTTTCTTTCGTAAATCCCGAAATCCCTGCCTAATGTTATCCAGTAAGAATTCAAACCCTTTACTTCATCCTTTAAGTTAATGCTGTAATCATCATGAGTGAATGTATAGGTTCTTGTTATTGTTAGCTCGGGCGATGAAAACTCAAAAACCAGAGAAGCACTTGGTAAAGAGTTGTCAAGCTTTATGTCGGAGCCTTTTGTCTTGAAGATTAGATTGGATAGCTGAAAACTCTCATCCATGCCGAGACCAAGAGGGGGGATAATATTATCGCCTTTAAAACTGATTTGCTTTCCGCCTTTATCTGTATATTTCTTTAAAGTTATATTTTTAATAACAGCCCCTTTAGCAGAAAAAATTGTCTGATACAAATTATTCTCAACTACAATCTCCTTATCCAGGTCTTTTGTATCTTTGCTGTCCTTAAGATAGGCAGGGATATTAACTGTTTGGAGAGAAGTTGTTTTTGGAGCCTCCTGAGGTTTCTCTTTTTGTGAAGGGGTAGTTTGCGTAATATCTTGAGGTTTTTCCTTTTGGGTTGATGTATCCTTTTGCTGCTGAGATTGAGAAGGTGGAAACAATTGTTGGTAACCGATAAGTACCAAAATAGATAAGACTATCGCAATTATTACATTTCTATCCATACTAAAATGTCCTTTTTACGGTTATTTCTTGACAGGGTCATATCCTCCCGGATTGAATGGATGGCATTTCAGGATTCGCTTTGCCGATAAAAAAATGCCTTTGACGACACCAAACTCCCTTATAGCATCAATGGCATATTCCGAGCAAGTAGGTATAAACCTACAATTTGGCAAAAGAAAGGGCGATATAAAATAACGGTAAAGCTTGATCAAACTAATAAATAATTCTTTCAATTGTTGATAAAACCTCTATACAGTGAGGCGCCTTCTTCCTTTAGCCCGTCTGTTTTTTAAAACCTTTCTTCCACCGCTTGAATTGTTGCGGGTAAGAAAGCCGTGTGTTCTTTTCCGCTTTATTTTATGTGGACGATATGTAGTATAAGTTCCCACTTCCCATTGCCTCCGAAATTAAATATTGAATATAAAGTATATGATTTTATCAGGAATAAAGTCAATTTCGGGGATAGTCCGTTAAAATCAGTGATAGAACTAAAAAGTTTTACAAGCTCAAACAAGTTTTAGATAGGAAGGGCTGTTATAAGATTTTTATACGACGCTTTATAAAAGAAATTTCAAGGAATTTTGGCAAAAGACATTGCATCAAACGAATAAAGCAAAATTTAAATAAAATTCGTCGATCATAAAAATCCTGAAAGAGCCCTTTCTATCGCTATTTTTGGGTTGAGGAGTCGCCCAAAAAATAAATTAAAAGGTTCTCATTGCGAGAGAGAACCAAAAGTTTGGAGTTCCAAGTTTAAGGTTGCAAGTTCTTCATCTTTAAACTGCTAAACTTTAACCCTTAAACTATTTATTGATGAGATTGCTTCGCTCCGCTTGCAATGCCAAATTTTTACCGTCTAAATTTGGGCTTTAGCAGGCTATTGACAAGAATCATTTTTAATAGTATAAATAAAAATAATAACTTAGCAAGGAGGGTCATATGGGGTATTATGTAATCTTAACCAATTTAACAGATGAAGGCAAAAAAACAATCAAGGATAATCCTGAAAGATTGTTTGAGGTTAACAAGGAACTGGAAGCAATGGGCGTCAAAGTAAAACAGCAATTTGCTGTATTGGGACCCTATGATTTTGTAAACATTATTGAAGCCCCAGACAACGAAACGGTCATGAAAATGTCCGTTGCACTTGGCGCAAGAGGCTCTTTGCATTTGCTGTCATTGCCTGCTATACCGGTAGAACAGGTTGTAAAGGCATTAAAATAACAGTTTATACTTTCACTTTCGGATAATTTTCATTTCTTGAAGCCTCTCCAGAAAAACGGAGAGGCTTTTATTTTTAAGTCATCTCATACCTTAGTCCAGAGAGAATCTCTACTTACTGTTTAGCCATTCATTGAGTTATGCTTATTGTGACGGGAATAAACACTCGCCTTAAAAAAATTTAATTGGAAGGGTTAAGTTTGTGGCGGAGGAATTCAATTATGGCAGGCATCAGAGAAATCACTATAATTGCAATAATAACAAGGGTGAAATTGGCTTTTACAAAGGGGATGTTGCCAAAATAATACCCGCCTGCCAGAAAGGTAGTAACCCAGGCAATACACCCTGCAAGGTTAAAAAATGTAAACCGTTTATAGTTCATCCGCCCGATCCCCGCCACAAAAGGTGCAAAAGTGCGGAATATTGGCAGAAATCTTGCAAAGACAACCGTCTTGCCACCGTGTCTTTCATAAAAAAGTCGCGTGCGGATAAGATGTTTTTTGTTGAAAAAGCGGACATTATCCTTAAAAAAAATCTTCGGTCCTACGGCGTAACCTATTTGATAATTGACGATGTTCCCTAAAATTGCGGCTACACTGATAACTGCATAAGTCACACCAAAATCTAATAATCCCGCCGCTGTTACAGCACCGAGAGCAAAGAGAAGAGAATCGCCGGGTAGAAAAGGGGTGACGACAAGACCTGTCTCACAAAAAATAATGATGAAGACTATAAGATATATCCAGAAACCATACTGTCTAATCAATAAATCGAGGTGCTTGTCAATGTTGAGAATGAAATCTATAAGAAACTCAATCAATGGAACTATCCCTTAGAAAATAGTCCATTAGCTTGAAGCCGTCTTCTATCACAACAATATCTTCTTTCTTTGTAATGCCTTCATCATATGATAAGCCTTTATTTTCTTTGTTAATCCTGCTGTCATATATGACAAAAGGCACAGGTTCATCAGTATGCGTTCTCACTCTGCATGGAGTAGCATGGTCGGGCATCAGGAGTATGCGGTATTCCTTATGCTCGCTTTCCATGCCTTTGATTATTGTCCCCACAACCAATGAGTCAAAGTCTTCAATTGCCCTGATTTTATCTTTGTAACTCCCTGAATGCCCTGCCTCATCAGGCGCCTCTACATGGATGTATGCCAGATCAACTTCCCGCAGGGCTTTCAGAGAATATTCAGCCTTGCCGAGATAATTGGTGTCGAGCCATCCTGTAATACCGGGAACATCCAATATCCTGAAGCCTGCATAAATGCCAAGCCCTTTAGCGAGGTCAACGGCTGATACAAGAGAACCTGTCAAACCGTATTTTTCTTTAAATGTCGGGACAGAGGGTCTTCTGCCCTGCCCCCAGAACCAGACGCTCGTAGCAGCTTTTTTGCCCTCGGCAATGCGTCTTTTATTCAAGGGATGTGCTTCCAATATCTTAACGGAACGTTTCATAAGGTCGTTAAGTAATTCCGAGCCATTTCCTCTGGGTAAATAGGCTGAAATCTCTTTCCCAAGAATGTCATGAGGGGGTGTGCACTCAATATCAGCCTTGCCATTTCTCCAGACCATAAGGTGTCTGTAGCTGACGCCGGGGTAGAAACTTATCTCATCATTTTGAAGTTCTGCCTTCACGGCTCCGATTAACTCTCTTGCATCTTCTGTTGAGATATGTCCGCTGCTGTAGTCGTCCATTATAATAGTATCATTGAATTTAAGTGTAACAAGGTTACACCTGTAAGCTATATCATTATCCGAAAGGTTAACCCCTATGCTGGCGGCTTCAAGAGGCGCCCTTCCAGTATAGTATTTCTTTGGGTCATAACCAAGAATGGTGAGATTAGCAACGTCAGAACCTGGATGTAAGCCGCGGGGGATTGTCCTTACGCTGCCGATAATGCCTTTTGCAGCAAGTTTGTCCATATTCGGAGTATTTGCCTTTTGAAGTGGTGTAAGCCCTCCGAGTTCAGCGTCAGGCCTATCCGCCATCCCATCACCAATTAGAATTACATATTTCATAATATACTCTCTATCTTTTTCTTTACCTCTTCAAAGTCGCTCTTGACCCTTGTCGCCTTTTCAATAACACTGAAAACGGTGTCGGGGTCTTTGAGGCCATGCCCTGTAAGGGTGCAAACTATCACCCTCCCCTTCTTAAAAAACCCGCGCTTATATAATTTAACCACCCCAGCTATACTCGCAGCTGAAGCTGGCTCGCAGAATATTCCCTCTGAAGAGGCTATCAATTTATAGGCATCCAGGATCTCCGCATCTGTAACCGCATCAATGATACCCCCTGATTCATCCCTTGCATCTATAGCGGATTTCCAGCTTGCAGGATTTCCGATTCTTATAGCGGTAGCTATGGTCTCAGGCTTTTCAACAGGTCTCCCCAACACTATCGGTGCTGCCTCTGAAGCCTGAAAACCAAGCATGCAGGGAAGCGTGTCAGTTATGCCCGCAGCAAAATATTCCTTATACCCCTTCCAATATGCGGTTATGTTGCCGGCGTTGCCTACTGGAAGGGCGTGATATTCGGGCGCACGCCCGAGTTGGTCGCAAACCTCAAAGGCTGCCGATTTCTGACCTTCGATTCTGAATGGATTAATCGAATTCACAAGAGTTATAGGGTAAATTTTAACCATTTCTTTGACTATATTAAGAGCTTCGTCAAAGTTTCCACTTATCTGGAGCACATGCGAGCCATGAACGAGCGCCTGAGCAAGCTTTCCCAGGGCTATCTTGCCTTCCGGGATTAGAACGATGCATTCAATCCCTGCCCTTGCTGCAAAGGCTGCTGCAGATGCGGAAGTATTGCCTGTTGAAGCGCAGATTACTGCTTTGGCATTCGATTCCACAGCCTTTGAGATTGCAAGGGTCATGCCCCTGTCTTTAAAAGAACCTGTAGGATTAGCGCCATCAAACTTCAAGTATATCTCCAAATCCATTGAAAGCTTTTTTTGAAGGTTCACTGCTTTAATAAGGGGAGTATTACCCTCCAGAAGTGTGATTATAGGGGTCTTTTCAGTAACAGGTAAAAATCTTTTGTATTGACTGATGATGCCTCTCCAATTCATTCTGGATTCATTACTATTATCTGGGTCCATGCCTTCTCCTGAGATAAAAAATATTGAACTGTATCAGTAATTCCCTATTCAACAATATCACCTTCTATTAATTCAACATCAACTCCTCGGCTTTTTAGATATTGAATGCCTTTTTCGAGATTTTCGTCATTTCCCTCAAGCTCCAATACCATCTCCCCAACTGACTCCGTGACTCTCGCCCTTCTTATATTTGGCATGACATCACAGGTTTTTGCCATAGTGAATATAACTGGCTCTTTGATCAAATGTTGGGGAAAGGTTAGTTTTACCCGCTTTTTCATATTTCCTCCTAATTTAAGGCTCATCAAAAAATACCAGAAGGTGTATTATCCCTCAGATATTCCCCCCTGCAATAGCAGGAATAATTGAAACCTCATCACCATCTTTTAACAGGGTTTGTTCTGCGCTGAGAAATCTTATATCTTCCTCGTTGACATAGATATTTACAAATCTCCTTACCTTCCCGCCTTCGGATACCCTTTCGAGGATGCCGGGATAATGCATATCAAGATCTTTGAGAAGTTCCAAAACAGTCCCTCCGCTTCCCTCAACCTCTTCCTTCCCATTTGTAAGCCCTTGAAGCGGTGTGGGTATTCTAACTTTTACCCCCATTCATTAACCTCCATAATATTTAGGTTTAAAAATTACCTTGCAACAACCTTGCTCAAGACTTCTTCAAAAGACGAAAGAGTTGGTTTAATATAGTGCACTTCTTTCGTGTATCCTGATAAAGCCTCCTGAGTCTTTAGCCCATTTCCTGTAACGCATATAACGGTTAGGTCGTCTTTTCTGATCTTGCCATGATTGATGAGTTTTCTCGTCGCTGCGACTGTCACACCTCCCGCAGTCTCCGCAAAGATTCCCTCTGTTTTTGCAAGAAGTTTCATGCCCTCAATAATTTCGCCGTCTGTAACATCCTCTCCGAAGCCGCCGCTCTCATTGATAACTTGGACGGCGTAATAGCCGTCTGCAGGATTGCCGATAGCGAGAGATTTTGCAATCGTATAAGGTTTCACAGGCTTAATAATATCAGTGCCGGCTTTTACGGCGGTTGAAATAGGCCCGCAGCCTGTGGCTTGAGCAGTAAACATTTTTGTTTCGAGTTTATCAATAAATCCGAGTTCTTTCAATTCCTTAAAAGATTTCCAAATCTTTGTCAGAAGCGAGCCGCTTGCGCTGGGAACAACAACATTGTCAGGTGTTTTCCACCCAAGTTGTTCGGCAATCTCAAATCCCAAGGTCTTTGACCCCTCTGCATAAAAGGGACGTATATTGATATTCACAAACGCCCATCGGTATTTATTGGCTATCTCAGTGCAGAGCCTGTTTACATCGTCATAGTTGCCGTCAACAGCAACGAGATTCGGCTCATAAACCAAAGAAGCGAGTATTTTGCTCGGTTCCAACGTTGACGGAATAAAAACAAATCGCCTGAAACCTGCTTTGGCGCCATGTGCAGAGACTGAATGGGCAAGATTTCCAGTAGAAGCACAGGCTACTGTATCAAAACCAAATTCCCTTGCCTTTGTCAAAGCGACGGCAACAACTCTGTCCTTGAATGAGAGAGTCGGATGGACGACAGTGTCGTCTTTTACATATAAATCCCGCACTCCTAATGCTCTCGCAAGATTGTCAGCCCTGACAAGAGGGGTAAAACCCGATGTCAGACCAACCTGCGGTTCTCCGTCAATTGGAAGAAGCTCTCTATATCTCCAAAGATTCTTGCCTCTGTTTTCAATAGTTTTTTTGGTTAAGGCTTTTTTTATGCCTTTGTAATCATAGACTACCTCAAGAGGCCCGAAGCAAAATTCGCAAACATATACAGGCTCAACAGGATATTCCCTTCCGCATTCCCTGCACTTAAGACCATTTACATATCCCATCGGAACCTCCTTTAATGCAAACAGAATTTTTATAACTTAAAGATTCTCGAGACCTTTAGGTGGAGACCGCTCTTTATAAAAAATAGTAAGATATTCAGTCTTCAGTCGGAAATTATAAGTGCTTCCTTCACGAAGAGGGATACCCACACAATTCCCTGAAGAATTTTATTTTAATCTAAATCACCAATAAAATTAAAGGGAACGGTTCGCCTACAAAAATAGTAGATAATAGACATAGACGGGTATCGCTGGATTTGGGAATAAACATTCAAGGTGAAATTGTAATTTGGCAAATACGGTTGTTATACTTAAACGGTTACAATTTAAATCTAACTTATAAACTGGTGGAATTTCTGTGGGTAATAATGAAAATATCCCCTTGAACGAGATTGCAAAGAAAATAAAACTGCTTATCCTTGATGTTGACGGGGTTCTTACGGATGGCAGCATAATCCTTGATGACGGAGGCAATGAATTAAAGGCTTTTTATGTTCGGGACGGCCACGGCATCAAGATGCTTTCCAGCATAGGAGTTAAGGTTGCCATTATTACAGGCAGATATTCCAGAGTGGTTGAAAGAAGGGCTCATGAACTCGGCATAACTGAAATATATCAGAGATGCCACATTAAATCTGTAGCTTATGAAGATTTAAAAGAGAAGCTGAACGTCTCCGATAGCGAGATTGCTTACATTGGCGATGACATAGTTGATATCTCGATCATGAAAAGAGTAGGACTCCCGGTTGCAGTTGCTGATGCTGCCGAAGAGACCAAGGCTAAGGCTGTGATAGTAACAAACAAGCCCGGGGGCAGAGGCGCAGTCAGAGAGATTTGCGATTTAATCATTATGGCACAGGGCAAATGGGATGATTTGATGGATGAATACAGTAAATTTTAATTTACCGACAACCCTCACTTTAATACGCATAATACTTATTCCCTTTTTTGTAATTATAACTCCTCAAAATCCCTTGTTGGGTGCAGGTATCTTCATTTTCGCCTCTTTTACTGATTTCTTTGATGGATACCTCGCAAGAAGGTCTGGGCAGATAACAAAACTCGGTATTATTTTAGACCCCATTGCTGACAAGTTTCTCGTTATATCCGCCCTGATAGTGCTGGTTGATATGGTGAAAATTTCTGCATGGATAGCCATTTTAATAGTAGTAAGGGAATTTCTCGTGACGGGGTTGAGGGGTTTTGCCCTTTCCAAAAAAATTGTCATGCCAGCTGAGGCAGGCGGGAAGGTTAAGACTGTTACTCAGATGATTTCAATAGTTTTGCTTCTGCTGCCGGGCGGCATAGGAATTATTGATTTTTATGATATCGGGCTTGTATTAATATATATTGCTGTGGCTTTAACCTTGCTATCCGGATTTCAATATACAATCTTATTCTTAAGGCATACCCAGAATGATACAACCTAAATTTTAAATTTATGGAAACGTTGATAACTTTAATATTTTTTTCTTTTTTGCTTGGTTCAGTTCCAACTGGTGCATTAATTGCCCGGGCAAAAGGCGTTGATTTAAGAAAGGTCGGAAGCGGCAACATAGGCGCAACAAATGTATTGAGGGCTTTAGGCAAAGAAGCTGCCTTAATAACCCTTCTTGGAGATATTGCTAAGGGTGTTATTCCAGTTTTAATTGCGAGGCTTTTGTTTTCAGATGCTGATATTCTGTTAACCCGTTTTGCAGGGTTAGACCACCTCATAACCAAACCTCTTATTTTAATAGAAGGAATAGTTGGGTTGTCTGCAATATTGGGACATAATTTCTCGGTATTTCTAAAATTCAAAGGCGGCAAAGGAGTTGCGACAAGCCTTGGAGTTATATTAGCGTTGTCTCCTCATGTAGCTTTAATTACTGTAACAATATGGATGTTTACATTAGCCCGAAGCGGGTATTCATCTCTTAGCGCTTTGGTGTCTTTTGGGGTGCTCCCTTTGACTATTTATATCGCCGATAGGTCAACTGAAAAAATAATAATCGTGGTGGTTATTGCCGTTTTGATATTCGTCAGACACATACCCAATATAAAACGTCTTATTAATGGAACGGAAAACAGGATATTCAAAAAAGAAAAAAAATGATTGAACACGTTTCAAAAAAGGCAATCGTTCTTCTAAGCGGAGGGATTGATTCTTCAACAACTGCAGCAATTGCCAAGGCTGAAGGATACGAGATCTACGCATTGAGCTTTGATTATGGACAGAGGCATAAACTTGAACTTGAATCTGCAAAAAAGGTATCAGAAAGCCTTGGCGCAAAAAAACATTGGATAATAAAATTCGACATGGGAGAGATTGGGGGGTCTGCTCTGACATCAGATATTGAAGTGCCCAAAAGAGACGCCAACGATAAAGAAACTCTTAGTCAGTCCACTTCCCAACAAAAGTTTGAAAGCCAGACTCTAAACTCAGGACTGATTCCCATAACTTATGTGCCTGCCAGAAATACTATATTTCTGTCCTTTGCCCTTGCATGGGCAGAGGCGCTTGAGGCTCAGGATATTTTCATAGGGGCAAATACAATCGATTACAGCGGTTATCCTGACTGCCGTCCTCAATACCTAAAAGCCTTTGAGGATATGGCTAACCTTGCCACAAAGGCGTCCACTCAAGGAAATATACGGTTTAGAATAAATGCCCCGCTCCTCTACATGACAAAGGCAGAGATAATAAAAAGGGGCATCGAAGTCGGCATTGATTACTCCATTACCTGGAGCTGCTATGACCCTCAAAAAAGCCAGAAACCAGAAAAAGATATTGAACTTGCCCCGTGCGGCAGATGCGAAAGCTGCTTATTCAGGGCGAAAGGATTCAGGGATGCGGGAATTCCTGACCCTTTATTAAAACGACTCGCACGTTTAGGATAAACAGCCGTTTTTTACATATTCCTTAAATTATTTAATCAAAGAGTTCCAGTCCCGAGCAAAAGACTCGAGTCCTTTATCTGTAAGCTCGTGAGTTATATTGTATTTTTGCCAGTCCATTAAAAGGTCGAACTCACTATATTGTATTTTTGCCAGTCCATTTGTGTCGTATGAATATGGCTGTTCGGGCACTGGAAGTCCCATCAGAGCCCATTCTTTAAGTATTTTAAATGGGACAGTAACTATATCGGCTCCTAAAAAAAGAGAACATAAAAAATGCTCGATATTTCTGATACTGGCAGAAAGCACTTGAACATGCCCATCGCCGCTTCCATACATTTTAACTATATTAGAAATCAGATCCATGCCGTTCAATCCCCTGTCGTCAAGCCTTCCGACAAAAGGCGAGATGAAAACATCCCCTTTTTTAGCTCCTCGAGTAGCGGAATATACTGCGGCTGCCTGCTCCTGATTAAAACATAGTGTCATATTAAGACGCAGACCTTTTCTTACAGCCCATTCTGCTGCCTTGAGTCCTTCTTTTGTGATAGGAATTTTAATGTGGGCATTCGGTATCCAATAAAACATCTCTTCAGCCTCGGATATCATTGAATCAGCAGAGGTTGAATAATCGGAATACACCTCAATAGACACAGAACCTTCAGGGATGATTTTAGAAATCCGCTTTACAACATCGCGGTAGAAATCAATTACTTCCTCCTTGCTGAACTTAAGTCCTCTTTTTATTCTGTCAGCCGCTTCTGGATTCTTCGCTATTAGTGTAGGATTCGTAGTCTGCCCGTCAAGAAATCCAAGAAGCCTCAAAGTCTCTTTTGTTTCTTCCGGGTCTCCTCCATCAAGAAAAATTTTTGTCTTAAGGTTTTCAGGTCTCATCTATTATCTCCTTATATCCGAGCTGTGATTATTTATATGATTATTTATAGGAGTAAATTTAATTAAGGATTATTAAATTTGTCAAGGCTCGCAAATACAAGAAAATTAGCGATAGGAGGGGTTTTTTCAGTGTTATTATAATCGACAAGTTTAATTTTAATTTTAATTTTAATGCAATGTCTTTTGTCAAAACCCCATGAATTTTCTTTTATAAAGTGTCGTATAAAAGTCCTTTACCAGTCGTTCCTATCCATTTTGCCCGTTTTCAAGCGCTTTTTAGTTCTATCGCTGAATTTGGGATTCTCAATCATCTCTACCTGTTTTGATTAGAGGGCGTCCATGAGTCTTGTCATAACCTCGCTGCTCAGCATCAGTCCTTTATTTGAAAGCCTTAGATGGTTATTCTTCAATTCAAGGAGATTATAATCAATCAATTCATTTATTACAGTCTGCATTTTCTCCAGACTTTTAGCAGGTATAGTTTTCAATTCAATCCCCTTTATCTTTCTCAACCCGAGAAATACGAGTTCTTTGACCCTGTCCTGAGGGTTTAATTCACTTCTCTCTGCTATAGGGTTTCTGCCATCTTCGATAGCTATGATGTAACCATGCACATCCCTGACATTTGAATATCTTGTCCCATTGATAAAAGAGTGCGCCCCTGCACCTATTCCAAGGTATTCATCGCCGCTCCAGTAATTAAGATTATGAATACATTCATAACCGGGTTTTGCGAAATTAGAAATCTCATAATGAACATATCCGTATGATTCGAGCGTCTCCTTTGCACTGTAATACATTTCAGATACAACTTGTTCATCGGGCATCAGAATTCTTTTTGACAGCAGTTCATTATAAATAGGGGTGTCAGCCTCTGGTGTTAATTCATATATTGAGATGTGCTCCGGGTTGAGTTCAACAGCCTTTATCAATGAATATTCCCATGATTTTAAATCCCTTTCAAAAGAGGCATTGGAAGCGATTTCCCCTGGGATGCCGTAGATTAAATCAATTGAGATGTTTTGAAATCCTGCCTTTTTAATTGTTTCTATTGCATCCAATGCCTCAGATGCGGTATGGCTTCTTCCAAGAATCGACAATTCATCATCAATAAGAGATTGAACACCGATGCTTATTCTGTTTATGCCCGCAGCAAGGATTTTATATGCCTTCTCTTCGTTTATGCCTTGAGGGTTAGCTTCGATTGTTGTCTCAGCGTCTTTATTAATGCTGCAATTATTCTTGATAGTCAGCATGATTCTTTGCAGATCTTCATCACCGAGCATCGCTGGCGTCCCGCCGCCGATATAGATTGTCTTAAGGCTGTTAATGATATTTGAATTAGAAGCTATCTCCATGCAAAGGGCAGAAACATATCTTGCTGCAAGCTCTGCATCAAATGGTATTGAATAAAAATCGCAATAGAGGCATTTCTTTTTGCAAAAAGGGACATGTATGTAAAGATAGTTTGTCACGGATTAAAATTATTAAATTTCAAAGTTTAAGGTTTCAAAAAAACATTCCAGTGCTGATGAGTATTTTTTAAGGTAACGCTAAAATCTGCCAGCCAATGGGTTATAATTACATTATCCCAGAAAAGCTGCGGGAGAGTAAATTCTGGAAAGTAGAAAGTCTATAAAGTGGAGATAAATATTAAAAAAATTTTTTTGGCTGCAGTCCTTCTGACCTTTATCGCTATTAATGCCCACGCAGGCGACTATATAACTATAGCTGCCGTTGGAGATATTATGATGGGCACTACACACCCTATTGATATACTGCCTCCTGAAGACGGAGAAGGAATATTCGGCAATACAAAGACTTACTTTAAGGATGCAGATATTGTATTTGGGAATCTCGAAGGACCGCTTTTTGATGGGGGCAAATGGGGCAAGTGTGGAGAAAAGCGGAGACCGGGCAGTCAGTGCTTTGATTTTAAAACACCTGTCAGATATACAAAATATCTCAAAGAAGCGGGGTTTAATGTGATGAGTATAGCCAATAATCACGCCTTCGATTTCGGCACTGAAGGTCTCAAAAGCACCCTCGATGCCCTAAACTCCTTCGGCATAAAACCAGCGGGGGGCGAGATGGTTGCATTCTTCAACATAAAAGGCAGAAAGGTTGCGATTATAGGGTTCTCTTATTACAAGTCATTTATCTCACATTCAATAAAAGATATAGAAGGCGCAAAAAATATTGTATCAGACTTAAGAAAAACTAATGACATTGTAATCGTGTCATTTCATGGAGGCGCTGAAGGGAGAACTGCTTTGAATATTAGCGATAAGGAAGAAATCTTTTTAGGCGAAAACAGGGGAAATGTCGTGAAGTTCTCAAGGGCGGTTATTGACGCTGGCGCCGACATGGTAATTGGGCATGGGCCACATGTATTGAGGGCTATGGAGGTTTATAAAAACAAGCTTATTGCATATAGTCTCGGAAACTTTCTAACATATGGAGTTTTCAATATTAAAGGTCCAAATGGTATCAGCGTAATACTCAGAGCCGACATAGAGCCAGCCAGCGGAAATTTTGTAAGGGGCAGGCTGATACCGGTAAAACTCCTAAACAGGGGCATCCCGGAAATAGACAATGATAGAGAGGCTATACGTCTTTTAAAAGGGCTTATTCAGGAAGATATAGGCGATTCAAGATTGCAAATAAACGATGACGGGGGATTAAGTCTTAAAAATTGAGTTTCTTGACAAGGCAAGCCAATGGAAGAAGTCAAAATTACTATTATAGGCGCAGGGGTCATCGGGCTTGCAATTGCTCGTGAATTATCTCAGGTCTTCGATAATATCTTGGTGCTTGAGAGAAATAAGACATTCGGACAGGAGACAAGCAGCCGTAGCAGCGAGGTCGTCCATTCAGGAATCTACTATCCAAAGGATTCCCTTAAGGCAAGGCTTTGTGTTGAAGGAGCCTCTCTTTTATATGAATACTGCGAGCAGAATTTTATTCCTTACTCAAAACTCGGAAAACTTATAGTCGCTAGTGACGAAAAGGAAACTGAATATCTCAAAGAGTTATACATAAGGGGTATGAACAACGGTGTCAGCGGTTTAAGATTGCTTGACAAAGCTGATATTAACAAAATTGAGCCGAATGTTAATGCAGTCTCGGCAATCTTTTCCCCAAATACAGGCATTTTCGATTCACACTCTTTTATGAAAAGATTGTATTACTCGGCTAAAGACTCAGGAGTTTTGTTTTCTTTTAACAGTGATGTTAATTTAGTTGAGAAAAAAAACAGCGGCTATATCATAGGCTTAAAAAATGAAGATTACAGATTCTTCTCGCCTATTGTTATCAATTCCGCAGGACTATATGCAGATAAAATTGCTGAAATGGCTGGAATTAATATTGATAGATGCAATTACAGACTACAATATTCCAAAGGCTCTTATTTTTCATATTCAAAACAATCCCCTGTGAAGGTGCTTATTTATCCTGTCCCACACCAGGATTTGAAGGGTTTGGGAGTCCATGCGACATTGGATTTAGGAGGGCGTCTCCGCTTCGGTCCTGATGCTGAACTCGTTGACAGGATAGATTACACCGTGGATATCAGCAAAAGGGATTTTTTCTTTGAGAGTGCGAACCGTATTATCAAAAATCTCGACAGGGAAGCTTTTACCCCGGATACCGCCGGCATTCGCCCTCAGCTAAAGGGCGGGGGGATAAAAGACTTTATGATCAGGAATGAATCAGACAAAGGGTTGGGTGGATTTATTAATCTAATCGGGATAGAATCTCCGGGACTAACTGCTTCTTTAGCGATAGCCAAGAAAGTAAGGGAAATTATTCTCAGTTCTTTAAGATAGCTATAGGAAGGGCTGTTTCAGGATCTTCATAATAGCTGATTTTGGGTCAGTAGTTAAATATTGTCTTTTTTCCCTTTGTCTCTAACACAAGCCTGTCAAACATGGTTACAGAATCAGCTTTTGTCCAGATACCTGCATAGCCGCTCATATCGTGGTCTGAATCATACTCAATCACGAGTTCATTATCTACAAACCCCTTCATATGGCTGCCTTTCACAACGACTGCAAGTTCATACCACTTGTGGGATTCAATTTTTTTGGCAGTTTTAGCTCTCGGGATTCTCTTGTTGTTTATGTATTCAAAAAGCATTACATTATCCTCAAGCGCATTAATTCTGAAAACGAAATAATTGCCCACATCCTTAAGTCCGAAGGCTATCCCGCCCGCTCTGTCAATGTTTCCCGCCTGAGGTTTTACACGCAATGTTATTTTGCCGTCAGACATCTCGCTGCTTTTGGCGATGGCAAGGGGGAAATAGAAATAAGCCTCGATATTGTCAAGAAAATCCTGAAAGGCATGACCGACAAGCTTGGTTATCATCCCTACAACCTCTGTTGGGACACTGAAGCCGACTTTGGAACCATCTTCGAGGCAATAGATATTGCCGTTTTCCTCAATTTTTGACCAATATCCGCTGTGAATGTAAAAATCTGCTGGCTGGTCAGTCTTCTTTTGAGAGAGAAAGTCGTATTCGCCGCTCTGGAAGGCTTGTGTCAGCCTTTCTATGTCGTCCTGATTTGATATGGCAAGGTCAAGGAGACGGCTCGCGGCAAGAAGCCTGCCTATTTGCTCAAGTTTATCTACAATAGAGTCTTTGTCATATCTCGCAAGATTGGCTTCAAGAAGGTCTCCCTTAGCGTTGACCCGCAAGCCTAACCACTCAAGTATTTTGCCCAAAAACTGCACCCTCATCGAACGGCCTGAGTATGAACCTGCACCGCCGGCGAACTGGAGAGAGATGTAATTTTGGTCGCTGTTTTCTCCGCATAATGTGTCGATGGTCGCAAAGTGATACCCAAATCTGGCGCTGAGATTGAGATAGTCCTTAGAGACAATGGCGTAGCTCGTAATATCAAGGGACTCGGGAAACTCGGAGGTTGTGGAAGATAAAAGCAGCGACATGAATTTTTTCATCTCCACTGTGATACCACCTGACCATCTTATGCCTGGATGGGAAAATCCCTTCCATATTGCCTTCATCGGCAATGATTGAATCTTATCAGGTGTGATGACATCGCATGTCGTTAAACCTTCATTAAGCCCCCCTCCTAAATCCATGATATAAAGGTCAAGAGGTATATTGGTATTCAGTTTAAGTGAGTGTTCTCCCGTTGAAACGGTTTTCGCAATCCCGAACATAGCCCTCATAGCGTTTTCATGGGAAAATCTCACAATATCGTGGATAGTCTTGCAACCTTCAGGAGTAAATGATGGGCTTGCTGGTTCGAGCAGATTTAAGGGCGATATCAGATTGAGAATTTGCTGTGTCTTCTGATGCACAGGACTTTCATATATCATCTTTTTAGTCGGTCTTATACTCTTTATCAACTCCTGAACTACACCCTTGTATATGGTAGCGTGGTCAGCAAATACCGTTACAGTCTCACCAGTTTTGAGCGTTGCAGAGGCTTTTTTAGTGTCAACTATACAGGGGATTTCAAATTCCCGGGCTACGGACGACAGATGGCTTGTTATACTTCCTACATCAGTAATTATCCCTTTTATTTTTCCGAGCACCCTGACATAATCAGGAGAAGCTGTTTTTGCGACCAGAATGGCATTTTCGGGTATATTGTCCAGGTCATCGTCGGTATTAACCACAAATATTTTACCGGTAGATATGCCTGGAGATGCAGTCCTGCCGGATGAAAGAAGTATAGGATTATCTGGGAATTCCCGTTTTTCAACTTTTTCAGATAAGGCAGCAGTTGGAATCTTGAGCGGTCTCGACTGCAGTATAAACAGATTATTGTTATGGTCAACAGCCCATTCGATATCCTGTGGAGATTGAAAAAATTCCTCCATGAGGAGGGAATATCTTCTGAGCTTGAATACCGTTTCATCATCAATTGATGGGATTTCCTTTTCATTTTCGGATGACTTGACCAGATTTACACCGCCAGACTCAAGCAGGACAATCTTATGGTCTTTAATGCTTATGCTCTTTTCGATGATCTTTTCATCAGTTCTGTCAACAAGGAAAATATCAGGTGAAGCTCCGCCTCCTACAAGATGTTCGCCTATCCCCCAAATGGAGGTTATCTTTATGGCGTGCCTGTTCATACCTGATGGATTGAGGGTATAGGCGACACCGCTTGCTTTGGAGTTCACCATTGCTATAGCGAGAACCGACATAGGTGTTTCCTGTTCACTCAAACCATACTGAAGCCTGTAGTTGATCGCCCTTGTGGAGTATTTGCTTGCCAGGACAGTCTTATACGCCTCGAGTATTGAGTCTTTGGTCACATTCAGAATTGATACATACTGACCTGCAAAGCTGGCATCGGCAGCGTCCTCCCCGATAGCGCTGCTCCTCATAGCGATTCTGACATCTTTGTGGGTCTTTTTCTCGAGTTCCTCATAAGCCGCCATAATCTGTTCGGCGATGGAAGGGGGCACAGGCGTCTGCATCATTAAGTTCTTGAGGTTCTCGCTCATTTTTCTCATGGCATAGACAGAGTCAAGGGATTTGATTCTGGAAAGCTCAGACATTATTGGTTTAACGAGGCCTGAATGTTTCAAAAATTCTTCAGAGGCATAAGCAGTAATCGAAAAACCGTGAGGAACGGGCAATCCAAGGGAATTTTTTATGGAAGCAAGATTTGCTGCCTTGCCGCCAACAATACATTTCATCTCAGGGAGTATGTTTTCAAGGGGCAAAATTATTTCCCTGTTTTGGAGCTTGAGAGGCACATAAGGCGTAAGCTTCTGAGATATGATTTTATCTAATTCGGCAAATTTATCCTTCAGCGTCGGGAATTGATTATCAGTCATTTGGTCGAGATTATAAATCAAGCCCAGCACGGCTTCAGACAATTCCTGATATTTCTTCATGATGGATATGAGGCTGAAGGGTTTGCCGCTGTAATATATTTGCTCCATATCGGCTATTGAATTCAGAGCTGCTTTGTTGTGCTCGAGGAATTTTCTGAAGTATTTATACCTTGGGGCAAGGTCTTCCTGAAATACACTGAGTGGTCTGCACTTGCCCGATTTTGAGAAGATTTCAAATAATTTTTTCATTTCTCTCTTTTAAAAAATAATTTTTTATTACGGTAAAATAACGAATACCAATCAAACATTACTTAATATTATATCATTTATAACAACATGCATAAATAGTCCACCAAAACCTTAAAATAGCGATAGGCACCCTCTCATTGCGAGAACCCTATACGGGTTCTCGCAATGATCGTAAATCAACAGGTTTATGATCCTATCGCTATTTTTGGGCAAAATTCAGTGACAGAACAAAAAAGCTTTAAGTTAGATAGGGCAGTCCTTCCTATCGCTAATTTAGAGAGCATGGAAAGCCTGATACGCTCAAAATTAGAACCTCTCCTTGTGAATCTTGGTCCTGTCAAATAATATATCTTCCCTGTGAGGCTCAGGATATTCCGCTGGATAACCTATCGGCATCAGACACAAAACCCTGTGTGTTTCAGGTATATTGAGGAGTTTTTTGACAAAAGATTCAGGGTCCCCAACACTTCCTTCTGTGCCTTCCGCAATCTGTATGTAACATGTGCCAAGTCCCTGATTTACAGCCTCAAGATATATATTCTGTGCGCAAATGGCGCAATCTTCTTTGAACCTGTTTCCTTTGGTCATATCATAGCAGATTACGATAACAAAAGGAGCATTTTTGGCAAAGGATGAATATCTTGTAGCCATAGAAAATTGCTTCTTAGTATCATCGTTAGCAACGACTATAAATTCCCATGGTCTGAGATTTTTAGCAGTAGGTGCAAACAAGGCAGCCTTAAGAACTTCAGTAAGTTTTTCTTCTTCAACACTTTTATGAGAGAAGTTTCTTACGCTTCTCCTTTTTTTAATAATTTCAAGCAAGGTCGGATCCTTATAAGTTGTTTTGATACGGTTTATTATGTTACCACAGAAATACTTCTCAGAGGCAAGATGTGAAGGGTAATTGGAGTTTCCTGAATTTTTATATCTCCATCAACTAACCCTCTGAAATAATTGAAGAACTATGAAATGAAGAAGTTGAACTTGCCTTTTCTTTTGACAAGTATAAAGATTCCTGAGTTTCATATTCGGCACCTACTATAAATCCCTATAGATAAAAGAAAAGGAGGTAATCATAATCATAGAATCAGCAACCATAGCCAATCTAAAAGGACAGTTATCAAAATTCTCAGGAATCATTTCAAAAATCAGGAAACTTCAGGCAGATTGGCATTGACAGGACCTTTAATGGTTATATAACGGAGATCAAAACCGTTTATGGACAATTGGAAAAAGAACTCGGCGGCAAGATAAAGTCGGCTCCTGATGAATGGGACAGGCTTTATAACTTTGACTTCTTTATTCCGGTTGGCGAGAAGTTTATTGGCATACAAATAAAACCCATTAATCAAGATATACCTTTATCGCAGATATCCAAGGAAAAGGAGCCGCAGCTCAAATCTCATGAACGCTTTACAAAGAAACTTGGAGGCAAAGTTTTTTTTACATCCTTTCCTCGAAAGTCGGAGATAAGAAGGGGATCAAGAATAAAGAAGTTATTGATGAAATAAAGCAAGAGATAGACCGCATGAAAAAATGAAAACGCCCAACAAATCGCTCAAGAAGGATTTGGCGTAGCCACCGCACCGCATAGCTCCGCCGTTACCTGCAAAGGTGAACAAATAAAAACCGCAATAAAAAATGGTAAGAAAACAGAGGGATAACAAACTGTTCTATTAAATCTTTATTTTCTTCCCTTTTTGGTCGCCCTTGTTAGTAAATAGAACCGTCACGTATTCATGACAAGGTGCTTTTTTTAATGGTCGCCCATATTTGTTTGTCGGCGGACTACAAGGGGAGATAAGCCCTTGGATTGAGGTCTAATGAGGCAATGTTGCCTGCAATGAAATGGTGGTAGCCTGCTGCTGCTATCATAGCTGCGTTGTCTGTACAGAGCCTGATTGAAGGAAGATATAGCTCAAGCCCCCTCTCTTCCGCCATATGTTTCATCGCTGACCTAAGTTCGCTATTTGCTGCAACTCCACCGGAGAGAACAATTTTTCTTATACCTTTTTTAACCACAGCCCATTCAGTCTTTCTGACCAGAACAGCCACAACTGAAGACTGAAATGATGAGCAAATATCTCTGGTTAATTGTGAATCTATCTCAGACAATTTGGCAGTCTCAGGGTCTAAGTTATCAAACTCCTTAGTCAAAAGCTCCATTGTCTTTAGTTTAATAGAGGTTTTAAGCCCGCTGAAGCTGAAATCGAAAGAATCGGGGATATAAGCCCTTGGGAAATCGAAAGCCTTCGGATCACCCTCTTTTGAGAGTCTGTCAATGATAGGCCCTCCAGGATAGCCTAATCCAAGTATCTTTGCAACCTTGTCATAAGCCTCTCCAGTAGCGTCATCTCTCGTTCTGCCAAGTTCTGTGTATTGTCCAAAGCCGTTGATGATATATAGACAGGTATGCCCTCCCGAAACCAACAGGGCGAGAAATGGAAAATCAATATCTTCATATTCGAGAAAGATGGAAAATATATGCCCCTCAAGGTGATTTACTGGAACAACGGGTTTTCCCGATGCTAAACCAACGGCCTTTGCAAAATTGCATCCCACCAGAAGCGAACCTATCAAACCAGGGCCATAACATACAGAGATAAAATCAATATCCTTAAGGGTTACAGATGCTGCAATGAGAGCCTCATCCACAACAGGGACTATCATCTCTATATGTCTTCTTGAAGCAAGCTCAGGGACTATTCCTCCATATTTTTCGTGAATATATGATTGGGATGAGACGATATTTGAGAGTATTTTCCTGCCATCGAGCACTACAGCCGCAGATGTGTCGTCACAGGATGTATCTATTCCAAGGGTCAGCATAATCTCTGTTTACATTCCGCCGTAAGCATGAAGTCCGCTCAACAACAGGTTGACCCCAAGATATGTAAAAATAGTGCTGAAAAAGCCGATGACGGCAACAATGGCGATTTTTTTGCCCCTCCATCCCCTCAAAAACCTCGCATGGATATAAAAGGCATACACAAACCATGTTATAAGCGACCACGTTTCTTTGGGATCCCAACTCCAGTATCTACCCCAAGCCTGATCCGCCCAGATCGCCCCGAATATCAAACCGCCAAGGGTAAAAACAGGGAATCCAATGGCTATGTTTTTATATGTGAGTTCATCAAGAATATTTTCGGATATAGAAAATGACTCTATCAGTCTTTTCAGCAGATGCCCGTATCTCCACACCCCGAATATTAAAATCATGGATATAACATAACTCAACGCTGCAACCAAGCCCGAAGGGTTTCTGAAAGTCGTTTTAAAGAGGTAATTTTTGATTAAAGACTCTTTGCCTCCTAATATAATTTTTAAGACAAGAAAGTCAAGCGCCATTGCAATAAGGATTACTCCAAATAAGCCCGCTGTAATAGTCCAGAATATATATGAGCCACTTTTTTTGTTGTCGGTTGTCAAAATTAGATACATCAAGGCAGTTGCAAAGGATATAGCAAAGGTCGCATAAGCAATAAAGCTTAATGTCACATGCGCTAACAGCCAGTTGCTCTGCAAAGCAGGTATAAGTGGATGGATATCCTTTGATACACCTGATATGTCAATGAAGGCGAGCGCCATGCCGGCTATTGGTGTTACGAATGCCCCGAATGACTTGTTTTTGTATTTGAATTCAATTATAAGGTAAACCAGAATTATGCACCATACAAAGAAGACTAAAGACTCGTAAAGATTAGTGAGGGGAATTGCGCGCAAAAGCCCCATCTGCATAATATCGTCAAACTCCTTCCACCTAAGTAGAAAGGCTACTGTGTGGCATACAAAGCCAGAGGTGGTGAGGGCGGTGGCAGCAGTTCCTATCGAGGTTTTTTTGAATGCCAGATAGGCTATATAAGCAACCATGGCGATTATATAAGCTATGGTGGATATGCCGTAAAAAAGAGAACTATCCATTTAATTTCTCCTGATGATTTTGTCTATCTTGCGTTGTAACGCCGTTTTGTATTTATTGGTTGTGGCGGCTAAAGACAGGGTGGTCTTGCCTTTATTATGGGTTAGGTTTATCCATATCCTTGAATGACTCATAAAGAAGGCTATGTAAAGACCTATGCTCATTAAGAGACAGCCGAGATATACGAGCCATACCCCGGGATCTTTCCTCACCTGAAGTCCAGTGTATTGCGCCCCCCATAAATCCTTGAATTCGACTGTGCCAGCTGGTATCGACCATGTCTCAGGATATCTTTTTAATATCCACTGATTATAAACAGCCTTTCCGTGCTCTGTAAATTCTACGAACACCGCTGGATTATTCATAGAATCTGTATAAGTAAAGAGCCTGCCTCTTTTATCTATTGCGAGGGCGGGGCTGAAGTCAGAGACTGTCCCTTTAATAGAGGTATCAGGAATGATAAACGCCTCGCCAAACCTTATCGCTACATCCTCAGTTTTGCCATTCTTTAAGGTTATCTTGAACTTGAATAAAGAACTCATGGAAGGTGAAAATCCATAGCTCGACTGATAGAAGGTGATGCCTTTATATCTGAGAGGTTCGTTAACACCTATAGTCTTTGTAAGCACCTCCTTGCCGTTTTCGATTATAGTAAGTATGCTCAGGAAGGATTTAGGGGTATCGGATTTTTCGTAAAAGGATACATCAAAGTCATCACATCTGATCTCAAACCCAAGTGGGATTTCATTCTCATTCCTGCTATAAGCGACTGATGACTGTTCTCCCTCAAGGAGATTAAGGTAGCCGTTGAAGCCGAAATATATGCCCACCACTGCGCCAACAAGAATAGCTAATAAACTCAAATGGGTAATGTAAACACCCAGCCTGCTATATCTGCCTTTTTCGGCAAATATTTGTGTATTCCCCTCGCCTTCAAAGACAGTGGTTTTAAAGCCGTTCTTTTTAAGGGCTGAAAGGGTTTGCTCTTTAACCTTGACAACATTATCATCGAAAACTGCTTCTTCCCTGATGGGCATAGAATTGAAAAGCTCAGAAGCAAGAGCAGATGGCGGTTCTTTTACTGTTTTCAATATCCTGGGCAATCTCTCGACGGAACATATAACCAAATTAGCCGCAAAAATAAACAAAAGTGCCACAAACCACCAGGAATGATACATATCAGTAAAGCCAAGGGAATCAAGAATATTGTATATATATGGGGCGGCTGATTCACCGAAGAATTTTTTCAAAATCATGATGTTTTTCTGAGGGTCAGCCTGCTGCTCTATGATAGTGCCGATTATTGAGGTAACTGATATCAGCGCAAAAACTATGACGGCGAGCTTAACAGATGAGAAGAAATTCCATATTTGATCTATAAGTGAAACTTTATCAGTTTTTTTATCTTTGCTCATAATTTAAGTTTTCAGTAAATTCGATCATTACGCCCTTGCTTTCCTGAAAATTAAAAGCAGGCTAAAGGCAATAAATTGCACTAAAAGCAATAAGTGCCTTGCTTTAGCAGTAACAACCAAAAACTGAGTAATAGATTGATAAGGTTAGCGGAAGGCAAACCGTTTTTATGTTAGTCTATAAACCAATCTTAATGCAAGTTTAGAAATTACCCCAAAATCAGCATAGAACTAAAAAGTGCTTTAAAATCGACAAGGTAAACAGGAAGGGCTGGTGTGGGATTTTTTATGCTACACCTTATGAAATAAGATTGGTGGAATTTTCACAAAAGCCCTGCATTACATTAAAGCAGTTCTTTCTATCTGTATTTTAAGCCTTTTTTAAAAACCCTTGTAATGGCTAATGTTATAATTAAAACCTATGGTAATTTTATCCGCAAAAGGTGTTATAAAAGACTACAACTCTTTCAGGGCTGTAAATAGTGTTGACTTTGAGATACATAAAGGCGAATGTTTCGGCTTCCTAGGTCCTAATGGAGCAGGAAAGACCACTATTATGCGGATTATTCACTGCTTCATGCCACCCACTTCGGGCATTATAAATATATTCGGTCTAGATGTTTACAAGGATTCAAGCCTTATAAAATCCAAAATTGGTGTCATGCCTCAGGAAGATAATCTTGACATAGACCTCTCCGTTTTAGAAAATCTCATAGTATATGCAAGATATTTCGATATACCTCGAAAGACTTCATACCCAAGAGCTCTCCAATTGCTCGAATTTGTTGAACTAAAAGACAAGTCAGGAGTAAATATAAAAAACCTCTCGGGAGGCATGAAACGAAGACTCCTTCTTGCAAGGGCATTAATCAACGATCCTGAATTGCTCATACTTGATGAGCCTACTGTAGGACTCGATCCGCATAGCAGGCTTTCTGTATGGCACAGCCTTAGTGAGTTAAAGTCTAACGGCAAAACCCTTATTCTGACTACCCACTATATGGAAGAGGCAGAAAAGGTCTGCGACAGAGTGGCTATTATGGATTCTGGCAATATTGTAACAATTGATACCCCTTCAAATCTAAGTAAAACGTATGGGGGCAACCTTGAACATGTTTATCTAAGCCTTACAGGGAGGCGACTTGCGAATTAAAAGGGCTTTAAGTGTATGGCGGAGAAACTTCACCGTTTATACTAAACTTTACAAATCCAGTCTGGTGTTGAATTTTATTGACCCCATCTTGTATCTGGGTGCTCTTGGACTTGGTTTGGGTGCTTTTATAAAAGAAATAAACGGAGTCCCTTATATTAAATTCATTGCCCCTGGAATTATTGCATCTTCTGCAATGTTTGCAGCTTTTTACGAGTGCACTTATGGAACATATGTCAGGATGCATTTTCAGAAAACATTTGAGGCGATACTCGCTACACCTGTCAATATTTACGAGCTTGTGGCAGGAGAACTCCTATGGGGGGCTACTAAAAGTATGATTTATGGAGCTACTATTATAATAGTCATTTCTCTTTTCGGGCTTGTGGATTCGTATATTATAATTTTTCTCCTACCTGTGCTTTTTCTGTGCGGATTAATATTTGCTCAGATTGCTGTAACCTCAGCTGCTATCGTGCCGGGGATAGATTCCTTTAACTATTTTTACACCCTCTTTATCACCCCCATGTTTCTTTTCTCAGGTATCTTTTTCCCCCTCGACGCCCTTCCGCCTTTAGTGTCAGACATAGCATACTTTACACCTTTATATCACCTTGTTAATATATGCAGGGCATTTGCGCTTGGGAACTTTTCTGTCACGGGGGATATCATATGGATGCTCTTTGCAGTTGCCATTCTTGCACCATTTCCCTTTAGATTGATGAAACGCAGAGTTATACTTTAATTTATCAAGGCTTTTAAAACATATCCCCTGTCACAGGTGTCCGAAATAATAATATTCGAGTGGGGATATTAAGAATTTATTTTGGATGGGTATGATCTCCTATATATAATTACAGCGTTACATCCTCTGGGACACCAAGCCTTTCACGAACCACCATTTCAACCTTCTCCCAGTTTACCGCCCCCGCCAATCCTCTTGCCTCGATGAGCTGTCTTGCCTTTTCAAAAAGGTCTTTAGATAAACCGTATATATCCTTATGAACCTCGAGCAATACCCTCTTGTTTCCCACTACAGCGATTTTAACTGGTTCGTATATTAATTCACCAGATGTATTAACCTTTATCATTTTAAAGAACCCCTCCATATTATCAGGATGCACCCTTATACAACCATGACTTCTAAATTGATAAATACTGGTGGGCCAAATAGTCTCGTGAATCACTATTGAGGGTATATTAGTATCTAAAGCATATTTCCCCAGTGGATTGTCAGGACCTGGTGGAACGACCTCTTCAACATGTTTGCCCTCTAAAGCCATTTTTTTGGCAATGGATGGAGGCACACGCCAGAAAGGGTCTTGCCTTTTGCCGACAATCTTAAACTTGCCGAGGGGTGTCCTCCATGTAATCTTGCCTCTCCATGAGGGCATGCCAAGTCCAACAGGAAATGACACCTTTATAGTCCCTTTTTCAATATAATAAAGGGTTCTGTCGGGGATATTCACGATTATTCCATCATGGATCATTAAAGGAACTATTTTCCTCGTATCAACTAATATTTTCTGCCCTATTTGCAAATTCTTTTTAGGATCGATATTGTTATCTTTTATGATTTTTTCAAGGCTGGTTCCAAGTTTTGCGCTCACAAGGGAGAGGTTGTCCCCCTTCTTAACGATATAGACAAGTCTGTCTCCGACTATGATGTCGGTAGCAAGACTCGGGTTGGAGTATAATACGATGCTCAAAAGACAAAAGATAACTATATGAAAAATAAAATACAATTTTTTAAACATAGATTGTCTATAATTAAAAGGCTCTTTCCTTCTTTGCTTTTATCTACAAATTTCATATTATAGTATTTTTGCCATTAAAAATGCCTTTAACCCCTAATCGCCTAAATTCGGCGAAAGAAATTAAAAACTACGACATCTGCAAATGTAAATTGTCTGGAAATTATTTCTAAAAAAAGTAAAGTTGGGATTAAGATAGAGGATGTTATCAAATAGTTATTAATTTATTGCGCTATTATCATGAACCATTTATGTCCCTGATTTATCTTTGCTACAGAGCAAACCATGGTACTGCAAAGATATTTTGAGTGAGTTGTTTAATCTCGCTTCCAGAATATATGACTTAAGGCAAGGAGCTCCATCAGTTTTCTAAAGAGATTAACTAAGCAAAGAAGAAGGGGGGGACTCGCTTCAGCGGAGTCCCCAAAGGTGGGCACGGGGAGAGGAGAAGCTTTTATCACTTGCATGGAAAAATGAGCCATGCTCAGAATCAAAAATATTCCTGCTTGCTGCCCCCTTGCTGGCTTCGTGCATGCAGTCCCCAACAAAAAGAATGATGTGCTTAGCTCGAGTTTTATTTTCATCACTGCAGGAGTCAAGACTAAAAACAACAACTAACAGAAGTAAAGCTGTCAAGATTTTCAAAAAAGCCCTTTTGTAATAGATATTTATTAAATACAAACTATCTTTAAAAACTTTTTTTCTAATTGACACCATAGGCTTCTTAATTTTTTCAATAAACTTTCTACAAAAAACTTTTAAAATAAATGACTCGGTTCAAATCAAATACCAGTCACAAAGTATAATAAGTTAATCCTGTTTACAGAGTTATTAAGGAAGGATTACAATTAAGTTAAATTTAAAGATTAAGAGGAGAAAAGCAATGAAGTGGACGGAAGATCTTTCTGTAGGTATAGATATAATAGATAATCAACACAAGGAGCTTTTCAATAGGATAAACAGCCTCGTAGAAGCTATTAAACAGCATATTTGCAAAGATCAAATTAGCAGGATAATTCAATTTTTAGATGACTATGTGCATAGTCATTTTGATGAAGAAGAAAGATACATGCTCAAATATGGATATCCCGAATATCAGTTTCACAAGGCACAGCACGAGCATTTCATTTCAAGAAGGAGCTTTCTGCGCTGAAATCGGAACTTATAAAAATTGAAGGCAGAGCAAAACTCGGTTCCTATGAACTTTCAGTGATAACCAATCAGGTTGTAGTTGACTGGATCCTTGATCATATAGTTAAGATTGACAAGCAGCTTGGCAAATTCCTCCAGATAAGGATTTAATTTACACAGTGTATAAGCAAGGGTGGATAGATATATGTCTTTTATTGCATCTTATTTAAAGCTCAACCCAGCGGACTTTGCGTCACGGATTAGAAAATTGGATGAAACCCTAAAAGAATGCACGCTTTGCCCACGCCAATGTAGGGTTGACAGAACCTCAGGTGAGGTTGGTTTTTGCAGCACCGGTAATAAACCATTTATATCGAGCTGGGGTCCTCATTTTGGGGAGGAAAGACCGCTCGTTGGCTATTACGGTTCGGGAACTATCTTTTTCGGATACTGTAATCTCGGCTGCATATATTGCCAGAACTGGACTATAAGCCACCTTGGGGAAGGACAGGAGATGTCTTACGAAGAGCTGGCGAACATAATGTTGAACCTTCAAAGGAGCGGCTGCCACAATATCAACCTCGTAACCCCTACGCACCAGATGCCGATGATACTGCATTCAATATTTTTAGCAAAAAACCTCGGTTTGAACCTACCTATAGTTTACAACTGCGGGGGATATGAATCTCTGGAGTTGCTTAAAACGCTGGATGGGATAATTGATATTTACATGCCTGATTTCAAATATTCAGATCCTGAGATGGGATTAAAGTATTCCAAAGCAAAGGACTACCCTCAGGTAGCGCGGGCAGCAATTAAAGAGATGCACAGACAGGTGGGCGTCCTGAAAGTTGATGAATGGGGGATAATAAGAAAAGGGCTTCTTGCCTCCAGGGGGCTTCTTATAAGGCACCTCGTCCTACCCAACAATATCGCTGGCACGAAAGAATTTGTTAAATTCATTGCTGACGAGATATCCAAGGACACCTATGTAAATATTATGAATCAATACCGCCCCTGCTACAAAGCTCATGATTATCCTGAGTTGAATAGAAGGATAACTAACAAAGAATATACAGAGGCAATTCAAGCAGCTCTGGATGCCGGGTTAACGATGCTGGACGGTGTAACCATATAAACTCAATTAGATACAGGAAAAGGCGGTAAAAGAGACGGGGGCAGACTTGACTATTGACTTTCTAATGAAAGCTCGTGGCTGGCTATGGGTTTATATTATTGGCTTTAGCCGAAGAAAGTGAAAAGTAAAGACCTGCCCCTTTATTTTTTATTGGCAGGGATTACCATATGGTTTTAATATACTGAAGATTTTGAATGAATTCATCTTTTGTGATTATCGGGAGGTTGAGATATTTTGCTGTTGAAACAATTATTTTGTCGTGAATCTCTGGGACATCTTTCAAGTCAACCATTTTCTGGAGAATGGGGTAATCAAGGGCGATGATCACAAAATTTTCGCTGTCATTTATTTTTCTGAATAAACTTTTGAAATCAAATACGATGCGTTTTTTGTCGAATATGCTTAAGGCTTCTGCTATTACGATTGAAGGAATGAAAATGATATTTTCTCCGTCTTCGCATTTTTTAAGGATCTCTGCTGCCTTCGGACTTATTTTGGGACTGTCCGTAAACCACCAGACAATGGCATGGGTGTCTGTTACAAAGTTCATGGAAGCGCTATATTACTTTTTTACTGTAGAGAGACTTTTTCATAGATTCAATATCCTCAGTGGTAATATCTACGCCTTTAAGTATGCCTTTAAGTTTAATTACTTTTTTCCCTGTAGGGGTGAGTTTCTTGAGAACAGATAATTTTAAATTCATAACCTCTTTTTCAATGGTCTCAATTTTATGGAGCATGTCCACAGTGCCTTTTAGAACTGTTTGTTTCATGCTTATCGTCTCCTTTTTGCTAAATAGTTTTATTGAAATTTACCATAAAAACCATCTATTGGTCAAAACCTAAAAATAGCAATAGAGTCATAAACCCATTGATTTATCAGTCATTGCGAGCATCCGGAGGGGGCGGAGTAAACAATTGATTTAAATCATCGGTAAAAGAGACAGTGGCAGACTTGACTGACTATTGACTTTCTAATTGAAGCTCGAGGCTGGCTGTGGCTTTGTATTATTGGCTTTAGCCGAAGAAAGTCAATAGTCAAGTCTGACCCCATTTACTCATTAAAGCTGAAGAGACAACACCTTTCTTATAATCAGAGATGATCACTCCG
>DAIQAO010000014.1:0-36188 GCA_036781645.1 Dissulfurispiraceae bacterium
GAGGTGCGCCCTTTTTTGCCCTATTTCAATTTCACACAAAAAAGTTTACACTATCAAAGTATACAGTTTAAATTAAATCGGTTAATCTCAGATGTCCAAAAGAATATTCAAGCATGGATATAACGCGATTTCTTTGCCAAAGAACTACCTTCGTGCCTATGTAAGCCTTTGTGAGAGTTCATATTTGGCAGTTGAGGCTTCCGCTTCGTCTTCCGCCTCATTGGGGTTACCCGTGGCTTTGGCTCCAGAAATCGCATCATATCCCTTGGATCCGTAAAGTATATAAGAATTTATTTTGGATGGGTATGTCTGTTAATATTTTTAAAGCTTTTTTAGATTCTTTCAACATTTGCGATAAATAATTGTTTAAATCATGTATAATACTTTCTACCTTAATTTTGAAAATTGTTTTGGGACATTAATGGCGATCTCAAAATATCTTGATGATTTGTTAGATCAGTGTAAATTATAAACTATTGATGTTTCTTTTAACTAAGAATAAGTTGTTATAAACAGTGACTAAACTTCCTAAAATAATACAGGGTGGCATGGGCATCGGGGTATCTAACTGGCGCCTTGCCAGAGCAGTCTCCATGCAGGGGCAGATGGGTGTTGTTTCAGGTACTGCAATTGACTCAGTTTTTGTAAGGCGGCTTCAGTTGGGCGATCCAGGAGGTTATATTAGGCGGGCTTTGCTCCATTTTCCCTGGCAGGATATGGTTAATCGTGCATTGGAGGCATATTTCATAGAGGGTGGTAAGGCAGATAAAGACCCCTTTAAGTTAATCCCTATGCCGTCTTTAAATATGTCTAAGTCTTCTACAGAGCTAATAATTATGGCTAATTTTGTTGAGGTTTTTTTATCTAAAGAAGGACATGACGGCATTATAGGAATCAACTATCTTGAGAAAATTCAGCTTCCTACCCTTCCTTCTTTATTTGGTGCTATGCTGGGTGGTGTTGATTGCATATTGATGGGAGCTGGGATTCCACTATCCATTCCTGGTATTTTGGATTCCCTTTCAGTTTGGAAATCGGTGGAACTTAAACTAAATGTTGAGAATAATACAACATTTCAAAGCTACTTTCAGCGTTTTGATCCCAAAGAGTTTGCCGTGGGCAAACTGCCGGAGTTGAAAAGGCCTAAATTTCTCGCTATCGTATCTTCTGATATCGTGGCAAAAACTTTAATTAAAAAGGCATCAGGGAGTGTAGAAGGATTTGTTGTTGAAAATCACATCGCAGGGGGACATAATGCACCCCCCCGTAAAACTGACCGCCTGCATTCTCAGGCTACGCCGCAATTTACCGAAAAGGATATCCCCAATATTGCAAAGATAGCTGAACTTGATCGCCCTTTCTGGATCGGTGGGGGTTATGGAACGCCCCAAAAACTCAGAGAAGCTGTTGGACTTAAAGCCAACGGCGTGCAAGTAGGAACAGCCTTTGCTTTCTGTAAGGAATCTGCAATCAGCGATGTAATAAAACAGGATATTATAAAAAAATGTATGGACGGTTCTATAGAGGTTCTCACCGATTTTAATGGTTCACCAACAGGATATCCTTTCAAACTCGTTTGTTTGGAGAATACAGCTCCGTTTCTTCATAAAAATATCCAGAGGAAGCGAGTCTGCGACCTCGGTTACTTAAGACGCCTTTACTGTAAGGGAGAATCTGAAGTTGGTTATCGTTGCCCGGCTGAACCGGTTGAAAGCTTCATATCAAAAGGCGGCTCAGTGAAAGAAACGCTCGGAAAACTTTGTTTGTGTAATGGTTTGATGGCTACTATCGGGCTTGGTCAGGTTCGTAGTAATGGCATTGAGCCCCCTATTGTTACGAGTGGCGAAGATCTCTCCGTTGTTGCCCATCTTGCAAAGAGCTTTGGCACTGATTATAGCGCTAAAGATGTCATTGATTATCTCAATAGTTGATTGTAAGAACTTTTATGGATATGGTTATTAGCGGTTTATAGCCCTTATTAGCCTTGAAAGAACCATCACTTACGCATTTAAGCCTGTAAAGATACTTCATAAATTTTCGCCTGTTTATTTACAAGGCAAATTTATTTCTAAAGTATTTAAAGAGACCAGTTTTTTCTCCAAATCAGCGATAGAAGCAAAAACTAATTGATTAAAATACAATTGCGAGAAACCAAAAGCTTCCTTGTTGACTTTTAAAAAGTGTCACTCTGAGCTTGTCAAAGGATTCACTCCAAATGTAATAACAACTTTCTATAGCTAATTTTAGACCTTTATGTGGTTCTTTATATTTGTTAAACCGTTGTGCAATAATTAAATATGTCCTGTAAGCAAATTTTTTCAATTTTTTTCATAACCTGTTTCCTTGCCTTTTCGTTTTTAGCCCTTTTTGGGCAAATCTCGGCGGAAGAATTTGCTGTAAAGGCGCCGGATGATTACAGCAAGAAAGCTTATTATGAATTTATTCTTGGCAGCTTGGCTTCAAACGAGAGAAAATGGGAAGAGGCGTTAACTCATTACCAGAATGCTTTGAAATATGATCCTGATTCACCATATCTGGGCACCCAAATAGCCCTTATACTTATCAGGCTTGGAAGGATATCTGATGCCATTTCAGTTCTGGAGAAAACGGTAAGGCAAAATCCTGATTATACCATTGCATTGATAGCCCTTGGAGAGGCATACAATTCTCAAAAAAGGGTAGATGATGCAATAGACATCTTCGAGAAGGTAGTAAAAATCGATACTCCAAATAAGGATGCACAACTCTTTCTCGGGACCCTTTATTTGTCAAAAGGCGAGATACCAAAAAGTCTAAGCATATTTGAAGCCCTATTACAGAAAGACCCGGAAAATATCCTGGCATTACATTACATAGCAACAATAAATGTAAAGCTTAATAATTATGATACGGCGGAACAACTGTTTAAGAAGATCATCGAGATCAATCCAGCTTTTGACTCCGCCTATGTGAACATCGGCGTAGTGAATGAAAACAAGGGCAATAATGTGGCGGCAGCCGCCTATTATAGAAGGGCTCTGGAGGTTAATCCCCATAATCTGATGGCGAGAGAAAGGCTTGCGGTCCTTTATATCAGCGATAGAGAATACAAGATGGCTATTGAGCAGTTTAAACTTATCCAGATGATGATGCC
Organism: Dissulfurispiraceae bacterium; assembly: GCA_036781645.1. GTDB lineage: Bacteria > Nitrospirota > Thermodesulfovibrionia > Thermodesulfovibrionales > Dissulfurispiraceae > DYHD01. The sequence continues at coordinate 3,134 of DAIQAO010000014.1, forward strand.
TGAAAACATAGACATACACAGAAGACTCGGCTTGTTGTATTTGCAGGAGAAGCAATATGATAAAGCTATTTATGACCTCAGGATTGTCACAGAGGCAAGGCCTGATGATATTTCTTCGAGATATTATCTTGCTTTAGCGTTTATGGAAGTAGAAAGATATGATGAAGCTATCGAACAATTTAAGAAACTCCTTGCAAATGACCCAAAAAACATAAGCGCCTTTCTTAACCTTGCTCTGATATATTCAAAGCAGAAGCGTTTCACGGAAACTGCAAAAGTTTATGAGGAGCTGCTTAGTTTTGAAAAAGGAAAACCTGAGATATTTGTATATGCTGGAAATGCCTTTATCGAGCTTAAGAACTATAATAAAGCCGAAGAGATTTTGCTGGAGGGGCTGACCCTTTTCCCCGATGATAGCGATCTCCATTTTCAATTCGGGATTGTAAAGGATAAAACCGGTAAATTCTCTGAAATGGAAAAACATATGAAAAAAGCAATTGAACTAAACCCCGACAATGCCGATGCCCTAAATTATCTCGGTTATACATATGCTGATAAAGGAATAAATTTAGAGATAGCTCTCTCTCTTATACAAAGGGCTGTTGAACTCAAACCTGGCAATGGTTATATCGTAGATAGCCTCGGATGGGTTTATTTCAAACTTGGAAGAATAGAGGAAGCCCTTGTAGTAATTTTAAGAGCTTTGGAATTAACTAAAGATGACCCCGTTATATACGAACATCTTGGCGACATTTATAAGGAGATGGGAGACTACAAAAAAGCCGTCTCAGCATGGACTGATTCGCTCAGATTTCACGAAAAAGAAGAGGGGTTGAAAGAGAGGGTTGAAGGTAAAATCAGAGACTTGGGTTCTCGGCAATCGGATCAATAAGGATGCTCACCCTTTTAGCTCCTGCCAAAATTAACTGGGTTCTGCATGTGCTTGATAAAAGACGCGATGGATACCACAATATTCTATCACTCCTTCAATGTATAAATCTTTATGATGAACTAACAATAGAACACTCAAGGAAGATAGATGTTTTTTCAAATATTGATTTACCTCAAGAACAAAATCTTGTCTATAAAGCCGCACTGATGCTTCAAAAGCATGGTGGCATAGATAAGGGCGCAAAAATAACGCTTAATAAATCAATACCTATAGGTGCTGGACTCGGAGGTGGCAGTAGCGACGCCGCCAGCACATTGATAGGGCTAAATGAATTTTGGCAACTGGGATTTAACAATAAGGAATTAGAAAAGATCGGGGGACTCATAGGCTCTGATGTGCCGTTTTTTTTCCATTCTCCTATTGCTGTTGTAGCAGGAAGGGGAGAGATAGTCGAGCCTTTAATGATTGATACCTCTTATACCTTACTTTTAGTTAAGCCTCCTGTCTCAGTTTCAACTGCTATGGCTTATGGCATGTTGGCGCAAAAAAGGCTTGAAATGTATGAAAAAAAATCGATGCAGGGTGATTTGACAAAGGATAACCCCGAAAGACATAATATTAGGTTAATTCATAAAGCCCTTGTAGATAGAGACTTTATACATCTTAAAAATCTCATTAAAAATGATTTTGAACCTGTTGTTTTGGAGTATTTTCCAATTGTTCACAAATTGAAAAGGGAATTGCTCGGTTCAGGCGCTGCTTTAGCGGTGATGACAGGGAGCGGTTCGGCTGTTTTCGGTCTGTTTAAAAACAAGCAGGAAGCCATTGCTGCCTCAAAAAGGTTTAAATCATATTGGCATAAAATTGCCGATACTTTAAAAAACTCGTAACATTGTTAGGCTCAGGCTATTTTGGGGCGTCGACAAGCGGCAAGTCAGCAGATTTTGGATCTGCCATACCCAGGTTCGAATCCTGGCGCCCCAGTTAGCATTATGAGATTACCAAATTAGCTTTTACATATATTTTTTCAATTTATTTAAATCTGTTTAATTGTCTCTGTTTTTCCTTTTGAAGGGTTGAGTTGATTTTAAGCTATTTTAAGTGGAGGGAAAAATGCCGGATGGGGTTACACTTCTCACAGGAAATGCAAATAAACCACTCGCTTTAAAGGTAAGCGAGCACATGAAAGTTCCTTTAACTAACGCAACCGTCACCAAATTTAGTGATGGCGAAATAATGATTCAGATTAACGAAAACATCAGGGGATCCGATGTCTTCGTAATTCAGCCGACTTGTTTCCCTGTTAATGATAATATTATGGAGCTTCTTCTGATGATCGACGCTCTTAAAAGGGCATCTGCAAGGCGTATAACAGCCGTAATCCCTTATTACGGTTATGCGAGGCAGGATAGAAAGGTGCAGCCCCGTGTGCCTATATCATCCAAGCTCATAGCCGACCTGCTCGAAGCAGCAGGCGCCAACAGAATACTGGCGATAGACCTTCACGCAGCTCAAATACAAGGCTTTTTCAATGTGCCGGTTGACCATCTATATGCAGCCCCTATTTTGCATGATTACTTCAGAAAACGGGGTTTTGAGAATCTTGTTATAGTATCGCCAGATGCAGGCGGTGTTGAGCGGGCACGGGCATTTGCAAAAAGGCTAAAGGCATCCCTTGCTATTATAGATAAAAGAAGAGAATCGGCTAATGTCTCTAAGGTTATGCATGTAATTGGTGATGTCAAAAATCGGGATGCTGTTATTCTTGATGACATGATTGATACAGCAGGAACGATTACACAGGCTGCCGATGCAATAAAAGCAGATGGCGCAGTAAGGGTATTTGCCGCCTGCTCACACGCTGTGCTCTCTGGAGATGCAATTCAAAAAATCAACGCTTCTTCTCTTGAGGAGGTTATTGTAACTGACACCATCCCGCTTGCGGATAAAACGGAGAGATGCCCCAAACTGCGGGTTTTAAGTATATCCGGATTACTTGCAGAAGCGATTAAAAGGATTCATGACGAATCCTCAGTAAGCTCTTTATTTGATTAGCGCAAGAAAATTTTTAATTTAATATGGAGGAAAGATGCAGAGTTTAACCCTTAATGTAAAAAAGAGAGAAGGAACCGGCAAGGGTATTGCGAGAGGGCTCAGGAGAAAAGGCTTTATCCCAGCGGTAGTTTACAAGGCTGGTGAATCTATGCCTATCGAACTTTCTACAAAGGAATTTTCACAATTTATAAGTAAGACAGCAGGGGAACAGGTCTTGGTGAATCTTAATTTTGACGGAGAGGCAAGACAGGCGCTTTTAAAGGACTATCAGGTCGATCCCATTAAGGGAAGCCTGTTACACGCCGATTTTTTAGAGGTTTCCTCAACCGAAGCTGTTCGCGTTATGGTTCATATTGTAATAACAGGGGAGGCAATAGGAGTAAAAAGGGATAATGGTGTCATGCAATACGGGCTTAGAGAGGTCGAAATAGAGTGCCTGCCTGAGAATATACCTGGACATATTAATGTGGATGTCTCCAATCTGGGAGTGGGACAATCTATTCATGTTGGCGACCTTAAGCTCGGAGAAGGGGTGGATATTCTTACAGACCCTGACGAGCTTGTTGTTACAATAACAGCCTTAAAAGGCGAAGCTGCTCCAGTTGCCGAAGCCCCTGTCGAGATTGCAGAGCCAGAAGTAGTTGCTAAGAAAGGGAAAAAGGTAGCCGAGGAAGGTGCTTAAGGTTTTTCGTAACTCTACGGTTTTTAATGTCTAATATGTTAAGTTCTATTTGGATTATTACGGGACTTGGTAATCCAGGAACAAGATATGCTGAAACACGGCATAACATGGGCTTTCAGGTGATAAGTCACCTGGCAAGCAAATTAGGCATCATTTTAAGAAAAGACATGCTTTACGCTTCAGGTGAGGGTTTTGTAGATAGTGAAAAGGTTTTGCTCGTAAAGCCTCTTACATTCATGAATCTGAGCGGGCAGGCGATTAAAGATTTACTAACGGGCATAGAAGATGCCGATAGAAGGCTTATAGTCGTTCATGATGATATAGACCTTGAGCTCGGAGTTATCAGGATAAGAAAAAAAGGTTCTTCAGGAGGGCATAAGGGGGTAGAGTCAATAATTCGCCAACTTCTCACAGAAGATTTTATAAGAGTTAAAGTTGGCATAGGCAGGAGTCCAGATGTCCCTGTAGAAAAATATGTTTTGGAAAGATTTACCCCTTTGGAGGAAAATATCATAAAAAATGCTATAATTGAAGCGTCCTCTGCTGTAGTTAAAATAATTACAAAGGGTGTCGAGTTTGCAATGAATGAAATCAATCGCCCCAAAAAAGAGCTTCAAAGTGAGTAACTCATTCAATCGCCTGTTCAAGGGACAATTGTGGTGAAATTAAATATAAAGAACATACCTGAAGAAAAGATTAAAGCCGATGTATTGATTATTCCTTTTCTGGAAAACGGCTTTCCTGAAACTCTTGCCCCCATTGATCTGCTGATTGGTGGCTTGATTAAAAGAGTATTCAAGTCAAAAGAATTTACAGGCAAACGCGGCTCTAATACTTTATTGCATGTTAGCAATATCAATTCCGACAGAATTCTGCTCATAGGTCTTGGTAAACAACCTGATATAACGCCAGAAACTATAAGACAAGCCGGCGGCAAGGCTTTTTCTTTTCTCAAAGCCATAGGCATTGAGAGCATCGCATTTTCTGCAAAAAGAATCAACTCCCTGCTTGGCACATCCACCCTGAAGGGCAAACCATCCTCATATTTTCTGGAAGGCGGGCTTTTAAGCCTTTATAATTTTAAGAGATATAAGAAGCCCGAAGACTGCAAAGAAATTAGCAATATAATAATCCTTGAGGGGGAAAATCAAAAATCTCTTAAATGGATTGATGCTAAAGTATCCGCAACAAATTTTGCCCGAGACCTTATAAATACCCCTTCAAATGATATGACCCCCGCAGTTCTTGCAGAAACCGCCCATTCATTGGCAGGTGGGAATGTGAAAGTCAAAATTCTTGATACTAAAGAATCTCTGAAGGAAGGCATGCACGCCTTTTTATCCGTTGCAAAAGGTTCGGCTCAGATGCCTAAATTTATAGTTGTTGATTACAAGGGCGGTAAAGGCAATCCATATGTTATTATCGGGAAATCTATAACTTTCGATAGCGGCGGCATTTCCCTCAAGCCATCGGAAGGAATGGAAAAGATGAAATATGATATGGCAGGGGGGGCCGTGACCCTTGCTGTCATAAAGGCTGCATCCAGTTTACAACTGCCTATCAATGTTGTAGGCATACTTCCTGCGACAGAAAATATGCCAGGTGGCAGCGCCTCCAAGCCTGGTGATGTTGTCACAAGCATAACAGGCAAGACGATAGAGATTGTAAACACTGATGCAGAAGGGAGACTTGCTTTGGCGGATGCAATCGGTTACGCCATAAAGCATTTCAACCCAAAGGGTATTATTGATATTGCAACCCTGACTGGAGCCTGCAAGATAACCTTCGGAAGCGAAGCCATTGCAATGATGGGCAACAATCAGGATTTGATGGAAAGACTTAAAAAGGCTTCTGAAGAAACATACGAAAGGGTTTGGCAAATGCCACTTTACGATGAATACAAGGACTATATCAAGAGCGATATTGCCCATATAAAGAACTCGGGAGGCAAAAACGCAGCATTATTAACCGCTGGCTACTTTTTGAAAGAATTTGCCGGAGATACCCCATGGGTGCATCTTGATATTGCAGGGGCAGCCTGGAACGATAAAGACAAGCCCTACCTATCAAAAGGCGCCACTGGCATTGGCGTAAATCTTATCCTGAACTTTTTAAAGAAGAACTAATGATGTTCATTATTGTATTACTGACCATTCTTCTGTGCCCAACTGTTGCTTTTGCATGGGGGCCATTGACACACATATTTCTTGGAAACGAAATATATTCCTTCGCTGCTTTGATACCCCCAGCTGTTATGGAACTTATAAGGAGGCATAAGGAGGATTTTATTTATGGGAATCTTATGGCTGATATGATACTCGGCAAAAAATACCTTCCTGATGAGAAAAGCTCTCATAGCTGGGATATGGGCATTAAACTTTTTGAGCAGGCAGATACGCCATCGGAAAAGGCATTTGTCTATGGCTATCTCTGCCATCTTGCGGCTGATACAGTTGCCCACGAGACGCTAATCGTAAATAAACGGCCAATGTCTCACACATGGATAGAACTCAAGGCAGACAGCCTTATTGACAAAGTTTACTGGCTACATTCAGTCACCATCAGCCCTGCAGTTCAGAGAAGAAATGATAGATTTCTCGAGCATACCCTTGAGAGCTACATATTCTCGTTCAAGACTAATAAAAGGATTTATAAAAGCATGGTATTTCTTAGTCTCTTGAATAAGAGAAGAAAAAACGGCATAGACCCTAGAAAGGTTAGTTGTCTTCATGACGAGTCTATCGTAAGAATGATTGACATTCTTCAGAACCATAGGGATGCCTTTGTTTTGAGTAAAAACCCCCTTTGATAGATAGTTTATTTAGGAGGTAACTATGGAATGCACTATGGAAAAAAACAAGGCTTACTGCAACTGCACATACGAACCCTGCGAGAAGAAATTCAAATGCTGTGAGTGCCTGCATTACCACAGAAAAAATGGACAACTGCCTGCCTGTTTTTTTAATAAGGAGTTTGAAAAGACTTATGACCGATCAGTGGGGAATTTTCTGAGAATGCATAAAAGGTGATTAGCTCTGAAATCCGACTGTTCAGTAATTGCGACAATTGGGGAGACCCAGCCCCATATATAAAATTTCTTACCTGTCTATTTTCATTCTTTAGGCACTAATTCCTCATAAATTCGCTAAATTCTACGCTCAAGGGCTGATTCCTATGTTTTCTGGACTTTTTTCTTGAGTTTGTCAATTAATTTTTGTAACTAATTGATGATTAGATTGTTCAAATGCTTGAGCTCACCTTGATGATTATTATTAAGATAATCGAGCAGCCATATTTTATAACTGCAATGAGCCTTGAAGAGTTCGCGAAAAAACAAAATGGAGAAGATTGCAGTTTAGCCAAAGCCATTGCACATTGCAGACCAAAACGCTATTAGTCCTTTGAGACAGCTTGAAGAGAGGGATAAAAAATTACTTGCCCCTTTCATTGAAGATTACCACCCAAAGAGAAGCTTATTTTATCTCTTTACTATTGGAATGGACTTACAATGCGGTAAATAGCGAGAGTACTGAATATGAATGAAAGTAAGATATGTCAGTTACGAAATAAAGCGCTTATCTATCTAAGGATGAAAATTGAGAGTACCAATAGCACTAAAGATTTTTTATAAAATTCCGATAATAAATATATAGCCCTCTTCTATCTCTTTTATCTCTTTTATAGAAAAGTAATATAGCTTTTTTGAAAGAAAAATTTTTTAGGAGGTTTTATTTGGCAAAAAATATCTCAAAATTAATTAAAGACCTTTCTCACCCCAAACCTTCTAAAAAACGAAAGGCGGCTGAGTCTTTAGCGAATACTGATATAAGAGCCGTCTATCCATTAATAAAGGTCCTTAGGGATACTAACACAGGTGTTCAAGATGCTGCTATGAGGGCTCTTATTTCTATAGGAGGCGAGGCTACCGCATATATGGTGCTGCCTCTTCTGAGGGAAGATTCATTTTTAAGAAATACCGCCAAGATAATCCTCAAAGATATAGGTTATGAGACAGTACCATTATTGCGCCTTTTGCTCAAAGACAAGGATGATGACATTAGAAAATTTGCCATTGATCTGCTTATAGAAATTAATTACTGCGATTATCTGGACGACCTTGTTTCGCTGCTTTACAATGATAAGAATGCAAATGTAAGGGCATCTGCGGCCAAGGCGCTGGGGATTTTTAATTATAATAAGGCGATTCCTGGATTAATCAAAGCGCTTAATGATGAAGAATGGGTTTGCTTTTCAGCTCTTGAAGCGCTCGCATTAATGAAGGATGAATCCACTATAGAGCCTATTGCACAGTTATTTAAGAGAGATTCTGAGACCATTAGATTTGCTGCAATAGAAGCTATTGGCAGGATGGGCATTAAATCAGCGGAGAGGTATTTACTTGACCATCTTTCTATAACTTATGGCTCTGAAAAGATGGCAACAATCAAAAGTCTTATACAGATAGGTGCGGCTCTGGCTCCAGACATAGCTGATGTGCTTATTGATATGTTTATAAACAGTGAATGGGAAGACAGGCTGATAGCCCTGAAAGGACTCGTAGATTTGCAGGAACACAAGGCGATACCCACCATTCTTGATATTGCCGGCTCGCTGGACTCATCTGTGCCTGATGAAATGGATACACTTGAGGCAGTGAAAAACCTGCTTACAGGGTTCGACTGCGCACAGTCTTTGATAAGGATAATTAGTGACCCAGACGCTAAATACCGCGCTAAGACACTCGCAATTAATATAATTGAGAGCCAAAATTGCAAGGATGCCGTCCCTTATTTATTAAAGGTTTTTGAATATGATTTGAGGGATGTAAAAAGGGCGAGTATTAATACATTAAAGGAATTAGGAGGTGAAGATTTAGACGACTTCTTCACAAATGCCCTTGAAGACAGCGACGGGCATGTTAGGAAGTATGCTGCCGCCGCTTTGGGGAAAATGGGGGATAAATCGGTATTCGGCTCGCTATTAAGGCTTCTTGACAAAGAAGTTTATCCTGATGTGAAGGAAGAGATGGTGAAAGCCATGCTTGCAATAGACTCTGATAAAGTCATATCACGTCTCAATGATTTTGATGCTTATACAAAGGAGATAGTCGGGAAATATTCGAGAGATTTCGATGTTCTCAATATCCTGATGGGAGATGACAACCTGAATGTCAGGCTTGCTGCCATCATAAGCCTTGGCTCTCTTGATGAGCAGAAAGCTCGTCAAAAGTTGCTTGATGCACTTAAAGATGAAAATGTGAATATAAGAAAAACGGCTTTATTAACACTCGCTGAAGTAGGGTGCGGTTCAGAGGAGATCTTGCCGATGCTCACAGACAGCGATGCATGGGTTAGGATTTATGCTTTAAAGGCTCTTGGCAATTCTGTCAATCCGGATCTTATTGAATCAATAGCTCCCTTGCTTAAATCGGAGGAGATTCCTGTTGTGCTTTCCTGTATTGATGCAATATCCCGGATCGCTTCATATAACGATATCAATATTTCCGAAATTTTGAAACCGTTATTGAATCATAAAGTAGATGCAATCAGGCAACGGGCGCGGGAAGCTGTTGGTAATACGCTATGAAAATTTTGCAAGATGCCACATTTAAACAGCTCAGAGATTTTATATATGACAAAAGCGGCATCTTTATAGCCGATACAAAGAAATATCTTCTTGAAAACAGGCTTTCAAAAAGAATACAGGAGAAAAAACTAAGCAGTTACGAGGATTATCTTTATGTTTTGCTTTACGGCAATGCTACTGATGAATTGCCGGCATTGTTTGATGCCATAACCACTAACGAGACCTACTTCTTCAGAGAGCCTCAACAGCTTGATGTATTTGTTGATCACTTAGTGCCTTCATTATTAAAAAAGCAAAAAGATATATCTGTTTGGTCTGCGGCATGCTCTACAGGTGAGGAGCCATATACGCTTGCTATATTGTTATCCGATAAAGGATACAACATAAAGAAGGAAATTATCGGTTCAGACATCAGCGATCGGGCATTGGAGTCAGCTAAAAAGGCTGTTTACAATTCTTATTCCATGAGAAATATCCCTATTCAATACTGTGGAAAATATTTTAAGCCAAACGGGCAGAACTATGAATTAATCCCGTCTTTAAAAAGCAGTGTTAAGTTCATGAATATTAATCTGATAGATGAGAAAAAGATGAAGTTGATGGGGGGTAAAGATATCATTTTCTGCAGAAATGTCCTCATTTATTTTGATGATAAGGCAAAAAAGAAGGCTGTATCTCTGCTTTATGATAGTCTTAAACCCGGAGGGTACTTGATTATCGGTCTATCCGAGAGCCTTCACAATATTACCCGTGCCTTTAAGCCAGTTGTAATAAATAAAGTTGTTGTATATCAGAGGGCTTAAGTTATGAAAATTTTGGTTGTAGATGATTGCCAGACAACAAGAAAGCTATTAAGCATGTATCTTAAGTCAAAGGGATTTGAGGTGGTCTCAGCGGAAAACGGACTTGATGCTATTGAAAAGCTCGCATCGCACACTGTTAATCTTATAATGTCTGATCTGAACATGCCGTATATGGACGGCATTGAGCTTGTTAAGACCTTGAAGTCAGATCCCACTTTGTCTCATATTCCCGTTTTAATGGTAACTACCGAAGCTGACCCTGAAGAGAGACAAAAGGCGATGGAGGCAGGCGCAAATGCTTATCTTGTAAAGCCTGTAACTGCTGAAACTGTCTCAAGTAACATAAAGGACATTATCAAGAAAATGTTTAAAGGGGGTGGCGATGCCTGACTACAAAATGAAAATATTGGTTGTTGACGATTTCGCGACAATGAGACGTATTCTCAAAAATATTTTAAAGCAGATAGGCTTTGAAAATATTGAAGAAGCAGAAGATGGAGAGCAGGCATATACCAAGCTAAAAAGTGGTAGTTTTAAATTTGTGGTATCGGACTGGAACATGCCTAATCTCGACGGACTAGGTCTGCTAAAGAAAGTCAGAAGCGATCCTGATTTAAAAAACCTGCCTGTGTTAATGGTTACGGCAGAGGCGGAAAAGGAAAAAGTGGTAGAGGCGATAAAGGCAGGAGTTAGCAATTATGTGGTTAAACCCTTTACGGCTGAAGTATTGAAAGAAAAAATGGATAAGATACTCGCGAAGATGGAAAATTGATTATCTTTAGTCTGTTTTTAGATTCATAATCCTGAAGACTACCGATATCGAGATAATTTTGGAGATAAAATGCCTGATGAATTTGATGAAATTATAGGTGATTTTATAACAGAATCGGAGGAATCTCTCGACACTATTGACCCCCTCTTTGTAGAACTGGAGGCTAAGGGCGATGATAAAGAGATAATAAATCAAATCTTCAGAAGCATGCACACTATAAAAGGCGCCGCCGCTTTTTTAGGCTTCCAGCAGATTGTTGATGTAGCCCATTTATCCGAGTCTATTTTAAAGAAATTGAGGGAGGGCGAGATTGCCCTGTCCACAAATCTTATGAATGCTGTTCTTAAAAGTGTGGATATGATAAGGACGCTTCTGAAGCATATAAAACATAAAGACGGCGTGGTTGAAGATGTCTCGACTGTGCTTTCAGAACTTGAAACGGCCTTATGCAATGCCCAGGGCTCCCCAACTCCTGAAACACAATCTGCATCTGATTATATATCTCTTGAATCTCCAGCGCAAGACAGCGCTAAAGCATCTTCTTCGATTCAAGAGATTGAAACGGCAATTCCTGAGCGGCATCACGAATCTTTAAGTATTTCTCAGGCGCGGGTTTCTGAAAAGACAACTTCAACTGTCCCTGTGAAGGAGTCTATCCAAACTCTAAGGGTTGATATCGACAAGATAGACAAAGTGATGAATCTCACAGGCGAGGTTGTCTTGATCAGAAACAGGCTGTTGAACATTATGAATTACCTTGGGCAGAAATACTCTGATGATTCAAATATTGACGCCCTTTATGAAACTGTGTCATTCCTTGACCTTGTCACATCTGATATGCAGCTTTCCGTTATGAAAATGAGAATGCAGCCTATAAAAAAGGTATTCGGAAAATTCCCGCGGCTTGTAAGGGATATAGCGACAACTCTTAATAAGGATGTTGACCTCATAATAACAGGCGAGGATACGGAAGTTGATAAGACAGTTATTGAACAAATTGGCGACCCTCTTATTCATATAATCAGAAACGCAGTTGATCACGGAATCGAATCAAAAGAGGAAAGGATTTTAAAAAAGAAGCCACCAAAAGGAATCATATCGATTGAGGCATATCAGAAAGGGAATCAGATTGTTATTACCGTAACAGATGATGGCAAAGGCATAGATGTAACTAAGGTTAAACAAAAGGCTCTTGAAAAAGGGCTTATAACTGAAGAAGAATTATCAAAAATGAGCGACGAATCAGCCATTAATCTTATTTTCCTTCCAGGTTTTTCGACTCAGGATGCCGCAACTGAATTAAGCGGCAGAGGAGTCGGCATGGATGTTGTCAAGACAAATATATCCCGGTTAAATGGTTATGTAGAGATAACCACGAAAAAGGACATAGGCAGTTCATTCATTATAAGCATACCTCTGACCCTTGCAATCATTGAGACTCTTATGGTGAGGGCGGCGGGAGCAAGATACGCTATTCCGCTTATGCCTGTGGAAGAGATTACGAAGATTTCCAGCAGCGATATGTATGATGTAGTCGGGCAAAAAGTGGTCAAGATAAGGGAAAGGGTATACCCGATCTATCCCCTTTCATACATACTCGGCGGTGCAGGTTGCGAAGGTATTGAATGTAAGTATGCTGTGATAGTTTCCATAGGAAGCGGGAAGTTTTGCCTTGCCGTGGAAGAGCTTTTAGGACAGGAAGAAGTTGTTATTAAGACGATAGATGGTTTAGATGCAGTCTCATCTTACATACTCGGAGCAACTATTACTGGAGACGGCAAGGTTGTGCTCATACTTGACCTTGCAAGCATTTCAAGAAATGCTCTGGGATTTAAGAAGGGGAAAAATTAGTGAGCAATGTGGAGGTTTTATGCAGCAATATATAGGATTTTATCTGAATCATAATGAATATACTGTTCCAATATTAAAGGTTCAGGAGATTATAAACATACCTTTGATAACAAAAATACCCAACTCCCCTCACTATATCGAAGGCGTTACAAATCTCAGAGGCAATGTCATCCCGATACTGAATCTTAAAAGACTAGTAAGCCTTCCTGATGCCGACAATAAAGGCAATAAAATTATAGTGGTGGCGAGCGGGAAAAAGATATTCGGAGTGCTTGTGGACGGCATAAGCGGGGTTATTAATATTGATGAATCAACTATAGAGGCATGCAATGAATTTTTTGAGGGCAGCATTGAGCAGGTTGAAGGCATTGCAAGACTGCCTGACAGATTGGTTGTTTTGCTTGATACCACCAAGCTCGTTCCTAATGAGGATATGGATATATTTGAAGATTATGAACAAATCAAGGAAACGGACGACGGCACTAAAGTTGAGGTAGTTAGGAGTGTTCATACTATGGCTGGCGAGGTAAAAGTAAAAGAGCTTCACGATGCAAGAGACTTTTTTGAAAAAAGCGGCATAGCTGCCCATGACCCCAGGTATCTTATACTGGACGACATAGTAGGTTTTATGAATGCTATTGCAATTCAGGATTATGAAAAGGCTGACGCTGCGGTTCAAGAGATTATTAAAAAGGGACAGGGAAACCTCTTTAAAGAAGTTGGAAAGGTTACGAGGAAGCTCCATGATGCAATTTTAAGTTTTAAGGAGTCTTTAGATCCGAGATTGAAGGAAATAACAGAAAATGAGATGCCGTCGGTTATTGAGAGGCTTAACTTTGTGATTGACAAAACAAAAGAGGCAGCCGATAACACAATGGGCATAGCAGAAAAGCATCTTCTAATTATGGATGACGTATCTTCACATATCAGAAGGCTTCAAGGACCCGAGGATTCAATTAATTATCTAAAGAATTATAAAAACAACCTCGAGGACGACCTGATAAAGGTGATTACAGCCCAATCTTTTCAGGATTTGACGGGGCAGACGATTAAGAAGGTAATAACCCTTGTCAGCGAGGTTGAGTCAGAGCTTGTGAGGGTAATAAAGACATTCGGTATAAAGGTGGAAACAGGCAGGGCAGCTGAAGCGCCTGCTGACAAAGTCTCTCAATCAGAGGTTGACGACCTTTTGAAAGATTTTGGCTTTTAAAATCTTAAATTATATAAATACGATAGTAAATATAACTATAGGGAGATTTGGTATGAAGCTGTTAAGGTTTGCAAACTGGGGTGTATCCCAGAAGATTATGAGCGTTTCGCTTATTTCTATAATTATTCTTGTCTTAGGCGTTATATTTTTTTTGCTGCCTTTTGTGGAAAACAATTTAATTGAACAGAGAAGGATAGGTTTAAAGTATCTTGTAGAAATTGTTGACACATTATTAGGCGAATATGAAGCAAGGGTTAAATCAGGAGAGCTTACACTGGAGAATGCGAAAGAAAGGGCTCATAAAAGAATCAAGAGCATGAGGTATGGCGAGGGGGATTATTTCTTTATTATTGACTCGCATCCCAAAATGGTCATGCATCCGATAAAACCTGAATTGGATGGAAAGGATTTGTCGGAAAATAAAGATCCCAAAGGCAAGCTTCTTTTTATTGAAATGGTCAAGGTAACGAAAGATAAAGGCGATGGTTATGTTGACTATTATTGGCCTAAACCCGGACAGCAAGAGCCGATTCTTAAAATATCCTATGTTAAGCTTTTTAAGCCATGGGGATGGATAACAGGCACTGGCGTGTATGTAGAGGATATTCATGCAATTATGTCTAAATTGAGGATGACGATCATCATAGCTATGGTTGCTTTGACGATTATATTATTTGGAATTGCCTTTGGCGTGGGCAAGATTATTGTCAGACCATTAAGGCAGTCCAATGAAGCTGTAAGGCAGATCGCCGAAGGCGGAGGTGATTTAAGAAAGAGGATTGATGTCAAGAGCAGCGATGAAATAGGGCAGATGGCTCAAAACGTCAATAAAATGCTTGATGCTTACAGCGTAATGATTAAAAACATAATTACATCCGCCGACAAAGTTGTCGCGACTGTTGGTGTATTAAAAGAAAAGTCACGCAAGTCCGTTGAGGGAGCTCAGAATCAGGCAAAACAAGCCTCTCACATCGCCACGGCTGCAGAGGAGATGACACAGACAATAACCGACATAGCAAAAAATGCCTCTGTAGCATCTGAGACTTCTGCAAAGGCTATGGAAACAGCTACAAAAGGCAAAGAGGTTGCTGACGGGGCTGTAGATTCAGTGGGCAGGGTTTATACATCGACTGTAGAGCTTGCATCAATGATAGATAAGCTTAATAATCGTGCTAACGAGATAGGCGATATAGTAACCGTCATAAAAGATATAGCAGATCAGACGAATCTTTTAGCCCTGAACGCCGCTATCGAGGCGGCCAGAGCAGGGGAACAAGGCAGAGGATTTGCAGTTGTGGCGGATGAGGTTAGAAAGCTCGCAGAAAGAACCATAAAGGCAACCGCTGAGATTTCCGGCAAGATTTCTGCTGTTCAGACCGAATCAGAACATACCATGAAGTCTATGTCTGATGCGTCTTCAGAGGTTACAAAGGCTACCGAATACATAAGGCAGGTGGGCGAATCTTTAAATTATATTGTAGAAAAAGTCCAGAAGGTCAGAGATCAGATTACCCAGATAGCCACAGCGGTCGAAGAGCAATCAGCTGCTTCTGAGGAGGTTGCGGGCAATATTGAGAAGACATCTGCAATATCAAGAGATATGGAGGCAATGTCTGAAGAAATTATGCAAGAAGTAACCGACTTGCTTCAAATAGCGGATGAATTAAAAAGCTCTACACAAGGGTTTAAGGTATAAATTATAGTTTTTAAATCAAAGTAAAGGGACTTTAATTGATATGGTAAAGGTTCTCATTGTGGATGACTCAGCGTTTATGAGGAATGCCATCTCGAGCATGCTATCTTCCGACCCTGACATTAAAATAGTTGGCACGGCTCGGGATGGACAGGAGGCAATAGATAAGGCGGTTATTCTCAAACCAGATGTCGTCACTATGGATATAGAAATGCCTAAAATGGACGGCATTACAGCACTCAGGCATTTAATGGAAAAAAATCCTGTGCCGGTCATTATGGTCAGCTCATTGACCACTGAAGGCGCCAAAGACACCCTCACGGCTTTGGAGCTTGGAGCGGTTGACTTTATACCAAAAAATCTTGCTGACCTCTCGCTTAATATTGTAAAAATCAAGGAAGTTTTGATCGATAAAATAAAGCAGATTGGCAGAAAGGATATACGCAAGATATTGGCCAAAAAGACCTCTGAATTAAAAATATCCCAGCCGCCTTTAAAGATAACTTCAACTTCATCTAGCAGCAGGAGAATAGGGCTTGTGGCTATAGGCACATCTACTGGGGGACCCGGAGCACTTCATCAGATAATACCTCAGATTCCTAAGAATTTTCCTGTGCCCATAGTTATAGTGCAGCACATGCCTGCGACATTTACAAAACCTTTTGCTGAGAGGCTTAACCAGCTCAGCAATATCACCGTTAAGGAGGCTGAAGACGGCGAGCCTCTGAAGCCGGGACTCGCTCTTGTGGCGCCTGGCAAGGGACATATGAGACTCAAGAGACGCGGCATAGAGACAATAGCAAATACGGCAACAAATGGAGACAACTTTATCTATAAACCATCAGTCGATGCGCTTATGTTGTCTGTAGCTGAGTGCTATCCCGGAAGGGCGCTCGGGGTAATACTGACAGGAATGGGGAACGACGGCCTCAAAGGATTTACAGCTCATAAAATGTCCGGAGGCAAGGTTTTTGCCCAGGATGAAAAAACCTGTGTAGTCTTTGGCATGCCAAAAGCGATAATCGAGGCAGGACTGGCAGACAAGGTACTGCCTCTTGATGAGATTGCCGGAGAAATAATTAATGCAGTTTAACGAAGGAGGGAATGATGACCGCTACTAAAGCAAGCAAAGAGCTTTTGCAGCTCGTGACTTTCAAACTCGGGGATGAGGAATACGCAGTGGACATATTAAAGGTTCAGGAAGTAAACAGAATGGTTGATATTACCGCAGTTCCCAATTCCATTCATTATCTCGAAGGTGTTATCAATCTGAGGGGTAGGGTGATACCTGTAATAAACCTGAGGAAAAAGTTTGGTCTCGATGTCAAACCCCTTGATACCCAATCAAGGATAATGGTGGTCGATGTTGGAATAACCATTGGTATCATTGTTGATTCAGTCTCGGAGGTGTTGAGAATATCCCATGATACCGTTGAACCCCCGCCTCCTATGGCAGGTGGTTCTGAATCTGAATACATCAAAGGCATCGGTAAGCTTCAGGACAGACTTTTAATCTTACTTGATATTGATAAACTTCTTAAAGGTAGGATAAAGGATGAATTCACTCTATTGGAGGTTCATGATGCCAATGGACCACACCGTGCCGCTGGAGTCTTGGCAGTCCAGGATAAGGTTTTTGACATCTCCTCCCCCTCCTAGTTGACATATTTGTGATTGAATCAGGAAGCCGTCCGATCCGATATTGGATCTTAGATAGTGTTGTTCGCCTGGGGCTTGGCAAGTTGGACGAGGAGGCGGACAACCTCTGTGGGCATATAGAAATCACCGTCTTTCTTGCCTGTGCTGTCGGCAAAGTATGTGATAAGATACTCATAGGCTGCGTCCAGGAGATTGGGAAACTTTAAGTTGTCGTTGATGAGCGGCGGGAATTTGTGAATTGCAGGTTTTAACCTATTTTTCTTCACTTCTTAAGGGCATTTTTAAGAGCAACTATTGCTAACACTGCCCCGCCGATTCCTGCAGCGAGTCTCACCACCACTCCGCTTGCGACTATAATTCTCGCCAATATATTCATTTTTACCTCATAGTTTAAATTTTTATTTTGACTCTGCCCAGTTTTTCCCTGTCTTAATATCTACCACAAGAGGCACTGTAAGCTCAAGGGCTGTTTCCATCTCGTGTTTAATGAGTCTAATGACATCATCAACTTCTTTAATAGGGGCTTCAAAAAGCAGTTCATCATGGATTTGCAAAATCATCTTTGTCTTAAACCCTTCTTCAATTAGCCTCTTGAAGATACGAATCATAGCTATCTTTATCAGGTCTGCTGCTGTTCCCTGAATCGGGGTGTTAATCGCCATTCTTTCTGTTTGCTGCCTGATATTTGCATTTGAACTGTTAATATCTGCAATCCCTCTTTTCCTGCCAAGAAGTGTGGAAACGAAACCGCTCGTTTTTGCTTCCTTCAAGGTATTGTCAATAAAACTTCTCACGCCAGGATATCTCGCAAAATAGCTTTCAATTAAGTCTCCGGCATCTTTAGGGGTTATGTTAAGAGATTCAGAGAGTCCAAAGGGGCTTATGCCATAAATGATCCCGAAATTTACGGTTTTAGCAGCCCTTCTCAAATCAGGTGTAACTGAGTCGGCAGGGATATTAAATATCTCTGCTGCAGTTCTTGTGTGGATATCAACCCCCTTGATAAAGGCGTCTATAAGACCCTTGTCTCTGCTCAGGTGAGCCAATATTCTAAGTTCAATCTGGGAATAATCAGCAGAAATTAGAGTAGCCCCTTCTTCAGCTAAAAAAGCCTGCCTTATCTTAGTGCCTAACTCACCCCGTATCGGAATATTTTGAAGATTCGGGTCGCTGCTGCTCAACCTGCCTGTTGCGGTGACAGTCTGGTTGAATGAAGTATGTATTCTGCCCGTCTTTTTATTTATCAAATTTGGCAATGCATCAATATATGTCGTTTTAAGCTTATACAATGTCCTATAGTTCAAAATTTCGGCTGGTAGTTCGTGAAAGGCGGCGAGTTGTTGGAGAACCTCAACGCTAGTGGAGTATCCTGTCTTTGTTTTTTTGCCTGCCTTCAAGCCCAAATCCTCAAAAAGTATTCTACCCAGTTGCTGGGATGAGTTGATGTTAAAACTCTTGCCAGCTAAATTGAATATTTTAGATTGGAGGTTGTCAAGCTCCCTTTCCAGTTCCTTTGAGAGATCATTTAAAAGATTTGAGTTAATTTTTATACCATTGTATTGCATATCAGCAAGGACATAGATCAGCGGCATCTCTATGTCGAAATAGAGCTTCTCGAGTCCTTCAATTTTTAGCCTTTCAAATAATATGTCTTTAAGCTCCATAGCAAGTTCAGCATCTTCAGCGGCGTACTGCACCGCCTCGTTAATCGGCACTTCTGCAAAGGTTTCATGTTTCCCGAGGACTTCTTTGAAGGGTTTTTTCTTGTGATTAAGGAATTCTATTCCGACATCTTCGAGGCTATGCCCCTGTTTATTGGGATTAAGAAGGTATGACGCAAGCATAGTGTCATAGATTTTGCCTGCCGTATTAATGCCTTCCTGACGGAGCATAAGGATATCGAATTTGAGGTTATGACCTATCTTTGCTATGTTCTCATTTTCCAAAACATCCTTGAGAATGAGCAGGGCATCGGGGATGTTTAGAGCGTTTAAGTGTCTGATAGGAACATAATATGCCGTCCCTTTTTCTTTGCATAAGGCAATCCCGACAATCTGAGCAGCCATAGGATCCCTTCCCGTTGCCTCTACATCAAAGGAAAGGAAATTAAATGGTGCTGCAGCTATTTTTTTCTCAATAGGTGGAGAAGATTGGGAAAATTCTTGAAACAATGAAGGCTGTTTCATCAACGCCTCCCAAGAAATCTTAAGAGTTCATTTTTATCCGTTAGGGCGTAATAGCTGCCTCTCGGCAAATGTCCTGCTGAGGGGATTAATTTAATAAGGCTCGTGAATTCAAATTTAGTAAAAAGGTGGAGTAGTTTATCCCAGTCGGGTTCTTTTAGAGATAAATCTTGTAGGTTGTATTCTATGGACAGTTTGCAATTTAATGTAGCGAGGGTTCTGCACATTTTTATAATCTCTATATTATCTTTTATGAGATTTTGGAGTCTTTTGCTCTTTATAAGTTCTGGGTTATCTATAAGGGCGTCGAGACTGCCAGCCTCTCTTAAAATGTCCTTTGCGGTTTTTTCGCCAATACCTTTAACGCCGGGAATATTATCCACCGCATCGCCTGATAGAGCCATGATTTCAGGGATTCTGACAGGCGTCACCCCGAAACGTTTTATCACTTGTTCTTCGTCAATGAGCAGGTCTTTCATGGGGTCGTAAATCTTTATGTTTTCACACACAATCTGCATCATGTCCTTGTCTCCACTCAGAATGAACACCTTCGCACCTTCTGCAGCAGCTTTAAGGGCAATAGTGCATATAATGTCATCTGCCTCAAAACCTGGAATTTCAAATGTGGTTATCCCAAAAGCCCTTATTATCTCTTTAATGTGTGGTATCTGAATCAGAAGATCATCTGGAGTTTCAGGCCGCTGTGCCTTATAATTTTCATATAGTATATGCCTTTCAGTCGGCTCTGGGGTATCAAATGCAATGGCGGCAGCGTCGGGTTTTTTCTCTCTGAGAACCTTGAAAATCATATTTGTGAATATATAAATAGCATTTGTAGGCAAGCCTTTTGAGCTGCTCAAGCCCTTTGTCGCATGGTATGCCCTGTAAAAGTATGAGTTGCCGTCAATAAGGTAGAGATTTATCATATTACTTTTTAGGTTTTACTTGATTATTTCCTTTTTTGTTTTTATAATCTAACATAAAATTAAAGAAATCATCGCCATTTTAAGATTGCACCCCAAAATAGCGATAGAATTCTCCCAAAAGTCCCCTCCCCTCGCCCCCTCCCGCAAGGGGATGGGGGAATTTTAAGGTTAGTGCTTTTCTATCTCTATTTTTCGGATTGCAATTCGCTGTATTAAGGATGCGAGTGGTCATGTGGAAATCTACTTTCCTCAATCCCATAATCCTCTTTTTTTCTTCATTAAAGCGAATAATTGAAAGGTGAATTAACTATGATGAAAAAAGTCATTGCCATAGACGGACCTTCTGGCGCAGGCAAAAGCACGATATCACAGCTTCTTGCCCAAAAGTTAGGTTTTCATTTTCTTGATACCGGAGCCCTTTATCGTGCTATAGGATTGTATCTTGTTGAAAAGGGACTCAACGAAAATAGCTCTGACCATGAAATTTCCACCGCCTTGGAAAATATCGTTATTTCTTACTTAGATGGAGAAGTGTTCATAAAATATAAACCTACCACTGGCAACCTTTCACCTGATTCGTTTATGGATATCAACCTAATGGAGGCAATCAGAACCAAGCAGGCTGGTCATTATGCGTCGGTATTTTCAGCAAGAAAACCTGTTAGGGCATATCTTCTGCATATACAAAGAGAAGCGGCATATTCCAGCGATATCGTTGCTGAGGGCAGAGATATGACAACTGTTGTATTCCCCGATGCATGGAAAAAATTTTACCTCGATGCCTCAGAAGAAGAAAGGGCTTTAAGGAGGCACCTTCAGATGAAGACAAAGGGGGATCAAATAACACTGGAAGAGGCATTAACAGATATCAGAGAAAGGGACATAAGGGACATGAGCCGTGATATCGCTCCTTTAAAAAGGTCTGATGATGCAAAATATATAAATACTTCAGGCAAAAGCATAGAAGATGTAATCGAAGAAATATTGTCAGAAATCGAGGGTTAAAAGGTAATTCCTTCCAAGAAGGCAAGGGTATCTTATACTTAATTATATATTAAATCCTATCGCTAATGCCGATATTTACGCAAAATAGAGATAGAACCTTTTTCTGACAATGGGAATAGCTTTTAGCTCCTTCTCGGAAGGTATCATCATCTTCTTTCGAGGTCACCATCACGCCTCGCCATCGTGGTGAGTCCTTTATGATGGTGAAAGCCGCTCAAATCCATCCCCATTGTCAAGTTAGTTGTTACCACTGTTTTTTCTATCGCTATTTTTGGGTGTTTATTTTCTTCTTGATTATGTTATGAAAAAACTTTTATTCTATTATTTCACAATATTTTTATGATTTCTGTAGAGATAATAACTGCCAGAAGGGCTGGCTTTTGCTTTGGGGTTAAAAGGGCTGTCGATATTGCCTTTAAAGCTGCACGTCAGTGTAAGAATGTCTTTACATTAGGCCCGCTAATACATAATCCTCAGGTCATTGAAAAACTTAGTAAAGCAGGGGTATGCCCGACAGAAGATATAAATAATAAAGACATCGGAACACTTATAATCAGGACACACGGGATTCCTTTTGAGTTGCAGAGAAGGCTATCCAGAAAGAAATATAACATCATAGATGCTACATGCCCATTTGTTAAAAAGGCTCAGCAATATGCTAAACTTTTATTCGATGAAGGCTATCAGGTAATAATAATTGGCGACAGAAAACATCCAGAAGTTAAAGGACTGATAAGTTATTCTGGCAACAATGCGATAGTGATGAATTCAGACTTTCAGAGCGCGAAGTTTAAAAAAAGGGTTGGAATAGTAGTCCAAACTACTCAACCCCCGAGCCTGCTAAAAAAATTTATAGGCGAAATCGCGGATAAAATAGATGAGCTCAAGGTTTTCAATACAATATGCAATTCAACTGCGCTCAGACTCAAAGAAACAAAAGAGATAGCAGCAAAGGTAGATATGATGATCGTAGCAGGCGGCAAAAACAGCGCTAATACTACCCAGCTTGCAAGTATGTGCGCGGCTACATCCATTCCTACATACCATATTGAAACTGCTTCAGAACTTAAAGAAGAATGGTTTAAGAATATCTCGAAAGTTGGATTAACTGCTGGAGCATCAACCCCGTCATGGATTATACGTGAAATACAGAAAAGAATTAAAGATATAGGAGGCTTGGGAGATAATGGATACCCACAATTTGGTGGAAGAAACAAAGGATATTGAAAGTCTTTATACTAAATCTTTAGTTGGGATTGAAAGGGGGGCTATAGCTGATGGTAAGGTTATCGCAGTTAAGGCTGACACAATAGTCGTTGACATAGGGTATAAATCAGAAGGTGCCATTCCTCTTGCGGAATTTTCAGAAGATGAGCTTTCCTCAATAAGGGAAGGCGATATAATCGAGGTTTACATAGAAAAGCTGGATGATCAGGGCATAATGCTCTCGAAGGAAAAGGCTTCAAGGATAAGGACATGGGAAAAACTCGCATCAATTCATAATAATAAGTCTCTGGTAGAAGGGCGTGTTATTGAAAAGACAAAAGGTGGATTTTTTGTTGATGTGCTTAATGTCAAAGCTTTTCTTCCCTCCTCTCAGGTTGACCTAAAAGGCGCAAAAAATATTGATTCCTTCATCGGCAAGACAATCCCTCTTAAAATATTAAAAATGCATCCGCCCAAAAGCTTTAGCAGTCAGTCTCCGAATCAGGCTTCTGAGAGTTCTCTGATAGTGTCGAGACGACAAGTTATAGAAGAAGAGCGAAACAAGAAGAAAGAAGAAACTCTTAAAACCTTGCAGGAAGGGGTGATTCTCAAAGGTGTTGTTAAGAATATTACGGATTATGGGGTTTTTGTAGATATAGGGGGTATTGATGGTTTGCTCCATATCTCTGACATATCGTGGCGGAAGGTGAATCATCCTTCTGAATTCTTTTCTATCGGGGATGAGAAGGAGTTTATCGTTCTGAGATTTGATAGAGAGACAGAAAAAGTTACCTTAGGTTATAAACAGAAGGCACCCGATCCATGGTTAACGGTTGAAGAACTTTATACCCCAGGAATGACTGTCAAGGGAAAGGTTGTAAGTATAGTAGATTACGGCATTTTTGTTGAGATTGCAGAGGGTCTTGAGGGTCTCGTTCATGTTTCGGAGCTTGATTGGACGCCGCGTCCCAAGCATCCCTCCAAATATGTTTCTCTGAACAGTGAGATTGAGGTTTCTATACTCAGCGTCAAGAAGGACGAAAGGAGGTTGTCTCTCAGCCTGAAACAGCTTAAGCCAAAGCCATGGCAAATAGTTGCCGAAAGATATCAGCCCGGCCAAAAGGTAACAGGAAGGGTCAAAACCCTAACCGATTTTGGTGCTTTCATAAGGCTTCCTGAAGGGGTTGACGGCTTGATACATATCTCAGATTTGTCATGGACAAAACACATTAAACATCCTTCGGAGGTTTTAAGAAAAAATCAGAAGGTAGAGGCACAGATTTTAAACATCGAGCCCGAAAAAGAACGTATGGCTCTAGGCATCAAACAACTCCTGCCCGATCCTTGGCAATCTGAAATTCCCGAAAAATTTAAACTGGGTGAGGAATTTACGGGTAAAGTTCTCAAAAAAACCGATTTCGGGATTTTTGTTGAACTTGAGGGCGATGTAGAAGGTTTAATTTATTCCTCAGAGATTGACAATTCAAAAGAAATAACTGAGGGCGGCGAGATACAGGTGAGAGTAATAAAATTAAACCTTGAAGAACGAAAAATAGGCTTAAGCATGAAGAATCTGAAAAAGATCTGAGGTAATGTGTGAGAAAAGTAATCTTTTTAATGTTTATTTTATTTCTTTTTCTTGTGATTATGAGCGCTATCTTTACAATCACTTTAAAAGATTCTCCCCTTGTAGGCAAGGTTGCATTAGTGAGAGTTGAAGGGCCTATCCTGGAATCTAAAGCCATCGTTGACGAGATTAGGGGATATGTAAAAGACCGCTCTATAAAGGCGATTGTCTTGAGAATCAATTCTGGGGGAGGGGGAGTAGCACCTTCACAGGAAATATTTTCAGAGGTTAAGAGGGCTGCTGCTGTCAAGCATGTTGTGGTATCGATGGGTTCGGTAGCTGCATCAGGCGCTTATTACATAGCGTCACCCGCAACCAGAATAATCGCCAATCCCGGCACTATAACAGGCTCTATAGGAGTGATAATGGAAATACCTAATCTAAAAGAATTTCTGGATAAACTTGGAATTAAAACCGAGGTTGTTAAAAGCGGCAAACATAAGGATATGGCATCAGTTTTTAGGGGCATCGGTAAGGAGGAAAGGGAGATTTTGCAGGGGCTTATGAATGATGTTCATGAACAATTCATCTCCGATGTTGCAGAAAGCAGGAAACTCCCTGTTGAGAACATTCGTAAAATAGCTGATGCAAGAGTGTTTTCAGGGAAGCAGGCTATAGATATTGGTCTTGTTGATGAACTTGGGGACTTGCAGCATGCCATAAAGGTTGCGGCAACCCTCGCTGGAATCGAGGGTGAGCCCGAAGTTGTAAGCAAAAAGAAGAAATCCTTATTTTTGGAATTGATAGAGGGAAACATAACAGAAGTATTTTTCAGATTAATCCCTAAATTTGAATTAAAATATGAATTTTTGCCTCAGGGAGGAATTAAGTAATGATCTCAAAGTCAGTGCTGGCAAGACAAATTTCTGAAGAACTGCATGGTTTCACAAAAAAAGAGCTTACCGTTATAATTAATACCATTTTTCAGAATATGAAAGAAGCCCTTGCAAGGGGTGAAAAGATTGAGGTCAGGGGCTTTGGAATTTTCAAGTTAAGAGACAGAATGGGGCGGGTTGCCAGAAATCCAAAAACTGGGGAGAAAGTTTCCATCCCAGAAAGAAAGACTGTTCATTTTAAGATTAGTAAGTCTTTTCACAATGAGTTGAATGGGAAATAATGTGTGTTGTGCCTTGAATTTTCAAGATTTAGTATTTTGCTCCTCCTTTCTGTGATAATTTGTTTGGCTTGTGTCCTTCTTTGTCTATAGGTATAAAGTATGATTTGTCTCTAAAGTCGTAAGGTATTCAAGGATTGAAGAAGGTTCTCAGAGAAAAGAGTTGAGGGAAAATTTACTGTTAAGACCCTTAGCTGAAGGTATCTGTAGAAGGCTAAAACTGGAAGGGTCATCGAAAATATTGACAGGCTATTTATGTGGATAGAAGGGGTTTTTTAAAAAAAATAGTAAAACTTTTCCTCCTCTTTGTGAGTCTCGTGATAGTTCCAGTATTTTTTTATATTTATCCTTCCACTATAAGACAAAAAAAATTGTTCTTCCTTTACCTGTCTGATGAGGACAGCTTACCAAAAAGCGGCTTGAAAAGGTTTGATTATCAATATAGTATTGATGATAGAACAATAACTGGATATGTTTTTATAAAAAAAGATGGCGATGAACTGATTGCTTTCTCACCGATTTGTACCCATCTTGGTTGTCTCGTCAAATGGGATAATCACCGCAAGGAGTTTATATGCGCCTGCCACGGTGGTAAATATGATATTAATGGTAATGTTATTGCGGGTCCGCCTCAAAAACCTCTTGACAGGCTGCCATGGGAGATAAAGGAAGGCAAGGTTTATATCGGGATCAGACAATATGGGCAAGATATTTGATTGGTTCGACAGCCGTTTTAATATAAGCTCTCCACACAGAAGATTCCTGGAGAGGCCTGTGCCCCCTAATCTCAGCTACACCTATTGTTTTGGCGGGATTGCTTTCACATATTTTTTGATTCTCGTTTTTACCGGGTTGCTTTTGTCTGTATATTATGTCCCTTCGGACAAAAATGCCTTTAAGAGTGTATTGATGATTACAAATGAGGTAACTTTCGGATGGCTTATAAGGGGAATGCACAAATGGTCGGCAACCCTTTTTATATTATTTATAATTTTACATGCCATAAGGGTTTTCGTCTCAAAGGCTTATAGACCTCCACGGGAATTGAACTGGATTGTCGGTTCTGCCACCTTTGTAACTGCTATGGCTTCTGGTTTTACCGGCTACCTGCTGCCCTGGGATCAGAAGGCATATTGGGCAACCGAGGTCGGCACTTCTATGGCAGGAACAATACCCTTTATCGGCAAAAATATTATGTATGCAATCCGTGGAGGACCAGAGGTTGATGGGAAAACATTAATAAGATTTTATAGTCTGCATGTTCTCTATCTTCCGCTCTTAATGGGACTGCTGCTGTGGTTCCACTTTCACATGATAAAGAGACAAGGGATATCTGCTAAATATTGATGGAAAAAGACAACAAAAAAACTCACAATCACCAAAACAAGAGATTCTATCCTGAATATCTATCAGAGATTATTTTTTTCATGCTCCTTTCTATCCAGATTTTGCTGATTATTTCCTTATTATTTCCCCCTGAAGCTGGTAGGCAGATAGATTTTTCAAAGCCTTTTCAGCCTCTTCCGGAATGGTATTTTCTATGGCTATTTAAGCTTGTTGCTTATTTCCCCGGCGATTTAGCCTTCCTAGGGACATTCGTAATGCCCCTTGTTTTTCTATTAATGCTTTTTTGCATTCCCTTTATAGATAAGGGAAGTCATGGTAGGCTCAAGGCTTGCATAACTGGAATTATTATCCTATCGACTTTCATTATTCTTACGCTTCTTAGTGTTGTGTAGAATGTGTAGAAATAGAAATTTATATATAATCCTCTATCAACGAAATTTCTGTTAACTATATTAAAAGTGTCATAGTGAGCTCTTCGGCAGGCTCAGGGCGACATATTGACTTACTTTCTTATGGCTGTATTTGATTATTTGACTTTGAACTGAAACTATAAAACTGTAAACATAATTTAGGCAGTTGTATCATGAAAAACCTGCCTTCATTTTTGGCCCGAGGAGCTTTAATAACATGGAAAATAAATATGCAAAATCCTTTAATGCCTTCATACTTGCAGCAGGATTTGGTGAAAGGCTCAAACCATTAACAGACTATATCCCAAAGCCGCTCGTGCCTATTTTGGGCAAACCCATGATCGAGATTGTCCTGGAAAGAGTTATGGCGCTCCACCCTGCCAAAGTGGGAATAAACCTGCACTATAAGGCAGATGAAATCAGTGATTATCTCAAAAAGTCACCATTTAAAGATGAAATTACTTTTTTTCGTGAAAATCCCATTCTTGGCACAGGTGGGGCATTGAAAAATGCACGGGATTTCTTACAAGGCAAGCCTTTTTTAGTCTATAATTCAGATATATTTTCTGACATCGATTTAACCGCTCTCTTAGTCCATCATCTTTCAAATAATAATCTCGCTACACTCGCTGTCCACGATTATCCTGAATATAACAAAATCAAGTTAAATAGAAAAGGCTTAATGGCTGATGTTGTAACAGAAAAAAGTTGTGATAATGTTGCAAAGGTTGCATTCATGGGTATAGCGGTTTACTCTCCAGATTTTTTAGATTTTCTTGATGATGGCTATTGCAGTGTAGTGGCAGGCTGGATGAAAGCGGTTTCTAAGGGCAAAAAAATTTATTGTCTCCCTTATGATAACCATAACTGGAGTGATATAGGTAGCCCATCTGCTTATGCGTCAACTATTGTAACTCAATTAAATTATCAGGGTGAAACCGCACACATACACAATTCAGCAAAGTTCAAAAGAGACGTACATTTCAGCGGCTATCTTATAGTTGAACAAGATAGCGTTATAGAAAGAGGTTCAACCCTTAAAAATTGTATCCTTATGCCACAGAGCCATACAAAACCCCGCTTAACTTATGAAAACTCCATTTTAGGCAATAAATTTGTTATTCCTCTGAAAGAAAATATTTTTACAGGGCAAAAGCATGATGCAGACCCTATTCGTATCGGACACGGCGGTTCTAACCGAAAATATTTCAGAATCAAAAGAAGAAACGGCACAGCCATTTTAATGCAAACAGACAAGGACGATCCTGATTTTGACCGTCAAATAAAATTTACAAGTTTTTTTTATGATTTAAAAATACCCGTCCCCCGCCTGATAGAGGTAGACTATACTCGTTATTTGGCAATCTTTGAGGATTTTGGTTCGGTATCTCTTTACACGTGGCTTAAAATAACTCGTCCACAAAGGGAAATTGAAGAAATTTATAAAAAAGCTCTTGATTCCCTGCTGTTGATTCATATAGCTGCAACTAAACATATCGGGGACTGCCCCGAACTTGGAAGGAGAAATTTTGATTGCGAACACCTGATATGGGAATCTAATTATTTCATCGAGATGTTTGTAAAAGGTGTTAAAAATATTACTGTTGGCAAATCAGCGCCAATCTTCCAAGAATTTCGTGAGATCGCTTCAAGGGCTGACAAATTTCAAAAGACTGTAATACACAGGGATTTTCAATCACAGAATATAATGATTAGAGATGACGGTTCGATAGGGATAATTGACTATCAGGGGGCAAGGATAGGACCGCCAGCCTATGATATAGCTGCCTTGTTATGGGACCCCTACCATAGACTCACTGACGGCGTCAGGGATAGACTTTTAGCATATTATATGAATAAACTATTAGGCAAAACTTCAGTTTCAAAAGAAGAATTTCTTGAATCTCTCGTGATTTGCCGTTTGCAAAGACACATGCAGGCGCTTGGAGCTTACGGTTTTTTAGCGAATGTCAGGGGCAAGAGATTTTTTCTGAAACATGTGCCGGAAGGATTGAGGCTACTCAAAGAAGATGCAGTTATTGTTAAGAACAATTATCCGGAATTATACAAACTGACAATTGAATTTTTATAAGCATGAATCAAATGATTTTATTTATATGGAAGAAATTGACGAATTGATAAAAAAATATAAGCTCTCGCAAGACAGTGAGTATGTTATAATCCCACTTCCAGACAAAAATGGCAGAAAAAGGAGGTGTTTTCTCCTTAAACGAGAATTCATAAGGATTGTATATTCCGAAGAACTATATGTTGACTATCCGCTATCTGACGCTATTGAAGCAACCGTAAAATATCCTGACCTTCTGTTGAGCCAATCGCTTATCTTAATATACAATGAACGTGGAACAGATGCAAGCTTGCTTTCAAAACCGTCTGATCAAACAAGGCAAAATAATAATTAGGCGATGAAAAACAAAATATTTATAAATGCAAGATTTAACGAAGAAAAACGGGTAGCAATATTACAAAATGAGACCCTGATTGATTTTTATGTAGAAGCTTCTTCGAAGGAACTGCTGCGGGGCAATATTTATAAAGGCGTTATAACAAGGATAGAATCGGCAATTCAAGCGGCTTTTGTTGATTTCGGGCAGAAAAAGGCTGGCTTTCTTCAGTTCAAAGAGATTATGCCTGATTATTATAAGGAGCCAGCTAGAGGCAAAAAAGTGAGAATACAGGATGTTCTTGTCAAAGGGCAGGAATTGCTTGTTCAGGTCGAAAAAGATGAGAGAGACACAAAAGGTGCATCTCTTACGACTTATATATCCCTTGCGGGAAGGTATCTCGTCATGATGCCTGGGCAGGAAATGGTTGGAATATCAAGGAAGATCGAGGGTAAAGAAAACAGGGATAGATTGAAAGAGATATTCTCCTCCCTTAAGCCCCCCAAAAAAATGGGGTTTATTCTCAGAACTACCTGCTCAGAACTGCAAAAGGATGAATTGTCAAATGACCTCAAATATCTGATTAAATTGTGGAGTAAGATCCAGAATGATTCAAAAAGAACTGCTGCCCCAGCGCTTATTTACAAAGAGCATGATATCGCCGTTAAAACGGTAAGGGATTACTTGACTGCCGACGTCTCTGAGGTGATTATTGATGATGAGGAGGCTTACCGCAGCACAAAAGAATTTCTTCGCAAAACCCTCCCATGGCGCAAGATTAATATTAAACTTTACAGAGATAAAATGCCTATTTTCAACCAGAATATCGAAGACCAAATCTCAAAAATCAATGACAGATATGTCTATTTACCTTCTCGCGGATATCTTGTATTCGACGCAGGCGAGGCGCTTACCGCCATTGATGTAAACTCTGGAAGAAGCAGAAAAGAAGAGGATATTGAGGCAACAGCGCTTAAGACAAACCTTGAAGCGGCTGACGAGATCGCAAGGCAATTAAGGTTAAGAGATATCGGAGGTCTTATAGTAATTGATTTTATAGATATGGGGAGCAATAAAAATAAACGGGAGGTCGAAAAAAGACTCAGAGACGCTCTATTGTCAGATAAGGCGCATACCGATATCAGTCAGATATCTAAATTCGGGATTCTTGAAATGACACGGGAAAGATTAAGGGCAGGATATTTTGAATCTGTACATAAAAAATGCAATGTATGCGACGGCACAGGCACATTCAGGGCAAGCGAGCTTGTTGCAGTCTCAGCTTTAAGAAAAATACACTTGTCTCTTTCAAAGGGCTGCATAAAGAAAATAGGGTGCATTTTGCCTGTTGAAGCTGCTAATTATATCCTCAATAACAAGAGAAAGGACATAATCAATCTCGAAAAAAATTTTGGCGCCGTTATCAGCATTGCTGGTGATAGAGACATGCCGCCCAGTCAATTTAAAATAGAAGTCGAAAATTCCGAGTCAAATCAGGCGTCTAATCCATGAAAAGATTTCCTGTAACCCCAGAAAAGGAAAAGGCTTTGCAACAAAAGATGTCTCAGCTAAACATAAAAGAAGAGGATATCGAGGAGACCTTTGTAAGATCAAGTGGCAGGGGTGGTCAGAATGTAAATAAGACATCAACATGCGTGCAGCTTAGACATACTCCGAGCGGCATTATCGTAAAATGCAGCAAGGAGCGCTCTCAGTCATTGAACCGCTATCACGCGAGGGCCATTCTTGTGGAAAAGATCGAAAAAATAGTGAAGGATAAAGAGAGCGAGCAAACAAAAAAAATACAGAAGATAAGAAGACAAAAAAGAAGAAGGAGTAAAAGGGCTCAGGAGAAGGTTTTAGCCGAAAAGAGAATTATCTCGGAAAAGAAAAGGCTCCGTTCCACTGTTGAGGAAGATATTTAAGCATTGTTTATAAAAAAGCATTGGTTGCCCTTCCGACAGGCTCAGGATGACAGGCTTGTCCTGAGCTTGTCGAAGGGTCGAAGGGTGCATTTTATGTTGTTAACCAACATCTTGCAACCTTAAGATACAATCTGAAAAATCTGCAGGCAAAGGACTTCTGAACTCAAGATAATTCCCTGTAATGGGATGATTGAATCCCAGAATAGATGCGTGCAGCATCTGTCGTGGGAACCTGATTTTCTCTTTACCTACCAGGAGAAAGGTCTTTTTGCCATATACCCTGTCGCCAAGAACAGGGTGCCCTATAGAGGCAAAATGCACCCTTATCTGATGAGTCCTTCCTGTTCCAAGTTTGGCTTCAATTAATGTCGCACCTGCAAATCTCCTGATCGCTCTCCATGACGTGATAGCCTCCTTGCCAGTTTTTGACCGTGTCGACATTTTTTTTCTGTCAGATGGTGAGCGTCCTATAGGACTCATTATTTTTCCGAACTCACCTTTAGGACTACCGTCAATAAGAGAAGTGTATTGTCTCGTAATCTCCCTCTTCTTGAACTGTTCAACTAAGCCGTAATACGCCTTATCATCAAGAGCAACGACCATTACACCCGAAGTATCCTTATCGAGCCTGTGCACAATCCCGTTTCTGAGCGGACCTCCTATTGATGCCAGCTTGCCAGTTCTGTGGTAGACGGCATTGAGCAGAGTGCCTCTCTTATGTCCGGCGCATGGATAAACAACCATATTGGGAGGTTTGTCAATTACTGCAAGATAATCATCCATATATATAATATTTATGGGCAACGGTTCGGGGACGAGAGTTTGGGATTCAGTAAAAGATCTTTTAATTGAAATTATATCGTTTGTTCTGACTTTGTAACTCTGGCTGGCAGAAACATTATTGACAAGGATGTCGCCTCCACGCAGGAGCTTTTGAACTTGGGATCGGGTTATGCCTGTCTTTTTCGCTATAAATAGGTCGAGCCTCGTTGAGGCATCTGATTCCAGAACTACAATCAATTCGTTCATTAAGCCCTATTTGACCCTTTTCCCCTATCCCCTTTTCTTTCTATCGGTAATGGCATAGCTGTAGCCATTCCCTGAGCAAGCAGTTTTTGCGTTTGGCTGCTCTTGGCGGTAAATTCGACAACCAACAGATTTCTCCCCTTATGAATGACCTTTGATTCAGCAATTACGGTATCTCCCAGAGAAGCGGGACGAAACATGTTAAAACTCCACTGCACCCCGACAGCATCATTAATTGAATTCACAGCTATCGCAAAGGCAACATCAAGGAGAGCAAATATTAAACCACCATGAGCTATCTGGTGTGCATTCAGAAAGTCTTCTTTCACCTTAGCACTTAAAAGCGCAAATCCTTCACCAGCTTTAATCAGTTTCATCTCGAAAAGGTGGAATAGCCTGTCATTTTCGATAATTTTAGATATCCTTTCCAGCTACGCCTCCTTAAAATTTTTTTCGGTCTCAATCAAAAAGGTATGTTAATTAATATACCATACTGCACTTTGGTGTTACATAAAAAGAACATCAAAAGCAAAAAACCTGTATAAATTTATCACAATCCCGATAAGATGAGGCTTACGAAAAAACAAAAATCATCTTTCTCAATCTTCAAATTAAAAAAATATCGTGACGGATTTTTGTTGAAAATAAAGGGTTTTATAAAAACATTAAAAATTTTTT
>DAIQAO010000015.1:0-35765 GCA_036781645.1 Dissulfurispiraceae bacterium
AATTTTTGTAACTAATTGGTAACATTAGAAATATGGTTGCAATTCCGGGCATTTTTGCGCTACAAAATGTATCTTGCTTTAAGTGTGAACAAGCTAAAGAACAAATGCTTTGTCGTTGGTTATATTGGCAAGGGGTTTTATACTGAGTTTTCTATAGCTATTTTTCGGAGTTAATTTTAATATTGAATTTAAACAGGTTTATAACTAAAATACTAAATCATGTTAATCGGTTTAATCGGCGGCAGCGGACTTTATGAAATTGAAGAACTCGTTGTTTCTGACGAGAAAACCCTGACCACTCCCTTCGGCTCCCCGTCATCCCCTTATAAAATCGGCAGGATTCAGGACGTTGAAATTGCCTTTCTTGCAAGGCATGGAACCTCTCATAATATCCCTCCTCACAGGATAAACTATAGGGCAAATATATGGGGATTTAAAACACTTGGAGTTGAGCGGCTAATTTCAGTGAACGCAGTTGGGGGTATAAATAAAATGCTTAAACCCGGAGATATCGTGATTCCCGACCAGATCCAGGATTTTACCTTTGGGAGCAGGGCATCAACATTTTATGACGGAGATAAAGTTGTGCATGTAGATTTTACAAATCCTTATTGCCCCGAGATGAGGGATGGTATGACAACAGCATCCGAGGCTACAGGTATTCAGGTAGTTCCTGAAGGGACTTATATATGCGTTAACGGTCCAAGACTTGAGACTGCCAAGGAGATAAGGTTCTTCTCGTCTATCGGCGCTGATATAGTTGGCATGACAGCGATGCCCGAGGCTGTTCTTGCGAGAGAGCTTGAGATTTGTATGGCAGCTTTGTGTGTAGTTACAAATTATGCAGCAGGCATTTCCAGATCCAAACTTACCACAACTGAAGTCGTAGCTGTGATGAAAGACTCTATGGAAAAAATAAAATCAATCATTAAAGAGAGTGTTAAACTCATTCCTACCGGAAGAAATTGTCCCTGCAAAGAAGCCCTTAAAGATGCCGTCTTATAAATCAATATCCAAAGCGGTTGCAAGCTGTTTTTATATTGGCTATATACCTCTGGCTCCGGGCACATTTGGGAGCTTCGCCGGTCTTGTTTTTATCTGGGTCACAAAACCTGATTACTTGCAGCAGGTATTCATTATAATTGCTTTTTTTATCCTCGGTGTGATTAGCTCTCATTTTGCTGAAAAAGAATTTGGTGAAAGCGACAGTCCCAGAATTGTAATAGATGAATTCGTTGGATATCTAATATCTATGGCGTTTCTCCCGCTTACAATCGGCTATATGATTTCAGCCTTTTTTTTATTCAGATTTTTCGATATACTAAAACCATCACCTATAAAAATTGTCGAGAGGCATTTTCACGGGGGATTAGGCGTCATGCTTGATGATGTTGCTGCAGGGGTATTCACCAATCTGATTCTTCAGTGCTGGAGGTTAGTGTGAGATGCTTTATAGCAATAGACCTGCCGGAAGAATTAAAGATACGAATAGGTGATTTTATTGCCAGAATTCAAGCTGGGGCAGAGAATATTAGGTGGGTGCCCAAAGAGAATATTCATCTGACTATAAAATTCCTCGGAGAAATTAAGGAGGACACATTGGCGGATATCGGGCGATGCCTGCGAGATGTTTGCCAGATTCACACCCCTTTCAGTATATCACTTCAAGGAACAGGGGCTTTCCCAAATCAGAAAAACCCAAATGTGCTGTGGATAGGAGTCAGAAAATCCGATGAACTGAAAAATCTATATGTAGATATTGAACAGGCTATATCGGAACTCGGATTTGAGAAGGAAGATCGCAAGCATTCTCCGCATTTTACGATAGGTAGGGTAAAAAACAAGAGGAATATATTGCCCTTAATGAAATCCCTTGATGAATTCAGGAATGAGTTTTTTGGAAATATATTGATTGCAGAGGTTCACCTTATGAAGAGCATACTAAAGTCTTCAGGCGCTCAGTATGCGAAGTTGGCGAGTTTCAAACTAAAGGGCGATTTGTCTAGCAAAGAAGACACAGAATAAATATATGATTAAACGGAGGGATTATGAATAGGGACAAAATAAAGGCGCTGGATATGGCTATCTCGCAGCTTGAAAGGAATTTCGGAAAAGGCGCTGTGATGAGACTGGGTGCAGCCGATATTAGCGAGGGCATTCAGGTGATACCAACTGGCTCCCTAACCCTTGATATGGCTACAGGCATCGGCGGTTTTCCAAGGGGAAGGGTAGTCGAAATATTCGGGCCCGAATCTTCTGGTAAAACAACCCTGGCATTAAGCGCTATCGCACAGGCTCAAAAACTCGGGGGGATCGCTGCATTTATTGATGCGGAGCACGCCCTTGATATCAATTACGCCTCAAAGCTCGGCGTGAAACTTGAAGAACTTCTGGTCTCACAGCCCGATACAGGCGAACAGGCACTTGAAATCGCAGAAGCGCTTGTAAGAAGCGGAGCAGTTGATATTATCGTGATAGATTCAGTCGCCGCCTTAGTCCCGAAGGCGGAGATTGAGGGTGATATGGGAGATTCTCTTCCCGGACTCCAGGCAAGGCTTATGAGTCAGGCTTTGCGAAAACTTACTGCTGCAATATCGAAATCTCTTACGACTGTAGTATTTATAAATCAAATCAGGATGAAGATAGGGGTTATGTTCGGTAATCCTGAAACGACCACTGGAGGCACTGCCCTTAAATTTTATTCATCAATGAGATTGGACATCAGAAAGATTGATAATCTCAAAGAAGGACAGGAAACGACTGGCGGTCGTGTTAGAGTGAAAATAGTTAAGAACAAGGTAGCACCCCCTTTCAGGCAGGCAGAGTTTGATATATACTTTAATGAAGGAATATCCAGGCTCGGCGAGATAATTGATCTTGGTGTTGACAAGGGCATAATAGAAAAAAGCGGCTCATGGTACAGCTTTAAGGGGAACAAAATAGGTCAAGGAAGGGATAATGTCAGGGAATACCTTAAGAACAATCCTGAAACCACAACGGAAATAGAAGCAAGAATAATTGAGGGTTTAGGCAAAAAAACCATTGATAAAGGAGGGGTTTGAAAATGAAGAAGGGATTTTGTTCGATATTAATTTTTTTTGTCATGTTTTTAGCCAGCTGCACCTCTGCGCCCGTGCGTTTTACTAACGAAGAAATTAAGGGTTTCCCGGTCGATATACAGGAAAAGATTATTAAGGGTGAAATCGCCCTTGGTATGACTACACAGCAGGTTAGGTATTCCTGGGGGTCGCCTAATACTATAAGAGCTCTTGACCCTATGGATGGGAGGCATAGAGAAGAATGGATTTACACCACAGTGGGGATATTTGAAAACAGGAGGCTTCTTTTTATTGACGGCAAACTAATCTATGTGATACCTGATTCTGAAAAAACCTTAAAACGGGAGAAAGAATGAAGATATCGGAAATACGAAACGCCTTTCTTGAATTCTTTAAGTCCAAGGGACATGAGATAGTCAAAAGCTCTTCTCTTCTGCCGAGGCATGACCCTTCCTTGTATTTCACTACAGCAGGGATGGTGCAGTTTAAGGACTTGTTTCTTGGCAACGAGATTAGAAATTACACGAGGGCTGCAACTGCACAGAAGTGTATGAGGGCTGGTGGGAAACACAGCGATCTCGAAAATGTTGGACATACCGCAAGACATCACACCTTTTTTGAGATGCTGGGCAATTTCTCATTTGGAGATTATTTCAAAAGGGACGCAATATTGTTTGCTTGGGAGCTGTTTATTGATTGGTTTAAATTGCCCCCTGAAAAACTCTGGGTATCGGTCTTCGAGAAAGATGACGAGGCGGCTGAATTATGGCATAATCTAACGGGAATCCCCACTGAAAGAATAATAAGATTGGGAGAAAAGGATAACTTCTGGAGGATGGGCGATACAGGTCCATGTGGTCCCTGCTCTGAAATCCTGATTGACCAAGGAGAAGAGGTTGGCTGCGGCAAGCCCGACTGTAAGGTAGGTTGCGATTGCGACCGTTTTCTGGAACTCTGGAATCTTGTGTTTATGCAATACAACAGAGAGGAATCGGGCAATCTTAATCCCCTCCCCAAACCGAGCATAGATACAGGTATGGGACTTGAGCGCATAGCCGCTGTGCTTCAGGGTAAAAATAGCAATTTTGAGACGGATGTCTTCTCTCCCATCATCTCATCTATAGAATCACTCGCGAATGTCCAATTTAAGAAAGATTTTGATACAGATATATCGATCAGGGTTATAGCAGACCACATCAGGGCGATAACATTCCTTCTTGCGGAAGGACTTATGCCCTCAAATGACGGAAGGGGATATGTCCTCAGAAGGATTATCAGGAGGGCTTCAAAGCATGCAAGAACCCTGGGGCTTGAGGGGGTGGTTTTACATAAACTCATTGACTCGGTTGTTGAAGCCATGGGTGTAGCTTATCCCGAAATTGTTCGTGAAAGGGAAAGAGTCTCAAGATTATTGATATTCGAGGAAGAGAGATTTGCGAGAACCCTTGAGCAAGGGCTGAAGATCATGGACGGTGTTATTGAAAGACTGAAAAAACATGGTAATAAAATAATACCGGGTTACGAATTGTTTAAATTATACGATACTTTTGGTTTCCCTCTTGACCTTGCAAGGGATATTGCGATGGACAACCATATGCTTATTGATGAAGAAGGCTTCAACAGGGAGATGGAAAACCAAAGGGAGCGGGCAAGAGCGTCCTGGGTGGGGGAAGAGGAGGCTATTTCATCAATTTACAGGGAACTTAATGCTGAAATCGGCGATACAATATTCGTAGGGTATGAAACTTTAGAAACTAAATCTACCGTAAAGGCTATCCTTAAAAAGGGTAGAATGGCGGTAGAAGCCCACGAAGGGGAAAAGGTCGAGATATTCCTCGACACAACACCTTTTTACGGCGAATCAGGCGGTCAGGCAGGCGATACGGGTTATATATACAGCAGCAACGCAGAGATAGAGGTTTATGATACCAAAAAGGAATTAGGTCTCCACAGCCATTTGGCTATAATCAAAAAAGGCACTCTCAAAGTTTGGGACAAGGGGGATTGCATAGTTAATCAAGAAAAAAGACTTGCTACAGCGAGAAATCACACAGCAACTCATCTGCTACAAGCTGCTTTAAAAGAAGTGGTAGGCGAGCATGTGAAACAGGCTGGTTCCTTCGTCTCGCCTGAGAGGCTGCGGTTTGATTTCACGCACTTTCACTCCCTTGATAAGAATGAAATTAAGAACATAGAACAAATAGTTAACAGTAAAATAATCGCCAATATAGGAGTGCAGACAGAGTTAAGCGATATACAGACAGCCCTCAAGTCAGGGGTTACAGCACTTTTTGGTGAAAAATATGGCGAAACTGTCAGGGTGGTCAGGGTGCCTGGTGTAAGCGCAGAACTGTGTGGAGGCACTCATTGCAAGGCAACAGGAGATATCGGGCTTTTTGTTATTACATCAGAAAGCAGCATAGCCTCTGGCATACGAAGAATAGAGGCGATGACAGGCTCTACAGCATTCGATTATTTGAGAGGCATCAGAGACGAACTTGTGGCAATTTCAGAATTTCTAAAATCAGATAAACCGCTGGAGCGAATCGAAAAACTCCTTTCCGAGATCAAAGAGCGTGATAGGGAAATAGAATCATATAAAGCTAAAGCAGCATCCGAAAAGGCTTCTTTAGTTGCCGGTTCTGCTAAAGAAATCGGGGGCGTAAAGGTTATTTCACACAAGGTGGATGACCTTGAGCAAAAGGATTTAAGGATACTTGCCGATAACATAAGGGATAAACTTGGCTCGGGGATAATTGTGCTTGCATCCCAGAAAAATTCTCAGGTTGCGATGGTGGCTATGGTGACAAAAGACCTTATCGGCAATTTTCACGCCGGTGAGATTTTAAAAGCGGTTGCACAAACAGCCGGCGGAAAAGGTGGAGGCAAGCCCGAGATGGCTCAGGGCGGTGTGGCACAATTGGAGGACGTTTCGCTCCTTAACAAAGCCCTTGAGTCTGTTTATGACCTTGTCAGGAACAAAACGGTTTGACTATGAGAAAGGCATTCTAAATTGAAAACAATATTGGTCTCTGCAAAAGTCTGTTACGTATGCAATAAAAAAATCAAAGATGGAGCAGAGATATATATTGGACAAGGTAATTACAGGCATACACACTGTGCGCCAGGGAAGACAAAATGGCTTAACAGTCGCTATCTCCGCACCAGTCCTTATAGTTACTTATGGAAAGCTTCATTAAATAGGGGATCAAAGACTGAAGGAGTGCCTTCAGCAGGTTTATTCAGGGAACAGAATAAAAAAAAGAGTAATGTCGTCTCAGATTCAAGACAGATGACATTGTTTTAATTTAAAATAGTCATCAAAAAATCTCGAACTTCAAATAAAGTTCTGCAATAAAAATAAGAAATTATATTAATATTTAAGTATTCACAGGCAAAATAATATTCAAGCAGTGATATGACACAATTTTTTTTGCTTTTTTTGCCAAAGGACCATCTTCGTGCATGTTCTGAAATAGCGATAAGCGCCTTCTCATTGCGAGCGGAGCGAAGCAATCTCGTCTTTTTTGACGAGATTGCCATGAACCGTTCTCGCAATGAACCTATGAATCCATAGATTTATGATCCTGCGGCTATTTTAGGGGCGTGGGTAAGCCTTTGTGAGACTTCATATTAATTTTGAATTATCGGTAGTCGAGGCTTCCACTTCGTCTTTAGCCTCCTTGAGGTTACCCGCGGCTTTGGCTCCAAAATCGCATCATATCCCTCGGATTCGAAAGTATATAAGAATTTATTTTGGACGGGCATGATAAGTATTGTATTCTTAAGAGAAGATAAATAATCTTAAATTACCTTGAGAACATTTTCAAGTTCGTTCATATGGGCAATCAGAAAATCAGCGCCTTTTAACGATTCAGCAGGTCTGTAACCATACGTAACTGCTATAGTTTTAACGCCAGCCTTTTTGCCGGCTTCGATATCAAAAATGCTGTCCCCGATGATTGCCGATTCGCTGTTTTTGATATTCAACTTGGAAAGGACATAATTTACAGGGACAGGGGAAGGTTTTTTTTCCGGCGTGGTATCACTTCCTACAACGAGGTCGAAATAATCAAGAATCTTGAGAACTTCTAATATTTTTAAGGTAAGGTTCTCTCTTTTGTTTGATATTATTGCTTTTTTATATTTGTTTAAATTTTCAAGGGTCTCCCTGACACTTGGATATATGGTTGTGTTGTCTGTAAGATGGAGTGAATAATGCTCGAGAAATCTTTTTACAAGTATATCTTTGTCCAAACTTTGGTTTTGTGCCCTTGAGCTTTGTGGGATGGATGATAAGTCGGTATTTTTTGCGATTAGCTTCTCTATGAGTTTTGTAACGCCTTCACCGATCAGGCTAATGGTCTCTTTAGGTGTTAAATGATTGAAGCCATAAGGACCGATAGCATAATTAATAGCATTGGTTATATCAATGCTCGAGTCAACGAGAGTCCCGTCAAGGTCGAATATTAAAAGTTTAAGAGGCATTAATTGTCAATTCC
Source organism: Dissulfurispiraceae bacterium (assembly GCA_036781645.1). Taxonomy (GTDB): domain Bacteria; phylum Nitrospirota; class Thermodesulfovibrionia; order Thermodesulfovibrionales; family Dissulfurispiraceae; genus DYHD01. Next base: position 7,562 of record DAIQAO010000015.1, read on the forward strand.
TACCAACTATTTTTATCTCTGGTTCGAGCAGAATTCCGAATTTATTATTAACAGTATTGGCAACCAAATCCATAAGTCTTAAAAAATCGCTCGATGTCCCGCCATCGAAATTAATAAAATAATTGGCATGGAGCGTGCTTACCATTACACCGCCGACTCTCATTCCTTTACATCCCGCTTCATCAATAAGCCTGCCCGCTGGTGTGCCTTCGGGATTTTTAAAGACACATCCTGCCGAAGGAAGACTAAGGGGTTGTTTAAGCCTTTTTTCATTTAAAAATCCTCTTGTCCTTCTTTTAATGACATCTGAGTCATCTTTTTTTAGAGTAAAACAGCAATTCATAATGATTGAGCCGGCAGGCAAATCAGAACCTCTATACCTAAAGCCGATATCTTTATTAGGCACAGATCTAATAACCGCATCCTCAGTTATTATATTAATGTATTCAACCACATCTTTTACCTCATATCCAAAAGAGCCGGCATTACCTGCAATTGCCCCACCAACCGACCCAGGGATGCCCGCTAAACCCTCCATACCACTCAGTCCTAATTCTGCGGCTAAAGTTACAACCTTTTGCAGTGAACAACCTGTCTGGACTGTTATGTGAGCATCATCTGTTATATCGGAGATTTTGTACATTTTGTTAGTAAATATAACTATACCCTCAATGCCCTCATCCTTAACGAGCAAGTTAGTGCCTCTACCGACAGAGATATATGGTATGCCCTCTTCAAAAATTACCTTCATAACTTCCTGAATATTATCTTCATCCGGGAAGATTGCAATCTCTGCTAAGCCTCCTATTTTCAGGGATGTGTGAACTGCCATAGGTTCATTAAACTTAATCCTGACATTTTTTGATACACAGAAATTTTTAAAACTTTCAAACCTCATGACTGATTCTATAATAAATTTCCTCTCCGATTTTATATACATCCCCCGCCCCAAGGGTTATTATTATATCTCCTTCCCGCAGGTTATTGATAACCTGATTGACCAATTCGCCCCTGTCAGGTATATATGTAACTTCTTTGGTGCCATGTTTTCTGATATTTCTATAAAGTATCCCTGTATGCACCCCTTCAATAGGCTTTTCTCCGGCCGGATAGATATCCATTAAATATAATTTATTGGCATCATCAAAACACTTACTGAACTCGTCCACGAGATCTCTTGTACGGCTATAGCGATGGGGCTGAAATATTACAACCAGCCTGTTTTTCTCAAAGGAACCTCTCGCTGCCTTCAGAGTTGCTTTTATCTCAGTAGGATGGTGTCCATAATCGTCAAATATTTTTATGCCTTTGTGTTCGCCCTTAAGTTCAAATCTTCTCTGGATGCCGCTGAAACTCTGTAAAGCTTTTTTAACCACTTTCAAGGGAATTTGGAGTTCTACTGAAACAGCAATTGCTGCAAGACTGTTTAAAACATTATGTTCACCGGGAATAGGAATCGAGAAAAAATCGAGATAGTCACCTCTGTAGAAAGCCTCGAACGACATGTGCCTCTCAGAACGACTTATATTAATAGGATAAATATCTGCGCTCCTAGAAAAACCATAAGTAATGCTTCTTCTTTGTATTTCAGGCAGTATCTTAAGGTTGTGTTCATTTTCCAGACAAATTACAGATGTACCGTAAAATGGTATTTTGTTTATAAATTTAACGAAAGCCTTTTTAAGTTCTTCGATATTCTTAAAAAAATCCAGATGTTCTTTGTCGATATTGGTCACTACAGCGATAGTTGGATTAAGCTTTAAAAAAGATCCGTCACTCTCATCAGCCTCTGCAACGATAAAATCGCCCTGTCCAAGTCTTGCGTTGCTGCCTATCGCTTTTAGTTTACCCCCTATCACAACCGTTGGATCAAGTCCGCCTTCTGCCAGAATAGTGGCAATAAGAGATGTGGTTGTAGTCTTTCCATGAGCACCTGCAACTAAAATGCCGTATTTGAGCCTGCCTAATTCAGCGAGCATTTCTGCCCTCGGAATGACAGGGATTGATCTTTGCCTTGCAGCAATTACCTCGGGGTTGTCGGAGGAGACGGCGGAGGAAATAACAACTACATGGGGCTGCCCCAGATTTTTTGCATCGTGTCCTATGAAAATCTTTATACCAAGACTACTCAGCCGCCTTGTTGTATCGGATTCTTTGATGTCGGAGCCTGTGACCTCGTAATTAAGGTTATGGAGTATCTCGGCTATGCCGCTCATACCTATTCCGCCGATGCCAATGAAATGTATAACCCTGTAACTCGTGAACATGCTTTTATTTTGTCTTCGCAATACTCAAGATTATCTGGACGATTTTTTCGGCCGCATCTATTTTTCCTAAGGCACTCGAAGCCTTTTGCATCTCCATTCTTGTTTTATTTTCATTATAAAGATATCGGATTGTTTTAGCGAGAATCTCGCCATCAAGTTCATTATCTAAGATTATTTTAGCAGCCCCCATATCTGCCATTTTGCGAGCATTTGCCTCCTGATGCCCTCCTGCCGAAAAAGGATAAGGTATCAGAATAGCAGCCCTTCCGACAGCGGTTATTTCTGCAAGTGTTGAAGCCCCGGCACGGCATACCACAAGATCTGCCAGATTGTAAGCATCTGCCATGTCGTATAAAAAGGGGGCAACAAAGACCTTTAAATTCTGGCGGCTATAAGCTTTCCTAACATTTTCGTAATCCTTTGTGCCAGTTTGGTGAATAACTTGTATATTCTTCTTCAGATCGGGCAGATGATGCAACGCTGTAATCATTGAATTATTGATGCTACTTGCCCCAGCACTGCCGCCAAGGACCAAAATCGTGAAAATGCCCTTTTCAAGGGAAAACTTGGAAAAATCTGGCTTTTCTACTTTTTTGATTATATCCCTTCTTACCGGATTTCCGGTAAGGTATGTCTTATGGCTGGGAAAATACGAAAGGCTGTCCTGATATGTCACAGCAATTGCATCGGCAAACTTACCAAGAAACTTATTAGCCATACCAGGAATTGAATTCTGCTCGAGAATGATTGTAGAAACACCTTTTATGTGGGCAACTAATACCATTGCTACAGATGCATATCCGCCAATGCCAATTACTACGTCTGGCTTGACAGAGTTGAAGATCCGTTTGGAATCATAAATGCCTAACAGAAACAAAGCAAGAGAGCTAATCTTCTTGAATATTGACTTTCCTACGAATCCTTGCGCTCTGATAAATTTTATAGGATACCCCTCTTTGGGTATGACTCGAGCCTCAATGCCGTGTTCGGTTCCCACAAAAATAATATCATTCTGTTGCAGTCCGGAAGCGGTTCTTAATTCTTCGGCTACAGCTATGCCGGAAAAAAGATGTCCTCCTGTCCCACCTCCAGCGATAATTACTTTCATGTGAAAATACTCCTAAATATTACGGATACGCTATATTTCCATCAGCTCATTAAGCTCATAAGTGCCATCGTGAGTCCTCCGAAACGCCTGTCCAGAGCCTGCCGAAGGGTTCAGGGTAGCAAAAGAGTCATTTATGGACAGACACTATACCAACTCGTTCGCTATTGTATTTTATCACAGGCGTCCAAATAATATTCGAGCAGGGATATGACACGATTTCTTTACCAAAGAGCTATCTTCGTGCATGGGTAAGCCTTTGTGATACTTCATACTTAGCTTTGAAGTATCGGCAGTTGAGGTTTCCGCTTCGTCTTCTGCCACCTTGAGGTTATCCTTGGCATTGGCTCCAGAAATCCCATCATATCCCTCTGATTGCAAAGTATCTAATAATTCATTTTAGATGGATATGGTATTAAAAAAATGAGTTTTATGTTATGTTCTCTTCAGCCCTTCTTTTATGCAAAATCTGCCTGCAACGACGATAACCAAAACCCATATGCCATTGTCTTTGCAATACCGGACTTTCTTTGCTATATTTTGGTATCTTATTTTGTTTTTGAGTTGCTTCGGGTTTAGGCTGTGGTTCCTGATTCCTTGATACATTCAAAAGTAAACCTACGGCCATCAAATTAACTATCATAGAAGAGCCGCCATAACTTATAAAAGGTAATGGGAGACCTTTTGTTGGAGCAAGGCCTGTGACGACACAAAAATTGATTAAAGCCTGAGTAGTTATCATTATGGTTATGCCAGAAGCTATAAGATATGAGAAAAGGTTATTTGCACCCTTTGCTATAATAATACCCCTGTAAAAAAGCAGAAAAAAAAGAAAGATTACAATAAAGGCTGCAATAAAACCTCCTTCTTCCCCTATCAAAGAAAAAATGAAGTCTGTATGAACCTCGGGGAGAAAAAGGAGTTTTTGCCTGCTTTCACCAAGTCCTAAGCCGGTTAACCCGCCGCTTCCAAGGGCTATATACGATTGAATAAGCTGAAAGCCGCTTCCAAGGGGATCATCCCATGGGTTGAGAAAAGCCATTAATCTCTTCATTCTGTACGACTTTGCCGCTAATAAGGCTCCAAAAGCTACAAGGGCAATTAGACTTACACCACCAATATAAGCAAGTCTCGACCCGCCAAGTAGCAACATGCTGATAGTTAGAATAGCAAGACTCACCGCAGCACCGAAATCAGGCTGTTTGAGAAAAATCCCCTGAAATACGCCCATTATAAGGATAGGCATCAAAAAGCAGATAATGCTGTTCTTTTTAAAGCCCTCTCTGCTCATATACCAGGCAAGAAAAACTATCATCGCCAGTTTAACGAGTTCCGATGGCTGAAAAAAGAGAAATAACACCTTTATCCATCTCCTGGCGCCATTGGCGGTAATACCAAGACTTGTGAAAACCAGAAGCAGAATTATCAAAGAAAGGATAAGCAAAGGCACAGCCATCTTTCTGATAAACTCGAGTTTCACTCTATATGCCGCTAACATAATAATAACACCAAGCAGCAATGCCAACAACTGCTTCTTGAGATAGTGAAACTGGCTATACTTACCCTCCCCCTTTTCGATCATTTCAGGCGTTATGACTGATGTCGAGCTATATAAAGCCATAAGCCCAATGGTTATAAGGGCTATCACGATAAAGAGCAGAGGCCTGTCAAGTTGGTTGTTCACAGTTCCATCACCGCTTTTTTAAACTGCCTTCCCCTGTCTTCAAAATCATTAAACATGTCAAAGCTTGCACAAGCAGGAGAAAGCAAAACGACATCACCATTAACAGAGATTGATTTTGCCCTAGTCACAGCACTTTGAAGACTTTCTTCCATGAACACCCTTGTCAGAGCTCCAAGGGCTTCCTTTATTTTTTCTCTGGCTTCACCAATAAGTATGAGTGCCTTCACCCTATCTTTAACAAGGGCGCGCAGTAAGTCAAAATCCCCATGCTTATCCCTTCCGCCTGCTATTAAAATTACAGGTTCAGTGAAGCTCTCAAGGGATTTCAAAACTGCTCCTACATTTGTTCCCTTAGAATCGTTGATAAATCTGACACCATCAATTTCTCTGACAAATTCGAGCCTATGTTCCAATCCAGGAAATCTGCTGAGAACTTGAGAAATAATATCTGCATTACAGCCAGATAGAATGGCAACCATAGAAGCTGCCATAGCATTCTCTATATTGTGAACACCTTTTATTTTAAAGCTTGACGGCCTTAGACAGAAGTCCACAGGAATCGCACTGATCTTAACCCTTAAATTTTGAATTTTATATTCTGGGATGTTAAGGGTAATTGTTTTATTATTTTCATCATAATATATCCCCTCAACGGGACGTTTCATGCTGAAATAAAAAATTTCTGGGATTTTTAAGCCTGAAGACTCCTGCGCCCTGAGTCTTAGCAAGATTTCGTTGGTAGCGAGGTCATCGGCGTTAAGGACAATAAAATCACCTTCCCCTTGTCTTAAGAAAATTCTGCATTTTGCATCTATATAAGAAGACATGGAACTGTAACGGTCGAGATGGTCTGGAGTTATATTAAGAATTGCAGCTCCTGAGGGTCTAAATTCCACAATTGATTCGAGCTGGAAACTCGACACTTCGGCTACAATGAAATCGTTTTTATAGATGTCAGAATCATTCTCTGCAATGCTTTTGTAAATCTCTTCAGTCAAGGCATTGCCAATATTGCCACCGCAAACCACCTTAAAGCCGTTTGCTTTTATCATTTCATAAAGGAGTGAAGTTGTTGTAGATTTCCCGTTGGTTCCGGTTATAGCAAGAAACCGGGGTGCCATAGTGCTCGACAGAGTATTATTCATTATTATTTCATAGGCAAGCTCCAGTTCCCCTATGATTTTTATTGATTTGTCCGATGCGGTTTTAAGGGGGGGTATGTCCATCGGTACTCCCGGACTTACGACTATTAGATCGGCGTCCTCAAATAGATAGTCTCGGTGCCCACCCAATTCGCATCTGATTCGGCTATTAAGTCTTGAGAGAAATGGTTTAAGAGCCTCAGGTTTTTTTAAATCATTTACACTTACAATTGCACCTAACTGGCAAAGAAGATTTGCGGCACCGACACCGCTTCTTGCAAGACCGACAATTGTAACCTTTTTCCCTTTGACGTCCATTATTTATTATAGTCCTCTAACCTGATAATTCCCTGTAGATTTGCTACATGCCTTTCTTATGTAATTCTTTCCCTCGCACAAAGAATCCACCCTTCGACAAGCTCAGAGTGAAAGATGTCTTGTTTAGACTGGCTCGCCACCACTATTAGCTCTTAATTTATAACCTGTTTCTTTGCCCTGCTTTTCTTTGCTGACTTTGCAGATTTTTTTGTCTTACTTTTAGCTTTGACGGCTGACTTTTTTTTATTAGAAGTCTGAAATTCTTTCGTTTTATATGATGCAAGAACCACAGGTTTTTGTCTTACCTCAGAAAAATAGATAATAGGTTCGGCCTTCATTGCCAGAATATCTTGTCCCTTCGTGAGAAGGGCATAAGAATTATGCCAGAGTTCATCCCTTACATTTTCTCCGAGTATAGCCACTATCAAAGAACTTCCACTTTTATTGGAAGCGCACACAAAACAGTGCCCTGCGGCCTTCGTATAACCGGTTTTACCGCCGATTATATCATCATCTTTCCACAGCAGATTATTGGTATTTTTAACAAATAGTCTTCTACCGTTTGAGTTATAAATATCTTTTGTTTTGGCATTAAGTATTTCCCTGATTGTCGGATAGCTAAGTGATGTTTTCATAATCAACGCAAGATCATAGGCAGAGATATACTGTCCATGCCCGGGCAGCCCCGAAGAATTTATGAATGCAGTGTTTTGTAATCCCAGAGTAAAAACTTTTTCGTTCATTAGCAAAACAAAAGCCTCTTCACTACCAGCAACAGCCTCAGCAAGCGCTACAGCAGCACCATTTACGGACCTCATCAGCGAAAGGTGCAGAAGGTCTCTAACAGTATAACGTTCACCTGCTATCAAACGTGGGGAAACTGACGGTGTATTGGCAGCTCGCTTGCTTATGGTTACCTCATTGTCTATATTTATTTTATCCAGAACAACCATGGCTGAAACCAATTTGGTTGTGCTTGCAGGGGGAAGCCTTAGGTGAGGATTTTTAGCATATAAAATATTTCCTGTTGAACTGTCTAAGACGACCACAGCTTTTGATTTAATCTCCTCAGCGCATAAACTCGATGCAATAAAAAGAAGGGCGAACAACAATAATGGAATGTTGATTTTTTTCATAATGTCACCTCAGTTTTAATGTTGATAAACTAATTAATGCCAGAATAATCCCGATTATCCAGAACCTTACTATAACCTTAGACTCCTGCCAACCCTTTAACTCAAAATGATGGTGAAGTGGTGCCATCTTGAATATTCTTTTGCCCGTGAGTCTAAAAGATGCAACCTGCAGAATTACAGAGACCGTCTCTATTACAAATATGCCGCCTACAATCGCTAAGACTATTTCATGCTTTGTCATGACTGCGAGCGTTCCGAGGGCGCCGCCCAAACTAAGGGCGCCGACATCTCCCATGAAAACCTCAGCTGGATGCGAGTTATACCATAAAAATCCCAATGCTGCTCCAAGCATAGCCCCGCAAAACACCGTCAGTTCGCCAATTCCAGGCAGGTAGAGAACCTGCAAATACTTGGCAAAAACTGCATGCCCTGAGACATATACAAAAGCCCCGTATGCAAGGCTTGCGATCGCTATGAGCCCTATTGCAAGCCCGTCAATGCCATCCGTGAGGTTGACGGCATTTGATGCCCCTACTATAACAAAGGCAGCGAAAAATATATAAAAGATGCCGAGATCAAATAACCATTTCTTGAAAAAAGGAACACTTAAAATCGTTCCATATGGGTCAGAAGGGTTAAAATATAAGAAACCACATATGGCAAAGGCAATAAAAGTCTGGGCTGGGAATTTATATCTCGCCCTCAACCCTTTTGAGTTTTTTTTAACTACCTTGAGATAATCATCAATAAACCCTATCATACCAAAACCGATAAGAGAAAACATTATTATCCAAACCTGGATATTCCGGAAATTACCCCACATAAGCATTGCTACAGTTATTGCGAGCAGGATAATAATACCACCCATTGTTGGTGTGCCGGCTTTAGAATGGTGGTTTTGGGGCCCATCGTCCCTTATTTGCTGGGTCATGCTGATTTTTTTGAGCCATTGGATTATGTAAGGTGCTATAAAAATTGTAAAAAAAAGCGCTGTAAAGACAGCAAGAGATGTTCTGAATGTAATGTATCTAAATACATTGAAGGGGGAGAAATATATGTGCAAATCATAAAGAAACTCGTAAATCATGATTAAACAAGCCTTTCTAACGAGTTCAGAACTTTTTCCATCTTCATGCCACGGGACCCTTTGATCAAGACAATATCTCCTTCTCTTAAGATGCTCTTTAGTTTTTCGCCTGCCTCCTCAGCGTTTAAGGCAGTTAATCCCTTACCTTTAAAAACTTTTAAGGCTTCACCCATCATCTCTCCAACACCTATAAAAACATCTATAGGCAGGGTCGAGAGCAATTTGCCCAGATTTTGATGGGCAGTTATTGAGTAGTCTCCGAGTTCAAGCATGTCGCCAAGAACAACTATTGCCCTTTTATAAGAATTTTTATGGAATCTCATAAATCTCATCATCTCATTAACAGATGCCTCCATAGATGATGGATTAGCGTTATAAACATCATTCAAAAAGGTTATTCCTCCAAGTTTCTTTACCTCGAATCTGAGCCTTACACCACCAAAGGACTCTATACCTTTTTTTATGTCCTCAAGCTCAAGCCCTGCTGACAGAGCCGCCGCAGAAGCAGCGAGACAATTGTATATGTTGAAAAGACCGACGAGGTTTGATTGTATGTTGATTTTAGCCCCTTTTGCCACGAGTTGAAAATTTGTGTAATAGACATCACAATGTATATCCGTTGCACTGACATCAGCATGGGTTGACTGAATACCAAAAGTTACTATCTTGCCATTATACCTGCCCCTGATACCATCCATAAGAAATTGGTCATCTGCATTAATTGCAATGTCCCGAACATAGGGAAGTATTTCCAGCTCGGACTCCCTTACTTTTTCGATGGAACCAAATCCCTCAATATGTTCGTATCCTATATTAGTTATTACTGCTGTGTCAGGCAACGCTATTTCACACAGCATGTCAATATCCCCTGGTCTATTTGTGCCCATCTCAAGCACCATCACCTCTGAGTCATCAGTCAATCTGCATAAACATAGAGGCATTCCGATATGGTTATTGTAATTCCCGGTAGTTTTAAGAACATTCCATTTAGTCCCAAGTATTGAAGAGAGCAGTTCCTTCGTGGTTGTTTTCCCGTTGCTGCCAACCACTGAGAATACCCTGCCATGAAATCTCATTCTTGTATAATGGGCAAGTTTTTGAAGTGCCTTTAGTGTATCTTCAACTATAATAAATGTTTTTAGCTCAAAGCCCTTTTCAGTTAATTTCAATCTCTCCTGACTGATTAGAGCCCCATCACCTTTCTTTAGGGCTTCTTCTACAAAGTCATGTCCGTCGTGCATATCACCTTTTAAGGCTATAAATAATTCTCCATCCCTTATTGTCCTAGAATCAATAGATACGCCAGCAAATGCCTTTGAATAACCATCCATAATCAAACCACCTGTGGCATCTGCAATATCCTTGCAATTCAGAAAGGGGTGCATTTTATTTGCCTTTAATTCTTGTTGATATTGCACTGGCTAATTCTTTCTTGTCACTAAACTCGTAACAGACCCCTTTAATCTCCTGATAATCTTCATGACCTTTGCCCGCAACCAAAACTACATCGCCTGCTGAAGCCATCTCAACAGCTACCTTTATTGCTAATCTTCTGTCCGGTATTATCACATAATTACCTTTAAGGGCGCCTTCTTCCATATCACGAAGAATACTTATAGGCTCTTCAAATCTTGGATTATCGGTAGTCATTATCACATAATCGCTGAGCCTCGTTGCAGCCGCAGCCATTTTTGCCCTTTTGCTTCTGTCTCTGTTGCCACCGCAGCCGAATACTGTTATTATTTTTTTGCTGTGAGATTTACCATTTCGCATTAACTGCCGGGCTGTAGCTAAAAGGCAAGAAAGGGCGTCATCCGTATGGGCATAATCTACAATGGCTAAAAAATCCTGACCTTCCTCAACCCTCTCAAATCTACCGTTTACCCCGCTAAGCCCTGCAAGAGCTTCTTTTATAAGTTCTAAAGGCATGTCAAGAGATATGGCTGAACCAATGCCGGCGAGTAGGTTATACACATTTGGCTTCCCGATAAGTCCAGACCGAATTTCTACACCCGAAAGATCGTCTGCCAACCCTATTTGTTTGAGCGTAAAAGACAATCCTTTAAATGCCATCTTTATATTTACGGCTCTGAGGTCAGCGAGGGGTGAATCTATCGAATAGGAAAGATATCTTAAGGTACTCCCCCTTGATTTTTTAAGCTCCCTCAAAAGTCTTTCTCCGTAAGGATTATCAATGTTTATTACGGCGCATCCACCATCATAAAGGAGTTCCTTAAACAACCTCTCCTTAGACTTGTAATAGTTCTCCATGGTAGTATGAAAATCGAGATGATCCTGCGTAAGATTTGTGAAAACCGCAGTCTTAAACTTTGAATAATCGACCCTCTTCTGAAACAGTGCATGAGATGAAACCTCTGAGACGACATATTTACAGCCTTCATCAGCCATTTTCCTCAACAGTTCCTGAAAATCTACTGACTCTGGTGTCGTGTGGAGAGATTTGCGAAACTCATTTTTTACGAAATAACCGATTGTCCCAATAAGACCTGTATCATGACCGCATCCTTCAAGAATTTTTTTGATTATGAAAGATGTGGTAGTCTTGCCGTTGGTGCCCGTTATCCCTATAAGATTAATTTCTTCAGAAGGGTCATTGTAAAACCTTGAAGCCACGTAGGCGATGGCTTCTCTGGTGTCTGTTGCGCCAATCCATGATATATGAGGATATTTATACATTAAAAAGGGCGCATTAATCCAATCTTTTTGATGTATTACTGATATAGCTCCTTTGTTAATCGCGTCCTCAATAAAATCGTGCCCATCTACATTTTCCCCCCTCATGGCTACAAATAAATCACCCTTTTTGACCTTTCTTGAGTCATAGGCTATCCCATTTATATCTCCAACATTATTCCCGTTTAACTCAAAATCATGCCTCAGGATATCTTTTATTTTCATCTTGTTGATGTCACCAGAAGATTTTTTTCTTTAGAGTCGTCCCGAGGCACTTCGAGATAAGAAAGGGCATCGTTAGCTATTTTTCTGAAAACAGGCGCTGCAACTACACCTCCATAGATATGTCCCCTAGGGTCATGAACCACGACTATCATAGCAAACTTGGGTTTATCAGCAGGAACAAAACCGACAAAAGAACTCACATAATTAACCTTTGAATATCTCTTTGTGTGTGTATCAAATTTTTGAGCTGTGCCTGTTTTACCTGCGACCAGGTTACCATCAACAGATGCCTCTTTAGCGGTCCCGCCAACTTCTGTGACAGTCGTGAGTATCATATTGAATTTATTAGCAGTTTTCTCAGATATAACCCTTTTTGTCTCAGAAACAGCTTTATAAATAGAGCTACCGTCAGGGGACTGTATCTCTGACACTAAATAAGGTTTAACGAGCAATCCCCCGTTGGCAATGACAGAATATGCCCTTAAAACCTGAAGAGGGGTTGCGGCAATCTCCTGTCCGATCGAAATAGAGCCTATTGACATTCCGGACCAGTTTTCAGGGGATCTAACGAGTCCTGCAACCTCTCCGATAATATCAATTCCAGTTTTTTCTCCAAATCCGAATCTCTTTATATAATCATAAAGTCTTTCCTTACCAAGGGACAATCCAATTTTTATCGTCCCGACATTGGAAGATTTCTGGATAACCTCTTGAAAGGTAAGGACACCGTGTCTATGGGCGTCCTTAATGCGTCTGCCTCCAACCTCTATATAACCTGCTGAACAGTCGTATAATGTGTTAGGTTTAACCAAGCCTTCCTCAAGGGCAGCAGCTCCGACTACTATTTTAAATGTTGAGCCGGGTTCATAGCAATCTGTTATAGCACGGTTCTTTCTCTGATGCGGTGGAACCTCAGCGGGATTGTTAGGATTAAATGAAGGGCTATTTGCCATCGCGAGTATTTCCCCGGTAAAGGGATCCATCATGATCGCTGTAGCATAAGAAGCACGCCAGCGTTTGACCGTTTCATCGAGATTTTTTTCGAGTATATACTGTAGACCCTCGTCAATTGTCAAAAAGATATTATTTCCTTTTATCTCCTTAAAGCCGCCCTTAGAGAGCATGTTACCTTTTGCATCCCTAAAAGAGACAACTTTCTCGCCTTCTGGGGTCAGATACTTGTCAAATTTTTGCTCAATTCCTTCTATACCTTTGTTGTCAATGTCAACGAAACCTATTATGTGAGATGCCAGATTACCTTTGGGATAAACCCTCTTGACCTCCGGAATCAATCCTATACCGCTAATTTTGGATTCTCTAATAATATCGGCAGATTGGGGAGATACCTTTCTATCGATCCAGCAGAATCTGGAATCAGTGCTGATTTTTGTCCTAATGACATCGTCTTTTTTCCCGGTTATTCTTGCAAGGGAAGTTACGACTGCATCAATGTTTTTATCATTGATCTCCGCAGGATTGCAGTAAATAGATTCTACATCAATATTGATTGCCAGTTCCCTTCCCTTTCTATCCAATATCAAACCTCTTTTTACAGGCATTTCATGTGTCTTTATCTGTTGCATTCTTGCCCTTTCAACATACCAGGTGTGATTTATCAGCATTATATAGGCGAGTTTGATCGTCACGGCAGCAAAGCCAGCCGATATGATAATGGCAAGAACAATTAGTCTTTTCTTCATAGAGGCACCCTACCTCTAAAACTAATTTTTAAAATGATGGAGGAGAAAAATCAGTTTTTAGGACAAATTATATCTACTAAAACAAATTACATTGGACAACCCTCGAGAGTGCCGTTATGCTCAAGTAAAACGCCTATGCATTATGAATTTATGAAGGCTGTTTTTTAAAAGCCTTCAATAACATAAACCAATTGCTTTACTTGCCTATTGATGAGGCAAAGCATTATCCTGTCTTGAAGCAGATTTAGCCGTTTGCTGATAACTGGCTGCATACGGCACCGGTTCTTTAATTGTTTTGACGTAAATAACTCTCTTGCGGTCAGGGAAGTTGAACCCTTCTGAATTTGCAGCAGCTTTAGTAATATTCTGTATAGACACAAGCTTTGCTTTTTCTGCTGCGAGATATTTGCCCTCTTTTATCAACTCCATCTTTTTCTTTTCGAGCATATTTATCCTGTATTCTATTCCCGTAAAGGCGTTCTTCTGTCCAAGTAATGCGAAAAAAGACGCCACAAGTAGGGTCAACAGCAACGGTTTGAGAACAAACAGAAATAAACTCCTTTTTTTTCTCATATTTTCTCTGCCCCTCTGAGTTTTGCGCTTCTGGATGCAGGATTAACCACCACCTCATCTTTAGAAGGTTTAATGGGCTTTTTTGTAAGAATTTTGAGTTTATAGACTCTCTGCCCCTCTTTAAAAAAATCTTTTACAATTCTGTCCTCTAAGGAGTGATAAGAAATAACACATAATCTACCCCCTGTCCCTAAAGATTCATAAGCAGAAAAGAGACCCCTTTTTAACTCACCGAGTTCATCATTGACTTTAATTCTTATAGCCTGAAAAATCCTTGTGGCAGGATGAATCTTGCCCCTTCTCCTGTAAACCCTCTCGACAATTGCTGCGAGTTCCTTGCAGGTATTTATATTTTTATGCCTTCGCTCTTCCACAATAGCCCTTGATATTTTTGATGAAGCAGGTTCTTCTCCATAATCCCTGAAGATATTTTCAAGGTCTTTGCCGGAATATCTGTTTACGATTTCCCATGCATCTAATGTTTGTGAAGTATCCATTCGCATATCCAATCTTGAATCTGAAATAAAGCTGAATCCACGGGTTAATTCCTTTAGTTGAAATAATGAAACCCCAAGGTCAAAAAGAACTCCATCAATCTTGCCTACACCAATAGAAACCAATAAAGAACCTAAATTTGAAAAGTTACCTTTCAACAGGCTCAAGCGCCTATCAGTTATGCTATCTCTCAAAAAACTCAAGGCAGATTCATCTCTGTCTATTCCTATAAGTCTCCCTTTATCATCCAGTCTTTTTAAAATCTCACGGGCATGCCCTCCAAAGCCTATAGTTGCATCGGCATAAATCCCGTCAGTTTTGGTTATTAATATTTCCATCGCCTCATGCAATAAAACAGGCTTATGATATTGCATTAGAAGGGCTGATTTTTTATCCAGACATCATCTCAGATTATTCTCCTGACAAGCATTCACTTTGCAGGGATTAATCAGGACGAAATCCTAAATCGCTTTTTTAAACAAAATCGCATCCACTTTATGAAAGGGATAATCAAATCTTATCTGGGGCATTAAAAAACTATCATCCAACTGCTCAATTGCTTCTTCTTTTTTATTGGATATAACCCTGAATCTCCATGACCTTTAAAGCCCGTATCCGGCAAGAACTGCTTCAAAGGCCTTTCTGTCTATATTTTTGGGATCCGTTACTGCATCCCACTCAGCCTTTTCCCAGATCTCTATTTTGTCAAGCTGTCCCACAATTACAACCTCGCTTGAAATGCCTGCATCCTGCCTCTGTTCATAAGGGATAAGTATTCTTCCCTGCTTATCGAGGACGAGTTCAGCGGCGGAAGCAAGCACTCTGCGGAGATAGAACTTGACGGCTTCATCCATTTTTGGAAGGGTTCTCACCTTTTCTTCGAGCCTTACCCACTCCTCTAAAGGATAAATATGTAGGCATTTATCAAAAGCTGAGTTAGTTATATATAACTTTTCGGCAGAATATTTTCTTAGCAAGACTTCCCTGAAAGGAACCGGCAATATTACCCTGCCTTTCGGGTCAAGGGTATGGTAAAATTTACCTATAAAAGATGACATTTAAAAATCCTCTACCACTTTTTACCACTTTTTACTACATGATATGTATTATAGGTATCCGATGTCAAGGGAAAAAAAAATATTTTTAAATTTTTCTATATAATGTAGTTTCCACAAAAAATGAATACTAAATCTTGTCATGACATTTTTACAGGGAGGTATTAAGTGTTTTTTTCTGAGTTGGAAAAAATCATAAAAACAGGGCTTTTAAGGATAATTAAAGATAGGGAGCCTTATTTAAAGCCGTTTTATAACTATCAAAACGATAAAAATGTTTATCAGCCTGAGTTTGAACCATATGGAAGTTCGCATATATTGATTTCTGGCACTGAATACATTAACTTCTCATCAAATGATTATCTTGGGCTTTCTTCTCATCGTATGGTTATGGCATCGGCAAAGACTGCTATAGATAAATATGGTGTTGGTTCTGGTGCTTCAAGGCTTTTATCCGGGGGGACTGACCTAAATATTAGACTCGAGCAAATGATAGCCCAGTTTAAGGGCACAGAATCTGCGTTAGTATTTAATTCAGGATATACTGCTAATACAAGTGCCATTCCTGCTATAGCCTCAGAAGGGGATGTGATTTTCAGCGATGAATTAAACCACGCCAGCATAGTTGATGGTTGCCGTTTAAGCAGAGCTAAAAAAATGATATACCGTCACGGTGATGTTGAACATCTGTCTCTTTTGCTGAAAAAAGAAAAAGGGCAAAAAAGAGTCGTCATAACAGATTCTGTTTTTAGTATGGATGGAGATATTGCACCACTTAAAGAAATATTTAATGTATGCAGGGAGAATGGGGCAATCCTTTATATTGATGATGCCCACGGCACAGGAGTTTTAGGGGAAGGACGGGGCGCTCTTAATCACTTTGGTATTAAACCAGAACCATGGATTATTCAGATGGGAACTCTTTCTAAAGCCCTTGGTTCTTTTGGGGCTTTTATAGCGGCAAGTAGAGAAACAATTCAATGGTTAATCAATCGAGCAAGAGGCTTGATTTTTTCAACCGCCCTCCCTGCCTGTACAATAGCAGCTTCTATTAAGGCAATCGAAATATTAAAGGAGGAAACGGTTTTGCTCAAGTCATTGTGGGAGAACAGGCAGAAGCTCTTTGAAGGAATAAGAGAACTCGGTTATGATACCCTGAATAGCCAGACCCCTATAATTCCTTTAATTACACCAATGATACAGGGCAAAGATGTCGTAGAAAGCACTAATATTTTTTCGAAGATCCTAATGGAAAATCGTATATATGCCCCTGCAATCAGACCTCCTACTGTTAAAATACCCCGCATAAGATTTACTGCTATCGCGCCACATACTGAGCAAGATATCGAGACCTTACTTCGCTGCCTTAAAGACATCAAGAATCAATCAGGATCTGCAAATAATCGTTAGTTATAAATTGATAATAATATTTTATCATTGAATTCTTGACAAAAGAATGTTGGTGTGGTAATGTTTTCAGCGTTTAGATAATTATCAAATAAATGTTTTAGCAGTTCCAAAAAAGCCTCTAAAGAAATCTATTGGGACGGAGGAGATAGGGTGATATGTTAGATTTTAACTATTGGTATTTCGTTCTTGTCGCAAATTTCATCATTTTGTATTTTATCCTGAGTTCTCTCCTGTTTAAACCCCTTGCAAATCTTTTCAAAGAGCGTGAGAAAGCCATAAAGGGTGCTTTTGATGATGCAAAGTCTATGGCTGAAAAGAAGGAAGAGTCTCTTGTCAAGATGAATTCTGAACTTCAGGATGCAAGAAAGAAGGCAAAGGATATATACAATTCGGAGAGAGAAGCTGGTCTTTTGCACCAAAAAGAAGTGCTGAGCAAAGCTGAAGAAGAAGCTGTCGCAATGATTGAAAAAGCGAGGCAGGAATTGAAGACTGAAGCTGAAAAAGCGAGGTCAATTTTAAAGGCTGATGTTGACAAATTCTCAGAAGAAATCGTGAGAAAGTTGGTGAAGGCATGATGAAAGGAAAGTTATATACGGGATATTGTTTTGCCACCTTTTTGGGCATTTTTTTTATCGCCTCAAGTGCTTATGCTGCAGGCGCAGCAGCCGAAGAAGGTCCTATGGCATGGGTTTGGAGGATATTGAATTTTGCAATACTCGTTTTCCTGCTCGTTAAATTTGTTGGCAAACCCCTTAAGGCATTTCTGAAACAGCGCACAGAGATGATCGAAAAAAGCATAAAGGAGGCTCAGGAGGCTAAGGAGATTGCCAAGAAAGCCCTCTCTGAGGTTGAAGAGAGACTAAAATTAAAAGACAATGAGATAGCAGAAATTCTCTCTGTTGCGAAAGTAACAGGAGAGGAAGAGAAGAAAAGGCTGATTGAGGATGCCGAAAAACTTAAAGTCAGGATTTTAGAGCAGGCAAAGGCTAACATAGAGCATGAGGTCAAGATGGCTAAAGAGACTATCAAGGCTGAGGCGGTCGAAGAGGTTATTAAGCTATCTGAAGAGAAGATTAAGAGCAGATTAACCAAAGAAGATCAGGATAAAATCCTGCAAGAGTCAATAAAACTGTTAGGGGTTAGAAATTGAAAAAGGTAAAGGATGTTAAAAAATATGCCAAGCAATTTTTAAAATCCGTTGATTTGACTGAGGTCCCGAAGGCTATTGAACAGCTCAGCGCTATCGCTGACTTGATCGATAAGGATAAAAACTTTAAAACTCTTATGGTCAGTCCTGTTTTTAGCGAGCCTGAGCGTGAGAAAGCAATAGCTATTGTTTCCCACAAAATGCAAATCTCAGCCGAAGTAGCCCAATATCTTTTATATCTCTCAAACAAAATGATATTAGGGTCCCTTAAAGAAATTATTGGGGCGATAACTGCTCTTTATATGGAAATGAAGAAAAGGGCAAAGGCGGTAGTGATTACACCTGTTGAGGTCAGCAAGGACTATGAAAGTGCATTGATCAATTCACTCAAACAGATAACAGGTAAAGAGATTGAGCTTGAGTTTATCCTTGACCCATCCCTGCTGGGAGGCGTTAGGATACAGGTTGGAAGCACAATGTATGACAGCAGTATAAAAGGCCAATTAGGGCTTTTAAGAGATAAGCTTATAAAGGGGTGAAAAAATGGAATTAAAGGTTGAAGAGATAAGTGGGTATCTGAAAAAGCATATAACAGAGTTTGAAAAAAGAGTTGATGTAAGTGAGGTTGGAGTTGTCACTTATGTCGGCGACGGTGTGGCAAGAATCTATGGTCTTGACAACTGCATGGCTTCTGAAATGCTTGAGTTGCCTAATGGCGTTTACGGTATGGCGCTTAACCTTGAAGAGGACAATATCGGTGCGATCCTTTTTGGTGATGACAAGCTTATTAAGGAAGGCGATATCGTTAAAAGGACAGGAAAGGTTATGGAAACCCCTGTTGGCGAAGCCCTGGTCGGCAGAGTCGTTAACGCAATCGGACAACCCATTGACGGAAAAGGTCCTATTAATACAAACCAATCAATGAAGGTTGATGTCGTTGCACCCGGTATCATCAAAAGACAACCTGTGAACCAGCCTCTACAGACTGGAATCAAAGCGGTTGATAGCATGATTCCAATCGGTAGGGGGCAAAGAGAGTTGATAATCGGCGACCGTCAGACAGGCAAAACAGCTATCCTAATTGATACGATTATAAATCAGAAGGGCGGCGATGTTATTTGCATATATGTTGCTGTTGGTCAAAGACGTTCGGCGATAGTCAGAACAGTTAAGCTGCTTGAAGAATACGGGGCGATGGATCACACTATAGTGGTAGTTGCCACAGCGAGCGAACCTGCTGCAATGCAGTATATCGCACCTTATGTCGGATGCGCAATGGGTGAATATTTCAGGGACAATGGCAAGCACGCCCTTATCTGTTACGATGACCTCACAAAACAGGCTCATGCATACAGGCAGATATCTCTTATCCTAAGGCGTCCTCCTGCTCGTGAGGCTTATCCCGGCGATGTCTTTTATCTCCACTCAAGATTGCTCGAAAGGGCCGCTAAATTATCAGATGCAGAGGGCGGCGGGTCTCTCACAGCCCTCCCGATAATTGAAACGCAGGCTGGCGACGTGTCAGGATACATACCTACAAATGTCATTTCTATTACCGACGGTCAGATCTATCTTGAGCCAGAGCTTTTCTACGCTGGCGTTAGACCTGCCATAAATGTTGGTCTTTCGGTCAGCCGTGTTGGCGGTGCAGCCCAGACAAAGGCCATGAAACAGGTTGCTGGAATGCTCAGGCTTGACCTTGCCCAATATAGAGAGTTGGCTGCTTTTGCACAGTTTGCTTCAGATCTCGATAAAGCTACCCTAGCCCAGCTCGAAAGAGGCAAAAGAATGGTCGAACTTCTAAAACAGGACCAATATGTGCCGATGCCTGTTGAAGATCAGATTATCCTAATATATGCGGGAACCCAGGGCTTTCTCGATGATGTTCCCGTTGACGGCATAAAGGCTTTTGAAGACAGCTTTAATAATTTTATAAAGGCGAAAAAGCAAGATCTAAGGAATGAGGTCAGGGAGAAAAAGGTGCTGGATGATGACCTGAGGGCTAAGATAACTGCCGCTATCCAGGAATTCAAAAAGACATTCCAGCCTTAGGTTATAAGTCTAAAACAGGAGAATATAAATGCCAACGCTAAGGGATATTAGAAAAAGGCTAAAAGCCATAGCTTCAACGAAAAAGATTACTTCTGCCATGAAGATGGTTGCTGCAGCCAAGTTGAGAAAGGTTCAGGACAGGATGATCAACTTTAGGCCCTATGCAAACAAGATGGAGACCGTCTTGACTGATCTGGCAGGCTCATCAGCGGAGCTTGGCGGTCATCCGCTCCTTACATGGAGGCCTAAAAAGAAGGTTGAGGTTCTGGTTATAACATCTGATAGAGGGCTTTGTGGCGCTTTTAACTCCAACATCCTTAGAGCTGCTGCGCAACAGATAGACGCCATTAAAAAAGAAGGTTTAGATGTAAGCGTGAGCGTTATTGGAAGAAAAGCCCGCGATTATTTCAAAAGGAGAAATGTACCGATCAGGGGCACATGGCTAGGGCTTTCAGGCAAGCTCAGTTATTCCAATGCTCAGGAGATTGCAGCTGACATTATTAATACCTATACTTCCGAAGCCGCTGACGAGATTGTTGTTATATTCAGCGAATTTAAATCCATGCTGCTTCAAAAACCCGTTGTATTGAAACTCCTGCCAATCGGAACTATAGAAGCTCAAGCAGGGGCTTCTTCAGCTTTTGCCCCCTTTGAATTTGAGCCATCTAAAGAGGAGCTTTTTGAGAAGCTGCTCCCTAAATATGTGGAAATTCAGATATATAGATCTCTGCTCGAATCTCAGGCAGCGGAAGAAGCTGCGAGGGTGACCGCTATGGAAAATGCCTCAAAGAATTGTGAGGATATGATAGCAAAGGTTACACTGATAGCCAATAAAGTCAGGCAGGCAGGTATAACCAAAGAACTCATGGATATAGTTGGCGGTGTTGAGGCTTTAAAGAAATAACCTAAAAATATATAAAAGTATCAAGGTTCAGGAGGATAATAATGAATGAAGGTAAAGTTGTTCAGGTAATCGGTGCAGTCGTGGATGTCGAGTTTGAAAAGGAGATTCCGGCTATACTGAATGCTATAACAATTGATGAACCGGGCGATCCTGCTAAAGGAATCCCTGAAATTCACCTTACCCTAGAGGTTGCCGCACAGCTTGGCGACAACAAAGTCAGGACAATTGCAATGGGCGCCACAGATGGTCTCGTCAGGGGGATGAAGGCTATTGATACTGGATTGCCTATTGCTGTTCCTGTTGGAAAGTCTATTTTAGGCAGAATTATTAATGTTATCGGTCAACCTGTCGATGAGGCAGGACCTCTGAAGGTTGAAGAAAAACTCCCAATACATAGATCAGCCCCTGAATTTGCTGAGCAGGTTGCCACCACTCAGCAGTTTGAGACAGGCGTTAAGGTTTTTGACCTCCTCATCCCCTTCGTCAGAGGCGGCAAGATGGGAATGTTCGGTGGTGCAGGAGTCGGCAAGACAGTTGTTATTATGGAGATGATTCATAACATAGCCATGAAACATGGCGGTGTCTCCGTCTTTGCTGGTGTTGGCGAACGGACAAGGGAAGGAAACGACCTTTATCTTGAGATGAAGCATTCAGGTGTTTTGCCTAATGTCGCCCTGATTTATGGGCAGATGAATGAGCCCCCAGGCGCAAGGGCAAGAGTTGCCCTAACAGCACTCACTGTAGCAGAATATTTCAGAGATCAGGGTCAGGACGTCCTTATCTTTATTGATAATATATTCAGATATACCCTTGCAGGTGCAGAGGTTTCAGCTCTCCTTGGAAGAATGCCATCCGCTGTCGGTTACCAGCCTACTTTGGGTACTGATATGGGCATCCTTCAGGAAAGAATAACAACAACAAACAAAGGTTCAATTACATCAATGCAGGCGATATACGTCCCTGCTGACGACCTTACAGACCCTGCCGTCGCGACTGCATTTACACATCTTGATGGAACAGTTGTTCTCTCAAGACAGATTGCAGAGCTTGGCATATATCCTGCTGTTGACCCTCTTGATTCCACATCAAGAATACTTGACCCGAAGGTTGTTGGTGACCATCATTATTCTGTAGCAAGAAAGGTACAGAATATCCTTCAAAAATATAAAGAATTACAAGATATCATTGCTATTCTCGGCATTGAGGAACTCTCAGAAGACGATAAACTTGTTGTCGCAAGGGCAAGGAAAATTCAGAGATTTCTGAGCCAGCCTTTCCATGTCGCAGAGACATTTACCGGTGTGCCCGGCAAATATGTCAAACTTGAAGACACTATTAAAGGCTTCCAGGCAATTGCTGATGGTCAATATGATGATATGCCAGAGCAGGCTTTCTATATGACAGGCACGATTGAAGAGGCAGAGGAAAAAGCGAGGAAGCTCGGCTGGAGCAGATAATTATCATTAGGAGCTAAAAAATGACTACTAAAGTAATCTTAGATATAGTAACGCCTTACGGTCAAATTCTCAGCGAAGAGGTTGATGAGGTATCTGCTTCCGGCTCCGAGGGCGACTTTGGCGTTTTAGCTGGACACGTCCCCTTTCTGACAACCCTAAAGATAGGGATTCTGTCATACAAAAAAGGCAATGAAACTGTGTATGTCTTTGTCAATAGCGGCTATGTTGAGGTAACTGCCGAAAAGGTCATAGTAATGGCTGACAGCGCAGAGAAAGCCACTGATATTGATGTTGAAAGGGCAAAGGCTTCTATGAAAAGGGCGGAAGAACGTCTGAAGAAAGCCGAGGAAATTGATTTTGCAAGGGCTACCGCATCGCTTGAGAGGGCTACTATAAGGATTCAATTGGCGCAGCGGAGATAATTTTAACACTCTTCAATAAAAAGGGCGTCACAGTTTGTATGAAGATTTGTCTAAACACGTGATGCCCTTTTTGTTTAGCAAGAATTTTCAAGGCTCCTTTACATCATTGTTTGCCGGCATATGCACGAGCTTATTTGGTTGGACCATTAAAGAAATTAATACCCCTTCGCTTAATTGTTCGATTTCGTTATCCTGTACGGTTCTCATGTCAAGGATCACTCTGTCTTCCTGAATCCTTGCTATTATTGGATAGCTGTTGAACCTGAGTTTTTTAACAAATGCATCTGGGGTGATTTTGTAAGGTTTTATAGCAATTGCATAAGTGGCAAACTCTACTTCGGGCAGTGCACCGCCTCCTGATTTTGAAAAATCATTGACAATCGAGACATCAGCGACTTCATTAATGAAATTTTTTGATTTTCTTTTTAGTTTTGATAATACCTTTTTAGCCCTTTTTCTAATAGTCTCTTTCTCTTCCAGAAGCATCCTGAGGGTTGGTATCTCTATTTTTGCCTTTTCTATATCAGCATATATTTTGAGTGTAGCTTCATAAGCGGCTAATGTCATCTTGTCAACTCTAACAGCACGCATGAGGGGGTTTTTAGATATTTGTTCAATCAATTCAGACTTCCCTGCTATAATCCCACCCTGAGGACCTCCCAAGAGTTTATCTCCGCTAAAGGTAACTATATCGACTCCTGCTTTTATAACATCCTGAACTGTAGGCTCTATATGTACGCCATAAGGTTTAAGGTCAATCAGGGAGCCGCTGCCAAGGTCGAACATGACAGGCAGACTAAACCTCCTGCCGATTGAAACGAGTTTTTCAGGAGAAGGAAATTGGGTGAAACCAGTCATCCTGAAATTGGATTGATGGACTTTTAGCAAAAGGGCAGTATTTTGTGTTATAGCGTTCTCGTAGTCATGGAGATGTGTCTTATTTGTGGTGCCTACTTCCTTTAAGATTGCTCCGCTGCTTTTCATAATATCGGGAATCCTAAAAGAACCCCCGATCTCAACGAGTTCCCCCCTTGAGACTATTACTTCTCTATCTTTTGCGAGGGTGTTAAGGCAAACAAGGACAGCTGCGGCATTGTTATTCACAATAAGACAGTTCTCGGCCCCCGTTATCTCGTTAGTTAACCGCTGAATGTGCGAATATCTTTTTCCCCTTATGCCTTTTTCAATATCATATTCAAGGTTTGAATACCCTGCTGCAATATCTTTGACATGCTGCATTACGGTTTCAGAGAGTATGGAGCGCCCAAGGTTTGTATGAACTACGATGCCTGTTGCATTTATAACATTTTTTAGGCTGTAGTCGGAGAGTTTTTCGAGTTTTTTCTGGATTTCGTCGCTTAGGATATCAAAACTAATATCTCTGTTTGTGCCTGTGAGTATTGCCTTTCTGTGATCTTCAATAACCTCTCGGATAGATTGAAGAACGTATCTTCTCGGAAACTTTTTTTGCCACTGGATGCCGTGTGTAGATTTCAAAACTTCATCAACAGACGGCAGAGAAGAGAGTAATTTTTTAATGTCCCTCACTTTAACCACCGATGTGTAGGTAATTTAGTATAATATATTATCTTATAGTTTCAGTCAAAGGTCGCCAAAGTGGTAAAGGAGATTTTGGTTTAACCTCGTTTTTTTGATATAATAAACTTGATTTCATGAGAAGGAGTTTCTGATAGACAGCAAAGCTAAAGCGCTCACAGCAGCAAGGGCATCCCTCGAAAAGAAAGCAAGAGATGTTTTGATTCTCGAGGTAAAAGATCTCACCATTATTGCAGATTATTATTTAATCTGTTCTGCTGACAACATAATTCACGTCAAGACAATCGCTGAAAGTATTATGAATTCGTTGCAGCAATCTGGTTTTAAACCCCTTGGGATTGAAGGATTGCAATATGCACACTGGGTGCTTATTGACTATGGAGATGTGATAGTCCATATTTTTGAAGGGCAGACCAGGCAATACTATGGACTTGAGAAAGTCTGGCTTGATGCCCCGCGGATACCAACAAATGATGAAAGTGCGGATATTATGGGTTGGCAGGACAAAGGAAAATTACCTTATTGAAGGAATCAACTACTACCTTAAACTGCTAAAAAATACGATTAACTTAAAGATAATGGAGATTAAGGGCGAAAAAGGCAAAGACCGCCCGAAAACCCTTTCGGAAGAAGGAAAGAGGATACTGCGCCAGACAAGTTCTTATGTTTTGCTTGACGAAAAAGGCGTTGAGATGAGCACAAAACAATTTGCCTCTTTTTTAAGTCGGCGGGATTCTGTAGATTTTGTTATAGGCGGACATTTCGGGGTATCTGATGAGGTTAGAAAAAACTCAAGCCTCGTCCTTGCAATCTCAAAAATGACGCTCACTCATGAAATGACGAGATTGATTCTGCTCGAGCAGCTTTACCGTTCAGTTACGATTATAAAGGGTATGGAATACCATTACTAACTAAAAAATGTCTAAATTGAATATTGTTTTGGATACGAGCCTTTTTGTTAACCCTGATGTGCGGAATTTCTTTGGGAATTCGCCCTCAGAGGCACTGAAATCTTTCCTAACCCTTGCTTCTGAACTCCCTTCAATTCAATTTTATATGCCTCCTTCAGCATTCAGGGAGCTTATCCAGTTTATTGATAAGGACAGGATTCCTTCTGAGCTTTGTTTATTCATTTTACAAAAACCGCCCAAGAAACATGAATTGAGATGCCCTGCTTTTTTGCTTTACGAACTTATCGAGGATATGAGAGACAGGATTAACAAAGGGCTGAGAATAGCAGAAAACGCAGTAAGAGGCACTGAAAAAGCCAAGATAGATGATATTATCAAAGACCTTAGAAGAAAGTATAGAGAGGCATTACGGGAGGGAATAATAGACAGCAAAGAGGATGTTGACCTGCTTCTTCTTGCAATGGAGTTGGATGCGCTTCTGATTACGGCAGATCAGGGACTCATAAAGTGGGCTGAAAAGCTTGGAATAAAGTGGCTTGTCCCGGAAATGTTCAAGGACTATCTACTTAGCGCCATTGAAAATCAAAAAAATTTCATCAGCCCATAAATCAAGCATCCTCAAAAAGAGGCACGTAATCAAAAGCCTTGAAGTCGAAAAGCCCCCTGTCACTTATCTTCAAATCTGGTATCACAGTTAACCCCATAAAAGAAAGGGTCATGAAGGGCGCACTAAGTTTTGAGCCTAATTTTTTAGCCATTTCATCGAGTTCCGTGTATTTTTGTGCAACATACAAACCATCTTTATCTGACATAAGCCCTGCAATGGGCAGGGGAAGAACTTCGCATTTCCCATCGGCAGATACGGTGAGGCCTCCTTTATGCCTTATGACTTCATTCGCAGCGGTAGCTATTTCCGCATCAGTGCTCCCAACTGCAATGATGTTATGTGAATCGTGAGAGACAGAAGAGGCTATAGCGCCCCTTTTTAGTCCAAAATTCTTTATGAATCCTGTCACAGGGGGCTTGTCATGATAACGACTGATAACAGATATCTTAAGGATATCTCTCTCTATGTCTGAAACTGCCATGCCTTTAACCACTTTAGGTTTTGTAAGGCTTTTGCCTGTATATATCTGACCGTCTATTGCCTCAATTACCCTGATGGCATTGCCTGTGCGTTAACGGTAAAATCCTCCGGTTTTTTTGGGGTAGCATGAAAGTTATTTATATGCTTAATGTCTGAAACAGGCATCAGGCATTTGCCATTTACAGCTATAGCTTCGCCAGCTGCAACGGTGCAAATAACATTGAAATTTTTTAAATTATCAATAATTACAAAATCAGCTCGATCGTTCTTTTGGAGAAAACCTATATCTATGTTGTAATGCCTCGCTGGATTGAGGGATGCGCAACGAAGAAGCGTCATTATCTCATAACCACTGAACAACAACCTCTTCACCATTTTGTTGATGTAGCCTTTCTCAAGGTCATTGGGGTGCATATCATCACTGCAAAACATACAAAAATCTGGGAATTCGTTTATCAAAGGGGCTAATTCATCCAGATTCTTAGCGGCAGAGCCTTCCCTAATCAGGAGTTTCATGCCTTTTTTGAGCTTTTCCCTGCCTTCTTCGTAATTTATCGTTTCGTGATCAGTGCTTATGCCTGCCTGAAGATAGAGGTCTAAATCCTTCCCTCTCAATCCCGGGGCGTGTCCATCAATTTTTTTCATATAACTTTTGGCGATTGCTATTTTACGCATTATTTCAGGGTCTTCATTAATCACTCCGGGAAAATTCATCACCTCGCTTAGATAATGCAGATTTTGTTCCCAAAACAGGAGTTCAATATCATCAGCTGTAATTGAAGCCCCAGAAGTCTCCATAGGAGTTGCAGGCACGCATGAAGGGGCGCCAAAATAGAACTTGAATGGGAGGTTAGCGCCTTCGTCAACCATGTATTTAATACCCGCTATTCCCATAACATTGGCAATCTCGTGAGGGTCTGATACGCTTGCGATGACGCCGTGAGCCAATGCCATTTGTGCGAATGCTGTGGGCGTAAGCATGGAACTTTCTATGTGCACATGGGCATCAATCAGAGGCGGTATTATGAATAAGTCAGAGTCTGTTTTATCCTCGATAATATTTTTGATAGCGCCATTATTAATTATCAATTTTCCCGAATAAACCCTTCTATTAATGATGTCAACTATATTCCCTGAAACCTCTTCTATTGGGAAAATTGATGGCTTATCAATAGCATCAAGAGACTGCCGATTAATTATTTTTATTGGCTTTAACATTCAGTCTCCTTTTTTGATGTTCTATGGTGAGAAATTTTTTAGTTAAAAAGCTTTAGAGTCAAACTGTGCTATTTTTCATAAAACTTTTAACAATTAAAAAAGTATGACAGTGGCTATCCCAAAATAAATTAAAAGCCCCACAGCGTCAGCTATTGATGTAATTAAGGGACTGCTCGCAACAGCAGGGTCTAACCTCAGCTTGGTCAACAGGAAAGGCAGCATCACCCCCATAAAATTAGCCACTACTATAATTGATATCATGGACAAACCCACCACAATACCAATCTCATACCCCCCTCTGAGCAACCCAAGAGTTCCGCCAGCGAGCCCCATCGTGGCTCCTAAAAGCATGCCAATTGCTATCTCTCTGCTAAATGCCCAGAACCATTTATGAAGTCTTACATCACCTGTTGCTATTGCCCTTACCATCAGCGTTGCTGATTGAGAACCAGCATTGCCTCCGCTGTCAATGAGCAAAGGGATGAAAAAGGCAAGGGCAATATACCCAACGAGTATTTCTTCATAAGCAGCTATGACCCCTGATGAAATAAGATTTAT
>DAIQAO010000016.1:0-35375 GCA_036781645.1 Dissulfurispiraceae bacterium
GTCGCGCCCCATGCGGGCGCGTGGATTGAAACTTTTCATTTTCGTATTTTGATAAATTGGTGGGGTCAGCGCCTTTATCATTCTGTAAGATTGCTCAAATCAAGAGCAATTCAGCAAGCCTGCTCAATCATTAATATCATTAAGCTCAATTAGATGCCTGTTTTTCAGGAAAAACTTTTATAATATGGCATCTTGAACCTATTGCATAATTAATATGTGCATTTATAAGATTCAACAACTCAGACGAAAGGCCTTCAGGCACCTTTACTCTATCAATCATTGCTGGATTCCACTTAAGAATGCTCCTAAAAAATTTAAGTGCACCTTCTGAGATAATGAGAGGGTCTTTTTCATTCTTGGAACAATTGCCGCATATAATCGAGCCGTCTTTGATATAGAAAGAAAGATATTTTGTGTTGGCGGATATCTGTCCGCATCTCGCACATACATCAAGACCAGGCAGCAGTCCTACGATCTCGAGGAATTTAAGCTTGAAATATAGCCTGCAAATCTTTTGATTGACATTAGCTTCAATTTTAATAAGGGTGTTTAACAGCAATGTGAAGATTTTATCATTAGGCTCTTTTTCAGGCATAAAAGTGATACAGAGATCGAGCATTTCATATATCTGCATCAACGATTTAAAGTCTTCTCTCAATGATTGAAAGGGTTTGATTATATCCGACTGCGTCAAACGCGGAAGGGGGGTCTGTTCCTTGCCCAAAAAAGATATGTTTGAATATGTCAGCGGTTCAAGGCTGCTGCCAAATCTTGATTTAATTTTTTTAGGACTTTTCGCAAAGACTTTTACTATTCCAAACTTCAGAGTGAGATATGTAACAATCAGGTCAGCATCTGCGAAGGAGGAATTTCTTAGAACAATAGCCTCAGTTCTACTAATCATTTATAAAAATGGTTTAGAGGGTTTATGTAACAAGATTTACATAACATTCCCAAAATCCTCGGGCTTGAGATTTTTAAGCCACTCCTCAAGCTCGTCAGTCTTTTTCGCATCGAGAACATCTTCATCAACAAAAATAGGTACCTGGGCCCTTACGGCTACGGCGACAGCATCTGATGGCCTTGAATCAATGTTTATATCTCCCCGATAGTCTTGTGCGCATATGACGGCGTAGTAAGTATTATCAATTATCTGGGTGATTATAACCTTGTTTACCTGAACATTCAGATTATCAAAAATGTTTTTGATAAGGTCATGGGTGAGCGGTCGGGGGGGTACAACCTTCCCTAAAGCTAATGCTATGGAATCAGCTTCTGGTTTCCCTATCCATATTGGCAGTGTAGCGCTGCCATCGACCTGATGTAAAAGCAGTATATACATCCCGCTTCGCGGGTCGAATAACAAACCTTCAACTTTCATCTGTATAAACATCTTATCTAAACCCCAATCCCCTGAGAGTGTGGGAGTTGCTCCGCCAATCCTTTTTAACCTTCACCCACAACTCAAGAAAAATCTTAGTCCCTAATAATTTCTCAATTTCAATTCTTGCATGGCTCCCTATCGTTTTTAGTTTCTCTCCACCCTTCCCTATTATAATACCTTTCTGCCCTTCTCTTTCAACATAA
The DNA here is from genome assembly GCA_036781645.1 of Dissulfurispiraceae bacterium. Classification (GTDB taxonomy): domain Bacteria; phylum Nitrospirota; class Thermodesulfovibrionia; order Thermodesulfovibrionales; family Dissulfurispiraceae; genus DYHD01. The sequence continues at coordinate 1,588 of DAIQAO010000016.1, forward strand.
ATATTTGCTTTGATAAAAATTATGCCATCTTCCCTCTCGCCCCAATCAGTGATATCAACAGCTACAGAATGCGGCACCTCATCTTCAGTTGCGCGGATTGCCTTCTCCCTGATTATCTCAGAAACCATAAATCTCTCCACCTGATCAGTCAGGATGTCATCAGGGAAATATTTTGGGCCTTCAGGGAGGTGGTTTATTATCGTATTTATTAGTATATCTATGCCATCGCCTGTTAGAGCAGATATTGGTATAGTTTCTTTAAATTTATATAGGGCATTAAATTTCTCAATTACGGGGAGCAAATACTGTTTTTTGACTGTATCAACCTTGTTTATTATAAGAAAGACAGGCTTATTCAAGCCTCTGAAGGTTTCGATGATAAAATTATCCCCCTTGCCGGGCGCTTCTGGTTTTACGACAAATAGAACAATATCAACCTCCTTAATTGCCTCTTGTGACTCCCTTACCATAATTTCTCCAAGCATGTGTTTTGGCTTATGGATGCCGGGTGTATCTATAAATATAATCTGGCAGTCAGAGGTGTTCTTTATCCCGATAATCCTATTTCTCGTCGTCTGAGGTTTGGGGGCTACAATCGCTACTTTTTCTCCCAATATGGTGTTCAGCAATGTTGATTTGCCGACATTAGGCCTGCCGGTGATGGAAACATATCCACTATGGAATTTCTCAGTCTGCATTGGATGTTATAAAAAAATTATTTGAGCCTTGAAACCGCATCCTTTATTCTGTCAAGTCCTTTTTGTATGTTTTCCATAGATGTAGCATATGAAAGCCTGATGTGAGCATCGCTCCCGAATGCCCCACCGTGCACCAATGCAACATTTGCAGATTCCAGAAGATATAAGGCAAAATCTATTGAGGAATTTACGGTTTGTCCTGATGGCGTTTTTTTTCCATAAAGTTTAGAAATATTCGGAAAGGCATAGAATGCCCCATTCGGCTTGATGCAGCTTATTCCTTCAATAGAATTGAGCCCATCTACAAGGAATGTTCTTCTCCTGTCAAACTCGTCACGCATAATTGTTATAAAATCCTGATTGCCTATAAGGGCTGCCACTGCAGCTTTTTGAGCTATTGATGTAGGATTAGAGGTGGACTGGCTCTGGATATTGGTCATCGCCTTTATAATCTCTTTTGGACCTGCTGCATATCCTATACGCCAACCGGTCATAGCATATGACTTTGAAAGTCCATTAACTACAATTACCTTATCTTTGATGTAATTATTTAAAGAAGCTATGCTTATATGTTCGATACCATCATAAACGAGTTTCTCATATATTTCATCAGAAATGATATAAAAATTATTTTTAAGGGCTAAGTCAGCTATAGCCTCGAGAGATTTTTTATCATAGGTAAGTCCGGTCGGATTAGAGGGTGAATTCAATATAAGGGCACGAGTTTTATTGGTTATTTTTGCCATTAGCGCATCGGGATTAACTATGAAATTATCCTTTTCGTATGTCTCCACATATACTGGTATGGCATCGTTTAATATTGCCTGATCGGGATAAGAAACCCAATATGGAGATGGTATCAACACTTCATCGCCGGGGCTGTAAAGAGCCTGTGCAATATTATACAGGCTGTGCTTAGCCCCGCAGGATACGAGTATCTCTTCCCTCGTATATTGGAGGTTATTGTCTGTCTCGAGTTTTTGTATTATTGCATCTTTCAATTCATCAATACCCCCAACAGGCGTATATTTCGTAAAACCATCCATCGTTGCCTTTATTGCAGCCTCCTTGATATGATCGGGTGTATCATAGTCTGGTTCGCCTGCGCCGAAATTTATGATGTCAATGCCTTGGGCTCTCAAAGCCTTTGCCTTTGCATCCATTGCGAGTGTTGGGGATGGTTTGACGTTCATAGCTCTCTGAGAAATCATTATTAAATCCTCCTAAATAAAGTGATGGATAATACTATAAAACATTTTTAATTTTAAAAAAAGCGTCAAGAAGAAAATTTATAGGCAGGCGCTAAAGTTTTCCCAAAACCCTTTTTAAAATCCTGTCTTTTCTGGACAAACGGTATGAACTTCCTTTAACGGGTTTATGTGCCATGATATCTTCTGCATCCTCATCATTTAACTCCTGAGATCGTGCTCTTCTCTGCAAGATATCGAAAAAAATGTCTGAAGGCACAGGCACTGAATTAACAGACCATGCATGCCTACTTATATCCTTGTCGGAGGTAATAACAGCCCATTCCCTGCGTTCTTGCGTGATAATTTTCTTAATCGCATCATCAGCAGTCTCACCAAGTTTGGTGTATATAACTTTCACTCCACCAATGAAGGATATCTTTTCCTCTTTATCCCCGCTTTTATAGGCATCAAAAATTACTGTTATTTCGTGATTCTTATGATTATTATAGCGAATCAAAAGTTCAATAAGGCTGTTTCTTGCCTGTTCCATATCATGATGTAAGACCCCGATTACATTGTATCCATCAATAATTATATGCAAAAGTTCTCCGGATAATGCGCCCAGTTGAACATGATTACTTGATGATTAGATTAGCGCCTTGCCTTTGCCTTGGAAGGCATCTCAGGGCATCGAAAGGGGTAAAACGGTCAAGCCCTATTGCTTGGTCTGAGACTGATGACACCCCACATATTGTCGTCAATCTCATCAATATATTCAGATAGGGGATAAATCTTGCCGCAGACCTTGCAGCATAAATATACAGATGTTCAATTAACTACCAGTCTAATGCCGCCATCACAGCTTCTACATTTCATTATACTATGCTTAAATGTCCTTAGCTTTAGTATGGAGTATAATTATGTCTTTCATCTGCCTCACTGCTTGCTGGATACCAACAAGCACTGCCCTTGATATGATGCTGTGTCCTATATATAGTCCCCTGATATTGTTTATCGAGGCAATATTACCGACATTATGATAAGTTAGTCCGTGTCCGGCGTTGACTAACAAACCAACTCTGCTGCCAGTTTTTGTAGCCTCGATTACCCTGTGAAGTTCTTCAAACTGTCTCTTGCCTCCGGCATTGGCATATAAGCCTGTATGAATCTCTACCATATCAGCCCCCATATCGGCGGCTAATTCAATATCTGTAGAGTCTGGATTAACAAACAAACTGACAGGAATGCCTGAGTCTTTAATCTTATTTATTGTATTCCTCAAATGCCCTTGCTGTGCTATGACATCCAAGCCCCCTTCAGTGGTCAATTCATGGCGCTTCTCGGGGACAAGGGTCACCATGTCTGGCTTTACCTCTAAGGCTATCTGTGTCATCTCATCGGTTGCGGCCATTTCAAGATTTAATTCACAGGTAACTATTTGTCGCAAAAGCCTTAAATCCCTGTCATTAATGTGCCGCCTATCTTCTCTCAGATGGACAGTAATGCCGTCAGCCCCGCCCAAAATAGCAAGGGTAGCAGCCATAACAGGGTCGGGCTCAAAGGTCTTCCTTGCCTCCCTGACAGTTGCGACGTGATCAACATTCACACCAAGCAGCATCGAAACATACCCTTCTATTTAACGGCTGTCAAAGCTATAACATCAAATTTAACAATAAGGTCTCGGGGTTCTCTGATATTTCTCACCCTTGTGTCAACCTCTTTCACTACAAGATAAGGCGTTCTGGTCTCAAGGGAATAAATAATGTCTCCAAGAACTCTCGTATCAGGAATAACAGCATCTATGCTGATATTTATAACCTTAAACCCTTTCAGATCCTCTGGTTTTCCTACTCTTTCGCTCGATATAGTGCCGCCCCTGCTGGTTATAATTCCTTTAACTGTATCCTGCAAAGTCGCGGCGGCAAGAGAAAAAGTCTGTCCTTCGACAAGTTTAGCCTCATCCGCTTTACGTTGTTCTTTTAATGCCGCTAATAGTTTTTCAAGCTCGGGTTTTTCAGCTATAAGCTGAATGTATTTTTGCAAGGTCTTTGTCTTTACAGCTGCTGATTCACTTGCTGCTGCAAGTTCATCCTGCACTGAGAGATAAGCATACTCGTAAATCACAAGGGCGGACAGGATTATGAGTAAAGGTATAAATAGTATTAAAAGTTTGTGCTTCCTCATTTTTTGGGCTCTTCTACCTCCATCTTGATGTTGAATCTATCCATATTCATCCTTGCGTCTCTGAAGGTAGGAGAAGCGAATTCGACTTTCTGGAAAAATGCTGAAGCCTCGAGCTTTGGGAGCAAATCTGTAGCAGAGGTTGCATATCCTTCTATCTCAACAGTTTTATCCGACACTCTCAGGCGCGTAAGCCAGGCACTTTTAGGAACGATAGAGGTAAATTCCTTTAAAATATTCATAGTCATGTGTCTGTCTCTCTTAAAACCATTAATAGTATCTATATCCCTGTTAATGGCTTCTATTTCCTTTTTCAGAGCTTCCACCTTTTTTACTTCGTCTTTTCTTGCCAAAATTTGTCTGTCGATTTCTTCTATTTTTTTATTTTCTATATATAGAGGGGCAACGGCATACAAAATCCCCATAGCAGCGAGAACTAACAAAAGAATTATTGTCAAGGCAAGGGGTTTGCGTTCTTTAATTCTCTGTCCTTTGGCTAAGAGATTAAAACCTGTTGACCTTTGCCAGAGTGCTTCAAGCGCACCCCCTATAGCAGGATATGAAATTATATCCTTCGACCCTGTGAAACTAATACCTATGTCAATCTCATCCAAAACTTTAAACGGGATATTCAAAGCGGATTTAAACATCTCTTTAAATGCAGGCCCTTTATTTTTAAAGAGAATGTAAATCGGCGGTGATGCGGCGTTTTTGTTATCAATATTTATAATCTGGTGAATATTATCGGCAATTTGTTGTATCTGGTCTTTATCGTCAGCAGTTCTAAATTCGCCTGAAAAGGAATTAATCCTTCTAAAGTCAGTAAAAAATGCACCCTCGTATTTATTTTCATCTATCTCCACAAAAAGATTATTTTGTTTTCTATCTATATAGTCAATTAAGTTCTGAAGGGCAAAAATGTTCAGGGTTATCCTGCTAACGAGAATTCCCTTATTCATTAGGGCATCTATATACGGTTGTATCTGATCATATCTTGCTGCAGCGAGCAAGACCTTAATCTTTCCATCTACCTCGTCAATTATCCTGAAATCGAATAGGGCTTCATCTTCACTAAAGGGTGTAAGCCTGTCCATCTCGTAAGAAAGGACATTTGCTATATTCTCTTTTGCCGTAGAAGGGAATTCGACTATCTTAACTATTGCCCATGATTTAGGTATGCTCAGGACAACTTCAGCATTGCCGGCTCTCCATTCACTCAAGGCGAGAGAAACAGAAGAGGCAAAATACTCTGGTTCAGGATATGGCGCATCAGCCGAATATCTTTTCAGACTGCTGACTTTGAACCTTGAAAACATTTTTGTAAGCAGGGCTAAAGAAAACCCAGAATCTTCTATAGAGATGCTTGCACACTTCCTTGGCAGCAATAACTCTGAAAAATCATAGCTGATAAGCTTCCAGATCGGTGTTATGACATTTGTTACTGCAGAAGAAAAAGCTGATGTTAATGATGATATTTTTTCGATTGACGCTGAACCTGTCATTGTTTTAAATATACCGGACTTTTGTAATAAACATATCTATATTTGTTGTTGCCTTCAATCGCTATTTTAGCCCTTATAGCAAAATGGGGTTTCCCCTCGCCTTTATATCCCGCTGATTCAATGGTGTGTACGTTGGACCCACCACCTTGCGTAATAAATTTAGAACTCTCCGGGGGAATTGTCACGCCCAGTGAGCCACCAGGGGGCATTTCTTCTCTTTTAGAGATTATTTCATCAACAAGCTCGGGGGTAAAACCCGGTACTGCAATGAGAACTTCCCTCGGGGCAGAAATAATATTAATTACCCTACTATTTGAATGAACAGTAAGAAAATCTATTATACCCTTTCTACCATTGCCGCCAAAAAGAATATCAGAATTCAGACCCTTTACGAGCAGAAGTTCTTCGAGTGTATCAAATCGAGCATTCTTTGCCTTATAAGGCTTGGGAAGCGACATATAATAATCACTTTCTGCCCCATTAAGCCTCCTGAAATCATCTGCATCCTTCCAGTCTAATATAGAATCAACTATCGCAGAAGCTTCCTGGTCTATGACTCCTGAGTTAATCAAAAGATTTTTAAGTATTATACCAGATAAATCGCTTAAATTGTTGATATCTACTTTTCCAGATTCGTCATAGATTCTAATCGTAAAATATCCGTTGGCAAAGGGTATTGAATAAGGAGTGCCATCTGTTCTCCAGACCTTTTTATCTTCTTCGAGCATTGCTTGACCTCTATATACATTTTTATAAAACAGTTCAACAATTCCACGTTCAATACCAGCTTCGGCGATGAATTTTCTCTCTTGCCCATCCCTGAAGGCAAGTGTGGCATAGGTCTCTGAGCGTGTCATAACCGAAAAGGACAACACAATAACCATTAGGACAGTCAGCACCCATAGCACAATAATGAGTATAATTCCTTCCTGGCAATCTTTTTTCATTTTACTATTATTTGCCTTTTCGTGGCAGTTCTCTGCCCCTGCCAGGAGGCTGTTTTACGGTATCTTCTAAAGGCGCCTGAACAGCCACTGGCAGCTGAGTGTTTTTTATCTTTAGCTGCATATTCATGGAGAAGTTTCTTGATGAATCCGAGATGTTTATATTTATTATCTCTGGGAGGAATGATGTCTCCGACCATTCATCTCTCCACTCACCTTGTTCCATTGCGGGGTCTTTATAAAAATAAGTAAATGATACACTATCCATATTATCAAGAAGCAAGGTTTTTCTTGTATCTTCCATAGATATTGTGTTTTCTGTGGCATATAATGAGAGCCTTCCCTGCGCATTTTGCTCTACACTATAGGCTACCCTAACATATCCCACCTGGCCGTTCCAGATTGAGTAATTTGTCGAAAATTGAACCGATTCCTTCCGACCAGAGAAATATATTTTTTTTTCTCCATCTTCTTCATAGGTAAGAGGGATTTGCGACTGGAGCTGAGATTCAATAATACCGAGAGTCATCCGCACTCTTTCGAGAAAATCCATTGTCCTTTCACTCTTTTCGATTGAGCGATAACCAAGCCTCATAGCACCAAAAACTATCAGCATCACTATCCCGATCAGCGTGATGGAGATCATAAGTTCAAGCAGTGTAAAGCCATTTTTTGCTTTTGTTTCCATTTACTGAAGCTTTTTCTCCACTACCTTAAGAGTTTTCAGAGTATGAGACTTTTGCTGGGAGCCTTTAAGCCAGCTAACTGTTAATTGTATCTCCATCAGTCTAACCTGGAGGGTTTCAGTCCTTTCCTTCAAAACCTCATACACGGATATATCAAATCTATATCCATGCTCCGTCATCTCGGTCCATGCCTTTTCAGAGATGTCGTCACTTTGAGAGAGTTCATGCATTTTCTGGTTAGCCAGAACCAATGCATTTACATAATCCTCAGACTTTGATACAGCCTTTAAATTGGCGGAGAACAATTGCAATATTACAGTAATCGCTATACCAAGTATTGAAAGGGCTACAATTACTTCTATAAGAGTAAAACCTTTATCTATACGCATCATTTCACCACGATTGAACCGACAACTGGGTCGAGATAGATTGTTGCCGACCTTTTACCGTCTGTAAGTATTACTGTGCCTCCCTCAAGACCGCCTGAAGCGAACATCAGGATCTGGAATCTACCCCTGTAAACTTCACCGCGGAAAGGGCTTATAGCCTTGACATTAATGCCGACTGGTATATCCTTACTGCCAGCGCCGTCAATGCCGTATTGTCGGGAATCAAAATCTATAAAGAAAATCTGATTTTCTCCCTTGAGCTTCGCAAATGTCTTTGCATGTCTTATACTTGTGGAGAAATCTCTTACCAGTGAGTTAAATTTGGCAGAGGGCAATGCATTAGCAAAAAAAACAGTCGAAAGACCTAATATCAGCATAATTAGAAGAACCACTATGATGAGTTCTATCAGCATAAAGCCCGATATATTTTTTTTCTTGAGGCAGGTGAAAATTAACATAACGTTAAAAAGGTATTTCCGTGATGCTGAATATCGCCATCAGCATCGAAAGCACAATAAATCCAATTATAATGCCCATGAACAGTATCATAACCGGCTCAAGAAGACTGATAAACCTTTTTATCGTAAGCCTGAGGCTTTTTTCATATGTTTCAGCAACCTTCACAAGCATAGTTTCGAGATGACCGGTTTCCTCGCCTACCTTTATCATCGAGAGAGCAAGTTCAGGGAAAACCTTTGCATTATAAAGAGGAGTGGATATGCCTTTTCCCTCTTTAGCGCCCTTTGAAATTGCATCAATTGTGGATGAAATAACACGATTGTGAATGACTTCTTTAGAATTGTTCAAAGCCTGAAGTAAAGGAACTCCGCTTTTAAGCAAAGTCCCTAATGTCCTGCAGAATCTTGCAGTCTCAAGTTTAGTAATGATATCTTTAAACAACTTTAACTTGAGCAAGTCCCATTTGTATCTTCCGGAAGCCGTTTTTATATAGCTTTTTAGAACGAGTAACCCCACAACATGCAAAATCAATATTATCCACCAGTAAGACTTCAATGAATTACTGAAGGCAAGTAATATCTGGGTTGGCAGAGGCATCGAAGTCCCCAATTCAGCAAATATTGACGAAAATTTCGGCAACACATATGTAAGAAGCACGATAATCGATATGCTGCCAGCGAGCATGATAATCGAAGGATAAATCATGGCGGAAAAGATATGATCTTTCAACTCCTTGGATGATTCGAGATATTCGTTAAGCTTATCGAGAACGACATCGAGCACTCCGCCTGCCTCGCCAGCTTTTATCATGTTGATATAAATCCTTGGAAAAATATCGGTGTGCTTTCGGAGGGCGTCAGAAAAAGAATTTCCTTCCCTGATTGATTTAAGAATCGATTGAATTATGCTTTTCATGTGTTTATTCTCGGATATCTGTGCGAGTATATTCAGGCTTCTATCAAGAGGTAGCCCAGCGGACAGAAGCGCTGAAAGTTCAGTTGTAAAAACGAGCAAATCACCTTTTGTTGATCTTAGGGAAAATCTCCATCTCGCTGTCTCAGTTGAAGAAGAAATTTTGAGCGGAATAACTCCAGTATTTCTCAATCTCTCTAGAGCACTTTTCTCGTCAGACGCTTCGATATTTCCTTCTATAATAGATCCTTCGTGAGTAGTTGCACGATATGAAAAAGTTGCCATTTAGATTCTCAATTATGATGAAAATTTCTTGAAATCATGGGAGTCAAAGAAAAAACTACCTTATGTAAGCCTCAGTGACATAAAGCCTCATCATCCTGTGGCTATTAAAATAATAGGCATTCTTGCCAATAGCGTTTTCCATAATCTTTATCCAGACAAATTTATCGTTATAAAAGGTGGGGATTATTATCTTTTCAAGCTTTGAGTAAAGGTCATCAGCATCTCTTTTGGGATCCGCTATTATATCTGGGGATGGCCCTATTGACCACCCTGTGTATCCTTCAATATGTCCTTCGATCCACCAGCCGTCGAGGACGCTGAAATTGGGTACCCCGTTATGGGCAGCCTTCATTCCGCTCGTTCCGGACGCCTCAAAGGGTCTCATAGGTGTATTCAACCAGAGGTCAACACCTGAAATGAGTTTTAATGCCAGGTCCATATCGTAATTTTTTAAATAGGCAATCTTTATCTTCTTTTTAAGTCTTTCTTTTATATCGAATATCTGCTTGATAAGCTGCTTGCCGCCGTCATCTTTTGGATGCGCCTTGCCTGCGTATATAATTTGTATTCTGCCTTCAGCAATCTGGGCAAGCCTCTCGGGATCGGTGAAGAGCAAATCAGCCCTTTTATAAGCAGTAGCCCGTCTTGCAAAACCAATTGTCAGTGTATCATAATTCATGCCCACCTGAGTCTCACGATTGACGTAATCAATAAGCTGTCTCTTGGATTCCATATGGGCTTCCCATAACTCATCCTGAGGTATCCGCCCTACCCTAACGAATATCTCTGGTTCATTTGCCCAGCCTGGAAGGTATTTGTCATAGAGTTTCTTAAAACTGTCGCATGTCCATGTAAATGAATGAACACCGTTTGTTATGGCATGAATCTCATAGCCCGGAAACATGCTCTTTGATACTTCCCCGTGCTTTTTTGCTACTCCATTGATATAATTGCTGAGATTGATTCCAAGAATGGTCATGTTCAAGCTGTCGCGCCCTGCAAACTCCTTTATTACAGACAGGGGAATAATCTCACCCATTACCTTTTCAACGAGTGAGTATGCAAATCTGTCATGTCCAGCGGCAACAGGTGTATGTGTTGTAAACACACAAAGACTTCTGACCTTTTCAGTGTCCCATACGAGCCTCTCATCCCAAACACGTTCGATGTCCCTTTTATATCTGTTAAGCAGTTCAAGGGTCAAAAGACTTGAATGTCCTTCGTTCATATGGTATTTTTTGATCTCAAAACCCATTTCCTCAAGCATCCTTGTTCCACCTATACCAAGGACTATCTCCTGCTTGAGTCTGTAAGAAGCATCACCACCGTATAAGTAATGTGTGATTTCCCTGTCGTCAGGATGATTTTCAGGCTGGTCTGAGTCAAGAAACAATATAGGAACTTTACCACCTGTGGCGCTTTCTACCACGTAAAGCCAGCACCCTATTAAAACCGGCCTGCCCTCAATAGAAACGGTTACCCTCTCCTGCATTGGAAACATAAAGCTCTCGACATCCCATACGTCAGGAAGTTCAATTTGCCTCCCGAATATATCTATGTCCTGTTTGAAATAACCCTTTTTGGTGAGGAGGGTAACGGCTACCAACGGTAGTCTGAGATCTGCCGCTGATTTAATAGTGTCCCCGGCAAGCACTCCGAGTCCCCCGCTATAGGTATGAATCTCGCTTTTAATGCCAATTTCCATAGAAAAATATGCAATTTTCTGTTCCTTTGTAAAAGGCTCTATGGATATGGCTCTCATATTTTACGCTCTCCTTAATCTTGAAATTACTTGCGGAATGACCACAGGTCATAATTAAACATTAAATCTTTCAGCCCTTGCAAACAATTCCTTCAGCGCCTTTTCGCCTTTATCTCCTATACCCATAGTATAGTCGTTAACATAAAGGGAAATGTGCTGCCTAATGACACTATCTTCTAATTCCTGCGAGTGCTGCTTGATAAAACCAAGCGTCTCGTCGAAATGATTTCCTGAGTATTTTACACTTTTAACGATTAGGTCTTCAATTATTTTGATAGTATCAGGTGCGATTTCCCTTCTTGCTATAATTCCACCAAGCGGTATAGGAAGGTCTGTCTCTGCCTCCCACCACTCTCCAAGATCTACTATCTTAACAAGCCCATATTGAGCAAAAATAAATCTCCCTTCATGTATTACAAGCCCTGCGTCTATAAAGCCTTTTTTAACAGCACCCATTATTTCATTGAAGGGCATGAAAATATAATCTAAATTGCTTAATTGAGATTTAAATACAACAGAAAAATAAAGCTTTAACAGTAAAAAAGCGGTTGTCAACCTGCCTGGTATACCAATTCTAAACCGTCCCTGTTCTTTTATAGTAAAATCTTCTTTTGCAACAATTAACGGTCCGCAACCACTTCCAAAGGCTGCCCCCGATTTTAAAAAGATGTAATCTTTTCTGAGATGGAAATAAGCGTAAGATGAGACCTTTGAGATTGCCAGTTTTTTTTCAAAAGCAAGTTGGTTCAAGGTCTCAACATCTTCAATGGTGAAATCAAACTCAAGTCCCCTCAAGTCTATTTTATTGTTAGCAAGGGCATAAAAAATATATGTATCGTTTGGGCAAGGAGAAAAACCGAAGGTCATCATCGTAATAGCTTAGAGTTTATACCCGATTTTTCTTAAAAATGCCTTACGGTCTTCTTTGTCTGCCAAAGACTCAACACCCTTTGGATAGAAACCGTCTATAACCCCTATGACGCCATTACCCTGTTCTGAAGATGCGATTAAAATTTCAAGGGGATTGGCGGTTGCACAAAATATTCTGCAGACTTCAGGACAATTTTTAATAGGATTTAAAATATTGATTGGAAAGGCATTTTTCAGCAGAATACAGAAAACATGACCACAAGCTATATCCTGAAGAATTTTGGCACAATTGTTTATGAGTTCTTCGTCGTTTCCCTCACATCTGATCAGGCAGGGACCAGAAGCCTCTGAGAAGGCAATCCCAAATTTCGCTTGGGGAACTGTTGAGACAATGATTTCATAAATATCTTCAACTGTCTTAATGAAATGAGACTGTCCTACAATTATGTTGCACCCGTCTGGTATATTAATTCTGACAGGCTTTATTTCCATGATAATTACCTCCTTTATGATTGTCATGTTCGATATTTATAATAGCATTTTGGCTTATCGCGTTATCATTGGTCAAGCATGCCCTGAGTTCCCAAATTCGGCGATAGAGCTTAAAATGCTATAAAATCTATAAGATAGATAGTCTCGAAATACCCCCCTTTTTATCTATGTTATAATGATATGGAATATTATTTTGATATTTTAGCCAAATCAGTATATTGCAATCACACACTCTGGGTAGGGAGACTGTATGTTATCCCTTGCTTCAAAATATATCGTGCAAAAAATAAGCTTGCTCTCTTTCATACTGATATTTCTATCGGTCAATTTCTTATTTCCAAATACCAGCTGTTCATACCAGTTAAGCCATTTCTCCGTAAACATAATCGGCAATAATGAAATATCCGTATCAGCCTCGCTCAGCGTTGAGCCGAAATTTGTTGAAGATTTAAGAGAGGGCATGACCAAAGAACTTATCTTTTATGTTGACCTCTTCAGGGTCTGGAATATATGGCCCGATGAATTTGTAAAGGGCAAAAAAATTATAAAGACTCTTAAGAGCGACCCCATAAAAAGAGAATATATTGCAGTGAGCACTGAAGGAAATGTCTCTATAGAAAAAAGATTTAAAGACATTGAATCCATGTTGTCATGGTCACTAAATATTATAGATATTAAGATATCCGGGATAAAAGATCTGGAGCCAGGCAAATATTTTATAAAGGTTACCGCCGAGGCAACCAAAAAAAGACTGCCTCCTCTAATAGGGTATTTTTTATTTTTTGTATCCGAAAATGAGTTCAGCACCTCAAGAAACTCTCAGACATTCCAAATTCCAAAAGAAACAACTAAATAATGCTCAATTCGTCTTTTTTTAATTAATCAATGGGAAAATTGAATCAAATCAAACTTCTTATTCTGGCAATTATTGTAATAGTCATTATAACCTTCGCCAAAATTCACTATTTCAGCTTGCCTTATACTGATATGACAGCAAGATTTATACTTATAAGCATCCTGACTATTAACATCATCGCTTTGCTCACTCTTATCTTTTTTGTGGCAAAGAATCTGTTTAAGCTTTATATTCAGAGAAGAGATAAAGTGCCGGGGTACCGGTTCAGAAGCCGCCTTGTTGCAGTTTTCATGATTTTGATATTGATACCATCCATATCCCTTTTTATTATATCAACAGTTCTCTCCACCAACTACATAAATAGGCTTTTCTCAATGCCAGTTAAGGAAAGCCTTATAAACTCAGTAGAACTCGCAAGGGCATTTTACGATCTCCAAAAGGATAGGGTATTGGATATTGCCCTACAAATATCAAAGGGTGATTTGAATTCAGCGGAAGGATTCACTGTAACGAGGCTCAGCAGACTTCCAGATAACGCAGGAGACATTATTAAAGAGGCCTTTGATGGCAAGGAAGGAGTAGAGATAATCTCATCTCCGAGTGGTGATATTATTAGAGCCGTAGTTCCCCGTTTCACTGGTGATAAACGATCCGGGATCGTTATAGTTGAACAAAGATTGCCAGAGTCAATATCTATAAAATCTGAAAAATTAAGGGCATATCACGAAGACCTTCTTAATTTTGAGTCTTACAGGGCGCCTTTAAGCCTCAATTATATATTAATTCTGAGCTTTATAACGCTTCTTATGGTTTTTGCCGGCTTATGGTTTTCTTTAAAAATATCACAAGGCATTACTGACCCTATCCAGAGCCTCGCAATTGCAACGCGTGAAGTGGCATCTGGCAATCTAAATGTTTCTGTTGATGCAAGAACGGACGATGAGATAGGCATACTGATTAATGCATTCAATCAAATGGTAAAAGACCTCAAAAACAACAAAGACTCTCTCGAAACGGCTTATGCAGAGTCTGACAAAAGAAGATTGTTTTTAGAAAATATTCTTGATAACATTAACTCTGGTGTGATTTTTCTCAATAATAACATGACCATTTCAACGATAAATAAGGCGGCTTGCTCAATACTTAATATTAATCAGGAGGACTTTGTCGGTAGAAATTACAAGGAGTTTCTATCACACATTAACTCGGAAGAATTGAACTCCCTTGTAGAGGCCCTTCAGGGACAAAGAATTATGAATGTAAAGAAAGAGATTAAACTTGAATTAGCAGGCAATACAGCTATTTTAATGGTTTATATCTCAGGCATATGGGATCGGCAATTTGACAAATCTCTTGGATTACTCGTTGTTTTCAATGATATCACAAAATTAATAGCTGCTCAAAAAGCAGTTGCCTGGCAGGTTTTTGCCCGCAAGTTGGCTCATGAAATTAAAAACCCCCTTACCCCCATCAGACTTTCAACCGAGCGTCTCATAAAGAAGTGGAAACAAAAAAGCGAGGACTTTGACTCCGTTTTTGAAAAATCCACAAATTTGATTATATACGAAGTGGACAGCTTAAGAAACCTCGTGGATGTATTCTCCAAATATGGAAAGATGCCTGAAATCAAGAAAAAACCAGTTAATATAAAGGATTTTTTTAAAGATTTTGTTATACTTTATAGCGGATTCAGGGATGTTGATTTCCACTGCAATATAAATGAAGATATCCCTGTCGTTCAACTAGATAAAGAGCAAATTAGAAGGGCTTTAATCAACATTATAGAAAATGCCATAGAAGCCATCAACCATAAAGGCACTATTGTGATAAATGTTAATAGGGAAAACGGCTATTTAGTTATTGAAATTGAGGATACAGGACCTGGCATAGCAGACAATGAAAAGGACAAACTTTTCCAGCCCTATTTTTCCAAAAGGGAAGGCGGCACCGGGCTCGGTCTTGCCATAGTAGCTAAAATCATTGCCGATCATGGAGGCAGTATATCCGTTCGGAATAATATCCCTCACGGCGCTGTTTTTGTTGTAAGATTGCCAATCAATTAACTGATTTAGGGAGTTTTTGATGCCAACAGAATTGCTCATGATTATAGATGATGATAAGGGTGTAAGAGAAAGCTTATCAGATAGTATTAAGGATCAAGGTTATGATGTTATTACTGCAGCTTCAGGAGAAGAGGCTCTCGAGCTCCTTAAGGATGTGACACCTGATGCCATTTTTCTTGATATATGGATGCCAGGGATGGATGGCATACAGACACTTATGCGCATAAAAGAAAGTCTCGATGTTCCAGTAATCATGATATCAGCACATGGAGATATAGAAACAGCCGTAAAAGCTATCCAACATGGTGCTTACGATTTCCTTGAAAAACCTCTTAAATTTGACGATGAGATCTTGCCTAAAATGCAAAGGGCTTTGGAATTAAAAAGGTTGGTATCTGAAAATCGTAACCTTAAAGCCACGCTCGTCAAGAAATGGAAGCTTGTTGGGAGTTCAGAGAAAATGAACTATCTAAATCGGCAGATCGATATGGCTGCCCCCACCAATAGCAGAATCCTAATTACAGGAGAAAGCGGAACGGGCAAAGAAATAATAGCAAGACTTTTGCACCAGAAAAGCCCTAGATGTGAAAATCCCTTTGTTGAGGTTAATTGTGCGGCAATACCCCAAGATCTGATAGAAAGTGAATTATTTGGCCATGAAAAGGGTTCTTTCACAGGTGCTTCAGAGAGAAAGATAGGGAAGTTTGAATTAGCTGACAAAGGAACATTATTTCTCGACGAGATCGGCGATATGTCTCTGATTACTCAGTCAAAGGTTTTAAGGGTAATAGAGACCCAAACCTTTCAAAGAGTTGGAGGCAGCAAAAATATCAGGGTAGATACTCGAATTATTGCAGCCACAAATAAAGATTTATCAAGCGAGGTGAAAAAAGGCTCTTTCAGGGAGGACCTATATTTCAGGCTAAATGTAATTTCAATATCTTCCCCTTCACTTAGAGAAAGACCCGAAGACATCCCAGAATTAGTTAATCACTTTGTCTCTCTGATTAGCTCTGAAAGCGGCATAAAGCCAAAAGAAATTAGCCTCGATGTTATCAGAATGTTTGAAAAATACGAATGGCCCGGCAATATCAGAGAGCTCAAAAACGCTGTTGAACGCATTATGATAATGGTGCCCACAAATTTTGTTCAAATATCAGACATTGAAGATATTGGTCTGTTCCAACCTAAAAAATGCCACACCGAATATAGTTACTTTTCACACAAAACACTTAAGGAGGCAAGAGATGCCTTTGAAAGGGATTTCATCATTAAGAAATTGAAAGAAAACAATTGGAATATCTCCAAAACCTCTGAAGACATTGGGGTAGAAAGAAGCAATCTACATAAAAAGATTAAATCATATGAGATACTTATGGAAGACTAAGCAATTTCTTATGCCAAAATATCTAAAATTTTATTTATAAGGTGTCGTAAAAAATCCTCCGCCAGCCCTTTCTATATATTTTGTTGATAATACTAAACTTTACATTTCTATCGCCGATTTTGTGAGTTTCCAAAAATAGACATAGAAAACTGTTATTGCGAGCGGAGCGAAGCATTCTCGTATTTTTTGAAAGGATTGCCACGCACCCTCCGGGTGCTCGCGATGACGGATAAATCGATGGTTCACCGTTCTATCTCTATTTTCCCAGAGTTTTACAATTCTTGCACATGGTCTTGAAAAAAGTTATAATGTTTCTCAATATTTAAATTCTATTAAGGAGCTTATGGGGAAGATAAAAAAGGCTAAAATTGCCGATATTAAACAAATACATAAAATAATCAATGAATTTGCCAAAAAAGAAGCGATGCTTGCCCGTTCACTCAACGAGTTGTATGAAGGTGTAAGAGACTTTGTCATTTATGAAGATGATGGAATAATAAAAGGCGTCTGCGCACTTAGAATATTATGGGAAGACCTCGCCGAGATCCGCTCTTTGGCAGTAAAGGAAGAATACAGGAAAGTAGGAATTGGCAGTTCTTTAGTTAAAGAATGTCTCAAAGAAGCAAAAAAACTTGGGATCAAAAAGGTCTTTGCCCTTACTTATCAACCGGAGTTCTTTAAAAAACTTGGCTTTAAGGATATAGACAAAAACAAACTTCCTCAAAAGATATGGGGTGATTGTCTGAAGTGTCCCAAATTCCCCGAGTGCGATGAATACGCTATAATTATTTATCTGTGAAAAGTATTTTGATATCAGACAGTTGCCATAATTCCTTGAGATGTTCCTTTAAAATGCTATTGAATTCCTTTTCAAGAAGATATTTTTCTATCTCGGCTCTGATTTGCAGTTCGTCTTGCCCTTTGAATTCTTCGGGATGTTTTTTATAAAAATCTGATATATCTTCTTCTTTTATAAATATCCTTGACCTTATTTTAAAATCGAGATATGCATTTATCAGTTCATCATCTGAATGCGCTTCGAATCTGATTTTCCCTGCCTCTTTTATAAGTAGAATGCGGTTGATCATAGAATTTAACACATCTCTTTCAGTCATGTGAGGGAATTTTTTCCTCATTTTATCTGTTTCATCCCTAAGGTCAGAAAGGGTTATGGCAGTATTATCAACATAGGCAACTAGCCTATCTATAATATTGCCATAGGAACAGCATACAAAAATACTATAGAAAAGCAACGATACAAAAAATCCAGATAATAATTTATTTATCAAAAACTTATCCCCATCTATTAATTCAGAAGGCATGTCCTAAGCTGAAGTGGAGTTCACCCCTGCTTTCTCTAGGTTCCCTGTTAAGTTTGATCCCATAATCTACCCTGATAGGTCCAACAGGTGTTTTATATCTCAACCCAATGCCGGCTGTAAATTTCAATTTAGACATGTCAACCTGACTTAATTTCTGCCAGACATTTCCGATATCTAAAAAGTTGACAAGCCCAACACCTTTTCCAATATTGGTTCTAAACTCAATGTTGCCCATCGCAAAAATATTCCCTCCTGTTGGATTGCCGTCAACACCCTTGGGTCCAAGCATGTCCTGGGCATATCCCCTGACAGATGTTCTTCCGCCCAGGAAAAAACGCTCTACTATAGGCAATTCAGTTGTATTGCCAAAACCTTTTGCTATACCACTACTTAAAGACGCTGCTAAAACGATTCTTTCAGATAATCTCAGATACTTGTTAAGGTAAAAATTAAGCTTGACAAAATCAGTCTCTGACAAAAATAACGAGGAGGCAATCTTTAAAGACAATCCTATTAGCATTCCCTGAGCGGGGTCAAAGGGATTATCTCTTGTATCGTATATCAAACCAGATTTTATGCCGCTGATTATCAGAGTTCCTACATCTTCCCTGGTGAGTATTATGTCGGGCTTTACATCTGTCGTATTAACGACAGAGAAAATATAATACAAATCAGCTTTAACATTAGTATTGATATTTTTTTCAATTCCTGCAGAGGCTGAAGTTCGCCTCAGTTTGTAAAGAATATCCTTAGTGTCAAAACTCTTCTCTTTTCTGTTTTCAAATAATAGGAGGGATTTAAGAGCGAATTTATGGTTCGACAATAAATACCATGGGTCGCTATATGAAAGAATAACTCTCTGTTCAAGGGTGCTTAGCTCGGTTCTCAAGGAGCCTAACCTGTTCATACCCCAAAGATTTTTATAGCTCAAGTCAAGAAAAAATCTATATCTTTCATATTCACCATATCCCACACCTAATTCAATAATCCCATGATTTGCCTCATCAAGATAATAGATTATATCCCTTTGATTTTCCAATGTGTAGTCAGAAAGACTTACTTCAACATCTCTAAACAATCCGAGTTTTTGGAGCTGATGTTTCTCTTTCAAGACTAAACTATAATTAAGAGGTTTTCCTTCTTTGTTCTCCAGTTCTCTCTCTATAACATTCAGCTTTGTCCTTTCATTGCCTACTATGATATTTTTACCAAAGTAAGTAATACTTCCTTCGTCAATGATGAATTCAATTTCAGCATTGTTTTCAGAAAAAATGCTCTCCACAGAAACTCTTGCCTTCGTAAAACCTGCCCGAGAGTATAGGTTCTGTATTTTCTGTCTTGAGTCTGAGATATCAACCTCATTAAATGGATTGCCAACTTTCAGGGGGATTTTTTCGAGAAGTTCTTTATCGGTAAAAGATTTGTTATTTAGGAAAGAAATCTTAGATATTACAGTTTTTGAACCTTCTATAACTACAAAGGATATATCCACAAAATTATCGGTCAACAAAATATCTGGTTTTAAAATTTCAGCTTCTAAATAACCTAAAGAATTTAAAAATTCTTTAAGTGTGTCTCTATCAGATTCCACAGCTACAAAATCGAAGGGCTCTCCTTGTTTTGATCTCAAAATGATTAAGAGACTTTCCTGTGGGATAGATGTTCCTTTAAAATTTATTTCTCTGATTCTATATCTTGACCCTTCAAAAATATAGAAATTTAATGATATCGTATCTGGAGCCTCTGAAATAATTGGGATTATAGAAACAAAAGGAAAGCCGACTCTGTGATAAGCGGAAAGAAGTCTCGATTTCATTTCTTCTACTATATCAGAATTGAATTCCCCTGCTTCGTAATAAATTAACTCTCTCATTAATGTTTTTTCGCTTATAGATTCATTACCTATAAAAGAAATATCAAGTTTACGCCCCCTGTTAAATTCAATATAAAGAATTCCATCTTTTATAAAATACTTTAAATATGTGTCAACATACCCTTGTTTTGAATGATAGTTTAAAATATTTGCCTTAAACCTCTCCATACTTGTTGCATCATAAATATCGCCTTCTGACAGGAGCAAATAAGATTTTACGATATCGTGCTCTCCATTTATAACAATGTTTTTAATAATTTCAGGGCTTCCTTCCACAACATTGAGCTTTAAATGACACAAGTTAGTTTTTAAATCAATAATTGAAAAATCAATAACGGCGTTAGGGAAACCCCTGCTATTCATTTGAGCACGTATGGACGCTATCCCCTGATGGATCCTAAGAAGGTTAATCCTTTCTCCTTCAGTAATGCCAAAATTATTCTTTATAAACCTCTTAGAAAAATAATTATTCCCCGTAATATCAATCTTATCAATTATCTTTTTTTCCTGTATTTTGACATTTATAATTGTGTATTCGGAGTTGCCTTCAATAACTATATCCTCGAAAATACCTTTAAGAAATGTCCTTTTAATACCTATTGAAAGAGCATTTCTGTCAAGGACGTCTCCTATGCGTAGATTAAGCAGGTTGAGCAGTTCTTCTTTTTTTATGGAATATAAACCTTCCACCTCAATGTTGATTATTGGAAATTTATTTTGTAGCTGATATGCAGAGCTTTCGGAGAAAATCAAAAAAAAATATATGAAGGAGAAGATTTTGATTAAAAGATTCATATTATGGTTTTCCTTATTTGAACTCAAATTTGAATTTGATATCCCCACCTAAAGCTGCCCTTTCGTCTCTCACAAGGACAAAAGAAGTATTTTTGTCTAATAAATACTCGAGTTTCCAAATCTGTTCTTCCCCTGTTCCAACCGAAGCACTGTAAGTAACGAGCAGTTTGTCTCCCATAATCTTTTTCGAGACAGTAAGTCTTGGTGTAACAGTCCCTGTTGTTTTTGAGACCTGTGGGTCTATCTGTATCCTGTCAAGGCCTGTAATAGTCGCAACCCTTTCTTCAAGTACATCCTGGAGTTTGCCGGCAAGAAATAATGATGCCTCACCAGCTCCAACTCCACCTTCGAGTCCTTTCATCTGTTTCCCAATATTTCCAGATGTCAGCAGGCTA
The DNA here is from genome assembly GCA_036781645.1 of Dissulfurispiraceae bacterium. Classification (GTDB taxonomy): domain Bacteria; phylum Nitrospirota; class Thermodesulfovibrionia; order Thermodesulfovibrionales; family Dissulfurispiraceae; genus DYHD01. The sequence continues at coordinate 22,649 of DAIQAO010000016.1, forward strand.
AAGATGTCGCTGTCGCTAAGATGAGGATCTGAGGTCAGGGTAAGGTCAAAATGCTCGAAATTGCCATCTAAATGAAGTTTAATCAGATAATTTCTAACCTTTGTCTCGGCTATAATATCAAAATAAGGGGAAGTCTTTTCTGGATCGATAAAATCAATCCGAGCCTTCAAGACCCTGAATTCATTATTTCTAAAATAGACAAGTCCCTTATCGGCATTTACTTTACCCACTAAGACTGGTTTGCTTATGGTCCCACGGAGTATCAAATCCATTTTTGCAGTCGTATCAGCTATATTGTTATTGATAACGAGGTTGTCCCCTTTCATTCTTATGTTAAGGGCGGTCAATCCCATTTTTGAGATATCAGGCTTTGGAATTTCTGTTTTGCGAGCTTGTAGGAGCCAACTTTTCCATTCTACCCTCTGCGTATATTTTGCCTTTTTAATATATATATCACCTGCCAGTTCCTGTGACTGAAGCGAACCGCGATAATACAGGGTGCCGTCAATGCTTGAAGATAGCTCCTTTGAAGGCGATATTGTTAAGTCATTGAGCCTGGATTCAAAAGAGAATTTTTTAATCTCGACACCCCGAAGATAAATCGTTCCAAAGGCAGACACATCTCCTCCTGCAAGTTTTCCGTCTATATTTTTAACTATTATTCGGTTATCATCTACATACAGATATGCAGATACAGATGTCATTCTATAGGGAATGTTTTTCAGAGCTAACATTCCATTGGCTAAATCTATACCACCATCAATTTTGGGATTATCCCATGCACCGGTAAGCGATGCTGCAAAATACGCCTTTCCCCTAACGGTCTCAATTTCCTTAAACAGCGACTTTATGGGGGCTACTGAAGACGTGCCCACAACATGTAAATTATAATCTTTGCCTAATGTTAAGTCACCGCTGAGGCTTAATTCGGTATCATCGCCCTGCATGCCAAAATTGCCAATAAGAATTTTATTATCCTTCATATCGACAAGGATTTCGGAAGTATTGACAAGACTGACACCATAGAGATATAAATGCAGTCGCTTTAGTGAGAGATTTAGATTTGCCTTTTCTTTATCGCCGAAAGCTGATATGCTGCCAGTGATATTCAACAGTAGATCATCAGGCAAATCTTTTAAAAAGCCCGCCACAAAAGGTGCGTAATTTGCAGGTTTAAATTCAGCGTTTCCCGACCACTGCATCTTTTCATCAAGTCCAATCTTTCCGGCAAACTTGAACCTGCCGTCCATCATGGAGATATTGATATTAGCTTCTTTTCCAGCTATCTTTGCGTCTAAATTTCCCCTCCCCAACCCGCCTCTTCTGCTGTTATTCCCTGATATATTGCCCTTAATATCAAGATTTGGATTATCAAGTGAGCCTCTCCCCTGAATTGTAGGGTTATCAAGGTAAAGTTCACTCAAAAAACGTGCTTTATATTTTTCAACAAAAGAAGCTGGCAGTATGTCTCCTATTCTGATTTTTTTACCTTCGGCTTTAAGGACAAATTTTTTATCGAGTGAGATTTTGCTATTAAAGTTCAAAGTAGAACTTCCTCTACTAATTGATGCTGAGGTTATTAAGAACTCCTTTTTTAAATATTCAAATTTCCCAAACAAAGTGTCTCCCATGTATTTTTTCTGATAATAGAATTCGTTTGCATGGAAATCACCTGCGAACCTTAAATCACTTGGAACGCCTTTCATAACAAAATTGGCTCTCAGTAAACCGCTGAATTCAGGGAATCCGTAAATAGTATCTGAAATACTATGAATATCGACATTTTTTATGGCTATGTTTAAATCATAGTCTGGCTCCTTGAGCTCAAACAATTTAGATGCTTTTCTGAAATATATATTCCCCCTTGCAGTATATACCCCGTTGTTATGCAAGCCAGAAAGTTCTTTGAGGGTAAGGCTGTTTTTATTATAAGTAAAAGTTGTCTTTACAGAATTAAGATCAAATCTCCTGTTTTTTAAGACATCTTTAGCCCCGATATTTCCTGTTGTAAAGGATAATCTGTCTGATTCAAAGGCAATGCCAATAGAGGGATTAGGTATATCGCCATGCACTGAAACATTATATTTACCCGCGCCGGAGAGAGATAAAAAATAAGGACTTGTAAAGTCCAACAAATCAAGTGTGTTGCCGCTGCCGGTGAAATTCAACCTTTTATTATTGAGATCAACACTGCCAGATGCATTAAGGTTTGATTTAGGGTTTATGATTGATAACTCTGAAAATCTGATAAAATTGTCTCTCATGCTGAAGCGACCTTTTATCTCTTTTATCCTGCCTAATATATCCTTACCAGTGCTAATGCTTTTATAAATAAAATCACCATCAGGATTAAACACCCTGCCCGATGAAGATATTACACCGCTAACCTTACCCTCAGAGATGTTAGGGTCCCATTTAATCAAACTGAATATGCCTTTGCTCGACACATCTCTGGCTACGACATTTAAAGTGAAATAATCAACAACAGGGAGGTTTATAATTACTTCGGCATCAGCACTCCCTCCATAAAGTACAGCCTTACCTTCTGTAAATTTCATCCTGCGGTCAGCATATGCGACACGGCAATTAAGCTTATCAATATCAACATCGAAAAGGTTACCTCTTTCAAGCTCGGCATTAGCCTCACCCTTAATATCCCCAAGCTGCCCTTTAAGAGTGCCGTCAAAGATTAATTTACCCTCAAGTCGTTCTCTGACTTTTAATAATTCCATTAAGGTTTCAAGATATAAATTTCCGCTAACATTCAAATCAAGATAAATATCCCTCCAGCCCGCTCGCAAATCCTTTGTCTTAATGCTTCCTTTAGCTGACAGAATTCCCTCTCCTTTATTTATTAAACCAAACATTTTCTTTACTGAATCAATCATCAAATTAGCCTCGGTCTGTAGTTCGCCTGACGATTTGCCGATGTCAAAGAAACCTGTAGTTTTCATTTCAGAATTATCTATAGTAAATTTTAAGGATTTTAAATCTATATTATTGTTTTTTAAAATAAAATTAAGAGCCGTTCTGCCTTCGATATCGAAGACCTTATCTTTTGTTAACCGAACTCTTTCTGATGAGAGTCTGATATTAGGAGTCCCAATTATTACGATATCAGAATTCATCCCAGTAAAAGACAATGTATGTCTTTCATCCCTTAAGGAGATGTTTCCATTGCTGATTTGGACGGATTTAATTATCAGGCTAAATGGCTTTTGTGCTTGACTTTTTGGTTGTTTTTGGACTGACGAGAGAATCTCATCGAGATTGTTTTTTTGGAAAGAGGCAGTCGGTTCTTTGATTACGAGTCTTTTTATAGCTATTGTTTTATTGAAAAGCTCAAAAAAACCGATATAGCCTTTAATTTTTTTTGCTTGTAAAATTTCAACTCCTGCATCATCATACACCCTTAATTCGTTAATCCCGATAAAAAGAGGTAGGATATTTAGATACACACTGTCAGCCTGAACCTTTTTATTAAAGGCAAGCCCAATCTCAGGCAGTATTAATCTCTTTAATTCGTCTGAAACATATGAACTTCTTGAAAAGAAAAAAACTGATAGAAAAATTATGGTAATAATAGAAATTAAAATTATCGATTTCTTTTTAGATAAACTCATTAAAAAACCCTTTTAAATCACCTTGCCATTTAGTTGTCCTCTCGAGATAATGGATTTCCCCCTCATCCTTGTATGAGAGCTCAAGGGTAAAGGGTTTTTTATGAAATTCGGAAGACAGTAACTTTAGGGAAACATACAAGTGATGCCAGCTAAAATATGTTTGGTAATTTCAATCATTATAACAAAAAAACTAAACCATCTGGCAAACAAACCTGCATCTAAAGAGATTAAACCTGACGCTTAACTCTATCTACTATTCACCATTCACTGTCACGAACACAACAGTATATATGGAGTTTAATATTCCCAATATTGTCCAGTCATCGAGCTTTGCGCCAGCACGTTGTAGGTAGAACACATCTTGTGCAATACCCTCTTCAGTGTTTATTATCGCTGATGTGATGTCAACGAGGTTTTCATACAGCTTTGAGGATATATCGTATAAGAGGCCTATCCTATCAGGTGAGGTAATCTCAAGTATAGAGTATTCTGAAGATGTTTCATTATCAATTTCTACAAAGTGTTCAAATAGTCTCAGTTTGGCAATCCCTTTCAGAAATTTTGTGCTATAAGCAGAATTCTCAAAATCATCATATTCCAGAAGCGCTCTAGAATCCCTTAAAATATTGCTTTTAAGCTTTTCTATCAGTTCTGTTTCTAAGCCTTCCCAAAATATGTTGCTCCAGTTGGATAGAAGAATTTTATCTACTACAAAACCGCTTTTCGAAGAGTAAAGCCTCGCTCTGATAATGTTTAGACCTTGCCGGCTTAGAACCCTGACAATGCGCAAAAAAAGCCCGAGTATATCATAAGTCACGATTACAATCTCGGCAGTCCCGTCAGTCCGCATATTTATAGATGTTAAAACTTTATGTTCTGGCATTTGACGCACCATCCCAAAATCATACAACATCTCATCAAGTGTATTGGATATTAAGTATCTATGGGGCATATCCTCAAGAAATTTATTAATTTCAGGGTCTGCAATATCAAATCTTTTTTCAAGGACCCCTCGCATATGATTAATGGCTTTTTTCACAAGACCTATTAGAAGATATGCCTTCCATTCTGTCCAGAAATGAGGATTTACTGCAGTTATGTCAGCATAAGTCATAAGAAGCAGATATTTCAGGTTTTCTTCATTTTCGGCAATCTCGCACAGGCTTGTGATAGTCTCAGGGGCATCACTATCCCGGGTCAAGGCGAGTTTTGAAAGGATAACATGATTTTTTACAAGAAATTCAATCTTGTGCCTGTCAGATGCTGACAATTCAAACCTCTCTAAAATGCCTTTTATTGTCTTATAGCCTTTTTCTTCGTGTTTCCTGCCTGAGTTTGACTTAATGCCCTTGCCTACATCATGTAGCAGAATTGCAAGAAATAGAAACTCCAGCTTGATATCTCTTAAGGTTTCTCTCAAATATTGTGTTCTTTCGTCTTTTGTATTTTTAAGATTTTCAAGGTTTTTAATTGAAATTAAGGTATGCTCGTCAACTGTATATTTATGGTAAGGTTCATATATTACGAGATGCCGCAGACTGCCAAACTCCGGAATGAATCTGTCAAGCACAGCCGCATCGTGCATCTGACGCAATGTATCATATACCCTCTTACCCTTGAGAATCTTCAAGAAGAAAGCAAAAGCTTTTTGTGGGATGGTTTTCTTTCGACTTATATAAATTGATTTGTTCAGAAGCGCGTTTTTAAGCATATAACTGAATTTGCCCCCTGTCTTAGAATAAATATAGAAAGCCTCCAGAACAGTGCTAGCATTTTTCAGTATTTCGTGATTTCGGGCGATTATTTCATTCTTTGAGAGCAAAAAGTTGGAAGACAGCTTTTTTACAGATAAATCATGAGCTTTTTGTATGTAGGGGTATCGGGATAAATGCATTATTTTGTCAAGGATCTTGAAAATAAAGTCTGCTTTTTTATAATAAAGCCTCATGAGAATCTCGGCAGCATGATGCCTTTTTGTGCTTTTTATGCCCATTTTTTCAGCGGTTGGTTTATGAAACTCGAAAGATAAAATATCATTCCTTCTTTTGGTGATTGTGTGCAGGCACAACCTTATTTTGAGCAGGAAATCAAAAGCCTTGATAAGTTGCATGTATTCTTTTTGAGATAATATCCTGTTTAATTCCTCCGTTTCAGTCAGCCTGAAGGACGTCTTTGCAAGCCATCTTATAGCATGCATATCCCGTAAGCCACCCTTGCCTTCCTTGACGTCGGGCTCAAGGAGATATGCCGAATCCCCAAACTTTTTGTGTCTTTTGTCAACCTCATGCAGGATCTCTTTTATTAATAAACCTTTGTTTCTGAAAACGATTTTTTGATAGATATCCGTTTTATATCTTTTAAAAAGATATTCATCGCCTATTATAAATCTCGACTCCATAAGAGAAGTTCTAATTGTAATATCTTGCATTGCATCTTCAAGGCATTCGTCCAATGTCCTGAAAGAATGGCTTATATTCATACCCTTATCCCAAAGATAATACAGAAATTGTTTCGCAATTTTGCCTGTAGCTTCGTCCCTCTTTTCAGCAAGGAGCATTATGTCGATATCTGAGTGTGTTGTAAGCTCCCGCCTCCCGTAGCCACCTACGGCAAGAACGGCTATCCCGCTTCGTTTAAAATCAGCTTTTTTAAAGTAGTTCTCGAAGACAGAATTGAAGGCATCAAGAATTAAATCATCGACAATGCTGCTGAGGCGGACGGCAACTTTTATGCCGCTAAAACGGAACTTCATCAACTCTGAGGCGCATCCAAACAAATCTTCGCTAACGCTCATTTTTTGAAATTAAACCAAACCTTTTTCATCAATGATAACATGTCTTACCATACCCATCCAAAATAAATTCTTAATATACTTTGCAATCGCAAGGACATGATGCGATTTCTGGAGCCAAAGCCACGGGTAACTTATATGAGGCTGAAAACGAAGTGGAAGGCTCGACCCCGATATTGCAAGTCTGTCAAATGGTTACACATATACGAAGGTAGTTTTTTGGCAAAGAAATCGTGTCATATCCCTGCTTTAATATTATTTTGGATACCAGTGTTGTCTCGCTATAATATCATAGGGAAAAAGTCAACTTTGCTTATGATTTTATGAGAAATATTAATATGACTTTTTTAATGCTTTATAGTATTATCTTTGCGGTATATCTTAACGTTATAGAATCCTATAAAAATTATGATTATTCAGATGACGTATTTTTCTATCTTGCATAGATAAAGGGTAAATGAGTCTTCGCAAGATTGCAGGGATTATTTAGGAACTTCCAGATAGTTTCAATTTAATAAATGCTTTAATCCTCTCTCACATACCACCCCGATTGAGGCATGGGGGATGAGGGACAGATTCAGCGATAGAACCATAATCGGGTTCATTTATAGGTCATTGCTAGAATCCGAATGATTCGTGGCAATCTCGTAAGTTAAGTTTAAGGTTTAAAGTTTAAAGCCATTTAAATAAAAACCTCAAACTTGGAACTCGTAGTTTGCAGCTTTTTGCCCCGTTCGCAACGATAACTTTCTATCGCCGAAATTGTTTGAGGAGCATTTATTCAAAATTTTATTATAAGGTGCTCTTATACGCAGTAAATTACTGATAGTTTTCATTTTAAATATGGAGGTATTTTTAATATGCTAAAGGTTACGATTGACGGAAAAACAATAGAAGTTCCTGAAAAAACAACTATCCTCAAGGCTGCGAAAATGCTTGGCATCAATATTCCCACCCTTTGTTATGACCACAGATTATCTCCTTCTGGCAGGTGCAAGCTCTGCGCAGTTGAGGTCAAGGGACAGGCTAAACCTGTTTACTCCTGTCTCATACAAGTCAAAGATGGCATGGAGGTTATCACCTCTTCGCCTCAGATATTTGAAGTAAGAAAAGCAAACCTTGAGAAAATCCTTGCTGATCATCCTAACGATTGCATGGTTTGCGAGCGCGCTGGCGACTGTAACTTGCAGGAAATGGCTTATCTTTATGATATTGATATCACAAAGGTTAAAGCCGAAAAAGCTGCTTACCGCAAAGACAACAATCCATTCATTGAATGGGAATTGGAAAAATGCATCAAATGCGGCTTGTGCGTAAAGATTTGCAGCGATGTGCAGGGCGTTGGGGCTCTTGCTTTTGACAAAAGCGACCCAAAAGGGAAAATCACTACACATGATGGCAAGGACATGAACTGCGAGTTCTGCGGTCAATGCGTGAGCGTCTGTCCAACTTCATCTCTTACTGGTAAGGCTTGGAAGATGAAGGGAAGAGAAAAGGGAGTTAAAAAAGTTGATACAATCTGTCCTTACTGTGGGGTTGGTTGCACAATAACCTTAAATGTTAAAGATAATAAGATTATCCGCGTAACCTCAAGCCCTGACAAAGGCGTCAACAATGGCCTGCTCTGCGTTAAAGGTCGCTTTGGATTTGAGTTTGTCTCAAGCCCTGAAAGGCTCACAACACCACTAATACGCAAAAACGGCGAACTCCAGCCAGCCACTTGGGATGAAGCCCTTGATTATGCCGCCAATAAGCTGTCTGAAATCAAAAAAGCTCATGGTCCGGACTCAATCGCCGGCTTGGCATCCGCAAGAACTACGACTGAGTCTAATTATGTCTTTCAGAAATTTATCAGAACCGCAATTGGCACCAATAACATAGACCATTGTGCCCGTCTCTGACACGCCCCAACGGTAGCCAGTCTGGCTGCCATATTCGGCTCAGGTGCAATGACTAATTCCCTAAAAGAGATAGAAGGAAATGATGTAATATTTATTACAGGTTCAAATACGAAAGAAGCTCACCCTGTGATAGCCAATTATATGATAAAGGCTTATAAAAATGGCGCAAAAATAATAATCGCCGACCCGCGTAAAATCTCTATGTCTAAATTTGCGGCTGTTCATATGCAACAAAAGCCAGGGACCGATATTGCCCTATTTAACAGCATAGCCCATGTCATATATAAGGAAGGTCTACATAATCAGGAATTCATTGACAATGCCACAACGGATTTTGATAAGTGGAGGGAGTTTATCGAGGAATTTACCCCTGAGTTGGGTGAAAAACTCACAGGTGTGCCAAAGGAAAAGATTATAGAAGCAGCAAGGATTTATGGTAGTTCGAGAAAGGCTGCAATATACTATGCTATGGGGATTACCCAACATTCACATGGTACTGCAAATGTAAACACCTTAGCAAATCTTGCTTTGTTGACAGGCAATATTGGCAGGGAGTTTACAGGCATCAACCCCCTTAGAGGACAAAATAATGTTCAGGGCGCCTGCGATGCGGGATGTCTCCCTGTTGTGTATCCTGGTTACCAACCTGTTGCATTACCTGAGGTGCAGAAAAAATTTGAAGAGGCATGGGGAATGGCATTGTCAGCTAAGCCTGGACTTACGACCCCTGAAATGATGCACGAAGCACTGGAAGGAAATATTAAAGCAATGTATATAATGGGCGAGGACCCCGTTTTGGGTGACGCAAATGTTGCTCACACCAAAAAGGCTCTTAAAAATCTGGATTTGCTTATAGTTCAGGACATCTTCCCTACCGACACAACCAAGGAAGCCCATGTAGTATTTCCTGCTGCTTGTTACGCAGAAAAAGATGGCACATTCAATAATACTGAGAGAAGGGTGCAAAGAGTGAGAAAAGCCGTTGAGCCACCTGGTGAAGCAAAAGATGACATATGGATAATATCAGAACTTTCAAAAAGGATGGGGTATCCCATGAATTACGCTAATCCTGAGGAAGTCTTCATAGAGCTTGGCAGCGTCTGGCCCGCAGTCAAAGGCATTGATTATTTCAGGATAGAGAAATTAGGCATACAATGGCCATGTCCTACACCAGAACATGAAGGCACACAATACCTTTATAAAAATAATGTTTTCCCCAAAGGGAAACCGCACTTCTCCATCGTTCCATTTCAGCCTGCGAAAGAAGACATTGACAAAGAATATCCTTTCATACTCACAAATGGCAGAAATCTGTTCCACTACCATTTCGCATCAATGACTAAGAGAGTGAAAGCCATTGAGGCTATTGCGGGAGAGCCTTATATAGAGATAAATCCTGACGACGCCGCCAGTCTCAGTGTTAAGGATAATGCACTCGTTAAGGTTTCTTCACGGAGAGGCAATGTAACACTCAAAGCAAAAATAACCGATGCCGTCAAAAAAGGCGAGGTTTTTATCCCGATGCATTATGCTGATGCTGCTGTAAATATTCTTACTAACGACGCAGCATTAGATACAGTAACAAAGACGCCGGAGTTCAAGGTCTCATCTGTAAAAATTGAGGTTGTTTCCAATTAGCTTTTTTTAAGCTTATATTAAACTTAATAGGAGGTTTTAAAATGCCATCGTTACCTGATCCAACGAAACATGCAGATTGGCAGATTGCTGAGGCTGCAGAAGCACACATGAGGAAAATCAGCGATATCGCTGATGAACTGGGACTCTTGCCAGAGGAGCTTTTACCTTATGGTCATTACATTGCTAAAATCGACTTCAAAAAAGTTATTAGCCGTTTGAAAGACAAACCCGATGCCAAGTATGTCGATGTTACCGCTATTACTCCTACCCCGCTCGGCGAAGGAAAATCTACGACAACAATGGGTTTGACACAGGGGCTCGGCAAGATAGGTAAAAAGGTTATCGCTGCAATTCGCCAACCTTCAGGCGGACCAACCATGAATATTAAGGGCTCTGCAGCAGGCGGAGGCTTGGCTCAATGCATACCCCTCACACCGTTTTCATTGGGACTTACCGGCGACCTAAATGCCATCATGAATGCCCATAACCTTGCAATGGTTGCATTAACATCAAGGATGCAGCACGAATTCAATTATACAGATGAACAGCTTGCAAAGCGCAAATTAAAAAGACTCAATATTGACCCGCGCAATGTCGAGATGAAATGGGTCATCGATTTTTGCGCGCAGGCATTAAGGAACATCATAATCGGCATCGGAGGCAAAACTGATGGCTTCATGATGAATTCAGGTTTTGCAATTGCTGTTTCATCAGAAGTTATGGCAATCTTAGCGGTAGCAAAAGACCTCAAAGACATGAGAGAAAGAATGGGCAGAATAGTCGTTGCTTATTCTAAGAGTGGGACTCCTATTACCACAGAAGACCTTGAGGTAGCTGGTGCTATGACCGCATGGATGGTTGAGGCGCTTAACCCTAACCTCATGCAGACACTGGAGGGGCAGCCAGTATTGGTTCACGCAGGACCATTTGCCAATATTGCAATTGGTCAATCTTCAATCATTGCTGATAGAGTGGGACTAAAATTAGCCGATTATCATATAACGGAATCTGGTTTTGCTGCAGACATTGGTTTTGAGAAATTCTGGAACCTTAAATGCCGCTTCTCAGGACTCAAACCCAATGCTGCCGTTGTAGTAGCTACCATCAGGGCATTGAAATGCCATGGCGGTGCGCCAGTTCCAGTTCCAGGCAAGCCAATTCCACAGGAATACATGCAGGAAAATGTCGGCTGGGTGGAGAAGGGAACTGAAAACTTGCTCCATTGCGTGAATATAGTCAAAAAATCTGGAATAAACCCAGTTGTTTGCATCAACGCCTTCTATACAGATACAGATAACGAGATCAAGGCTGTAAGGCGCATCTGCGAAGCTGCAGGAGCCAGAGTAGCCCTTTCAAGACACTGGCAGTATGGCGGCGAAGGTGCAGTAGAGTTAGCTGAAGCGGTTGTGGATGCCTGCAATGAGCCTAATGACTTTAAGTTCCTATACGAACTTGATACCCCGCTTAGAACAAGGATAGAACTTATAGCCAAACAAGTTTATGGCGCTGATGGAGTTGAATACTCGCCTGATGCACTTGCAAAGGCAAAAAGAATGGAAGCTGACCCAGAGTTTGCAAAGCTTGGCACCTGCATGGTTAAGACGCATCTTAGTTTGTCCGATAACCCCGCGTTGAAGGGCGTTCCTAAGGGCTGGAAACTCTTCATCCGTGATATCTTAACCTATAAAGGCGCCGGATTTGTTGTTCCAGTTGCAGGCACAATTACATTAATGCCCGGAACAGCATCAGATCCTGCATACAGAAGAGTGGATGTTGATGTAGATACTGGCAAGGTCAAAGGCGTATTCTAAAATTATATATCAGGTTTTTTGTTGACATAAGGGCTGCCTCGTGCAGCCCTTAATTTTTTTGATAATGCCAAAAGTTTTAGTAAAAATATCTTTTATAAAAATATACGCCCATAAAAATCTCCCTACCCCCTCTTTTCAAAGAGTGGACCAATAATATTTCCTCCTTTTATAAAGGGGGATTTAAAAAAATTGGAAGGCAAGTTTAATTAGAGCAAAACATTATCAAACAAGGGTTAAGAACTTTTTGTCTTAAAACTTTTGATATCACTTTTTTTCAAAAGAAAAACCCATATGATATAATTAACACACTCTTAGGACACTGATTGAAGCGCCGGTGTAGCACAAAGGCAGTGCACTCGATTCGTAATCGAAAGGTTAGGGGTTCAATTCCCCTCACCGGCTTTCCTTACATAGTTTAAGGTTATAAAACTTTCAACTTTAGCCTTTTAGCCTATTTGGACTGACCTGAAATCAGCGATAGAACTAAAAAGCGCTGTAAAGTTAAGAAGATAGATAGGACTCCAAAAATAGCGATAGGATCATAAACCTATTATTTACAGGTCATTAGGAGAACCCATAGGGTTCGTAGCAATCTTGTCAGAAAAGGCGAGATTGCTTCGCTCCGGCTCACAATGACGAGGTGCTTATCGCTATTCTGTGGACTGGCTTTAATCTTGACTAAAACAAGGAAATTTATGTAAGCTATTAACCCGCGTCTGTTCGAGATATGGGCCGTTAGCTCAGCTGGTAGAGCAGCTGACTCTTAATCAGCGGGTCGGAGGTTCGAATCCTCCACGGCTCATCAAGTATTATCAAGGGTTTCCGCTGTATAAAACTCACCTACTAACTCCTAAATTGTGCAGTTTTTGTGTAATTGGGTTTCCACTCTTAAAATCAAAATCCTACCGAGAAACAACAAATTTAGCATTTCTGTAAGGAAATCTTACATAATTAAAGAGCTTG
>DAIQAO010000017.1:0-35003 GCA_036781645.1 Dissulfurispiraceae bacterium
AATTTGAGACTATTCAACCTTTGGACATTAAAGCCATTAAAAAGTTAAAATTAAAAATTAAATAAAATTTCTTGATGCCTCAAATGAAAATACTCATGCATATATGCTGCGCCAACTGTGCTATTTATCCTTTATCCGTTATGACTGAAAGGGGAGTGGTTGTCAAATGCCTCTGGTTTAACCCTAACATCCACCCGTACATGGAATATAAAAACAGGCTTGACGCACTGAAAAGGCTTCATATGCTCTGGAATCTTGATGTCCAGTATATAGATGATTACGGGCTCATAGAATACCTAAGAAATGTTGCTGGCAATGAAGAAAACAGGTGTGGATATTGCTATAAAATAAGATTAGAAATGACAGCAAAGACGGCAGCCAACCAATCGTTTGACGCTTTTACCACTTCTCTGCTCATAAGTCCCTATCAAAAATTTGATATGATTATAGATATTGGAAGGGCGGCAGGCAAAAAATACTCTGTTGAGTTTTTCATGGAAGACTTCAGAAACGGGTTCAGATCTTCTTGGGAGACAGGCAAAAAATTGAACTTATACAGACAGAAATATTGCGGATGCATATATTCAGAGATGGAGAGATATCTAAAAACCTGATGAACGGCATCGAGAACATTGGAAAAATCCTGATAATAACTGGATTTGTAATTATAGCAATTGGAGTTTTATTAATCCTTTCTGGTAAAATATCTTGGTTTGGCAGGTTGCCTGGTGATATTTTAATCCAGAGAAAGAATTTTACATTCTATTTCCCGATTGCAACAAGTATAATCCTAAGCATATTATTGACGTTTATTCTTTGGTTGTTTTTCAGGAGGTAATAATGTCCGTTTCACGGAAAATCTGTTATATTGCTTCAATAATTAGTTGTTTGCTGACATTAATTATTTTTTCTTCCTTCTCACATGCACAGGAAACTATAAGGGTGCTGATTGTTGACCCTAAAAACCCTGTCATCCCTCACAAAGATGAGAAAGTCGAGAAAATCGGCGTAAATAAAGGAGAAGTTACATTTCAGGGCAAGAAATACTCTGGCATATTAGAGGTCTGGAGAGGCAAAAACGGTCTGTATTTAATAAACGAACTTCCCATAGAAGATTATTTAAAGGGTGTCGTTGCTGCTGAGGTTGGCTCTAAATGGGAAGATGAGGCTCTCAAAGCCCAGGCTGTCGCTTCAAGAACTTACGCCCTGTACCAAAAGAAAAATAACACCCCAAACAAAATGTCATATCATCTAACATCATCAGTTTTACATCAGGTTTTCAGGGGGGATATAATATCAGAAAATATTAAAAAGGCTGTAAACGAAACAAAAGGTGAGATCCTAACATACGAAGGCTCTCCAATAATCGCCTTTTACCACTCAACAAGTGTTGGGCAGACAGAAGACTGTATGGAAGTTTTCGGCAAAAACCTGCCATATTTAAAGCCTGTTGAAACAAATCCTGACTTGTCTCCCTATTTTGTATGGGAAAAAAGAATACCGGTTTTAGATATTGAAAAAGCTATTAACTTAAATAAAATTAAAGATATAACACCTCATTCTCAAACTATAACAAACCGCGTAAGAGATTTAAAAATATTAACAGACAACTCCGAAATCCTCTATCCTGCTAAAGATTTAAGGAAGAATCTCGGTTGGGATAAGCTGCCAAGCACCATGATAACTGATTTATCCAGAGACGGCGATTTTTTCATTATTAAGGGCAAGGGATACGGGCACGGGGTAGGCATGTGCCAGTGGAGCGCCCAGCAGATGGCAAAAGAAGGTAAAAATTACCGCGAAATCTTACTGAAGTTTTATCCTGGGGCTATAATTAAATCGAATGCTGATTAATGAGTTTGATTTCCCTCTGCCCAAAAAACTAATCGCCTCCAGACCAGCCGATCAAAGAGACCATTCAAGGCTCTTGATTCTTCATCCTGATGGCAAAATTGAACACAGACATTTTTACAATATACCAGAATACCTGAATACAGGCGACATGCTTCTGATGAATGATACTAAGGTGTTCCCAGCTCTCATTGCTGCAAGGAAGGCGTCTGGTGGAAAGATAGACATTCTTCTCGTAAAAGAGTGCCTTAAAGAAAATATGTGGGAGGTTATGTATAGGGGCAAATATGAGGGCATTATATCGTTCGGGGACGATATAAAGGCGAAGGTCATGATTGAAACCAGCAGCGAAGAACCTTCCGCCAGAAAGAAATTGCTTAAGTTTTTAGATATCAAGCCAACTGAAATTTATGAGGCGCTCTGGAGTTATGGACATATGCCTCTACCAAAATACATAGGCCGCCATCCCGATAATGAGGACTTATCAAGATATCAAACTGTTTATGCAAAAAAAACTGGTTCTATAGCTGCACCAACGGCAGGTTTGCATTTTACTCCTGCTCTTATTGAGGCAATAAAAGAAAAAGGCGTTCATATTAGAACATTAACGCTCCATGTGGGGGTGGGAACATTCAAACCCATCAGGTCTCAATATGTTGACAATCACAAAATGGAAGCCGAATTTTTCGAGATAGAAACTTCATTGGAAACGGAAATCAAGGATCTTAGAAAACGAGGTAAAAGGGTTTTCGCTGTCGGCACTACTTCAACAAGAGCAATAGAAGGCTTTATGAGTGGACAATACAAAAAATCTCCTTCTTCAGGCTGCAATGACGGTGTTATCATCGGCTATACTGATATCTTCATCCGCCCTGGTCATATTTTTAAGGGGGTTGATTGCCTTATCACCAATTTTCACCTGCCCCGCTCAACGCCTCTTTTGCTCGTTTCGGCTATTTCTGACAGGGAAAAGATATTCAAGGCATACAAAGAGGCTATTGCGCTGAATTATAGATTTTTCTCATATGGTGATGCTATGCTTATTTTATAAGGCGCAGCAATGGTGTCCAAAAGAATATTCAAGCAGAGATATGACACGATTTCTTTGACAAAGAACTAACTGCTTGCATGTCAAGCCTTTGAGAGACTTCATACTTAGCTTTGAAGTATCGGCAGTCGAGGCTTCCGCTTCGTCTTCAGCCTCCTTGAGGTTATTCGTGGCTTTGGCTACAGAAATCGGATCATATCCCTCGGATTGCGAAGTATATTAAGAATTTATTTTGGACGGATATGAAGGCACAGCATAATTCTAATGTCCAATAAGCTTATAAACCTATTGATAATATCATGATATGAAAATCAATGTTAGAATTTCTGTGAATATTACTGAAACCAGAAATCTAATATCAACAGTTATAATATAATATAGAGCATAACAATACGGAGGTATTTACGGTAACTGTAGAACTCGAACTTGACGAAGTTAAAGAATACCCCTTTGTGCACGGCGGGGCAGATAAAACCTTCAAGATTATTGAAGAGTTAATGGAAGTCTCCGTAAGCGTAAGAGGAAACAAGCTTATCATAAGGGGTGAGGGAAATAATGTTGATAAGGCAGAACAGGTTATTCAGGAAATAAGGGCTGTAAACAGAGACGGCTACATACTTAAGCCAGAGGACATCGCATCAGCAGTTAAATCGCTCTCAGAAGGGCAGGATATATCTGTTAAAAACCTTTTTGCTGGCAGCATACCTGTTTCATCAAAGAAAAGGTTTATCATTCCAAAAACAGAGAATCAGAGATTATACATAGAGGCAATCCATAATTATGACATTGTTTTTGGGATAGGTCCGGCAGGAACAGGGAAGACCTATCTCGCCATGGCAATGGCGATAAACGCCTTTCTCTCAAAACAAATCTCAAGAATTGTGTTGGTAAGGCCAGCTGTTGAGGCAGGCGAGAAGCTGGGGTTCCTGCCCGGCGATATTGCAGAAAAGGTCAGCCCCTATCTGAGACCCCTTTATGATGCGCTTTTTGACATGATGGAGATTGACAGGGCTACAAAGCTCATTGAGCGAGGCAATATAGAGATTGCCCCTCTCGCCTTCATGAGAGGCAGAACACTCAATGACTCGTTTATAATCCTCGATGAGGCGCAGAACACAACAACCGAGCAAATGAAGATGTATCTCACACGACTCGGGTTCAATTCTAAAACAATAATAACAGGAGATATTACACAGATAGACCTGCCTCCCGGCAAAAAGTCAGGTCTAATAGAAGCTGCCAGAATACTTAAGGATGTAAAAGATATCAAGATTGTCTATTTCTCGGAAATGGATGTAGTGAGACATAAACTCGTGCAGGAAATCGTCAAGGCTTATGAAAGATACGAAAAACGGACATCCGAAGAGTAATATCCTCAATAAAATAAGAAACATCCCTGAGTCCCTGAGACAATACAGACAAACCAACAAGGATGCGATAGGCATAATATCGGCTATGTTATGCTTTGGCATTCTTTTAGCAGTAATTATTCAAGAGAAAATATCAGTTGAGCGTTTTTTAGGTGGTTTTCTTCTGATTTCGATTATTCTTTTCCTTTTCTATAAAGACATAAAACGCTACAAACCAGCTTACCAGAAAAACCACAAAATGTTATTCCTTCTGGGAATACTTATAACAACAACTCTCCTATTCAGCCGCTTCTTTGCATATCTGAACGAAGCCCTCCAGAGAGGACTTAACCTTCCTGATGGCAGCAGCTATCTCTTTGGGATACCAATTCCGCTTGGTGCAATGTTAGTGACCCTTATATTTGATTTTCACACAGCTATTATCTTTTCCTTTGTGGTAAGCCTCATAATAGGAATCTGGGTAAACGAACCATTATATATGCTATACGGCTTAATCGGGAGCTTAACGGCAGCCTTTTGCGCCATAAATTGCAAAAAGCGTTCATCCCTTATTAAAGGCGGCTTTTATGTCAGCGCTGTCAATATTATCACCGTAGTGATTATTCATCTTATAAAAGAGGATTTTTTTTCGCCATCAGCGTTCTCTGCAATCTTTTTTGCGGCAAGTTCTGGAATAATCGCTGCTGCTATAGTTTTGATAATCTTGCCTCTTATTGAGTATGTCTTTGGTGTTACGACAGATATCAGCCTTGTTGAACTCTTGGACCTTGAACATCCCCTTATGCACAATCTGATGATTAATGCGCCCGGGACATACCACCACAGCGTAATAGTCGCAAATCTCGCTGGCTCAGCAGCAGAAGCTGTAGGCGCAAATCCATTGCTTGCAAGGGTTAGCGCCCACTATCACGATATTGGCAAGATTAAAATGCCGGAATATTTTGTCGAGAATCAGGCTGGCACTATCAGCAAACACGAAAAATTAACACCCCATATGAGCAGCATGATTATAACTTCTCATGTAAAAGAGGGGATTGAACTTGCGAAACAGCATAAACTTCCAAGTGTGGTAATAGACATTCTGCGCCAGCATCACGGCACAACCAGCATCGCCTATTTCTACCAGAAGGCTAAAGAGCAGGCTACTGATTTACCGCCAATGCCTGAGGATTACCGCTACCATGGACCTAAACCACAGACAAGAGTCGCCGCCCTTGTGATGATGGCTGATGCCGTTGAAGCTGCATCACGTTCACTTATTGATCCGACTCCTGCAAGGATTTCTGCATTGGTAGAGAAGATAATAAACAATATTTTTCTGGATGGACAGGTCGATGAATGTGAGCTGACACTAAAAGATTTATCAGAAATCAAAAAACGTTTCACGCACATCCTGACCATAATATTCCATAAGAGAATTGCCTATCCAGAATCCACCGAAAAAGGATGGCATCAGAAACGACAAAAATTAACCTTTTCCTCCGAAAGCAAAACTTTTGCTGACCAAGACACCCAGATATTAGCATCTGCAAAGGACGATGGAGATCCTGATAACAAACAACCAAAGATTGATAAAGATAAACCCTCAGAGGATAAAACGACTTCTAAATAAGACTCTTGAACTGTTTATATCCGAAGGTTTATCGACTAAAGGTAGAAAAAAACTTGCCCTCATTCTTGCCGCAGCAAATAACTCTATTGAACTGAGCATTTTATTCGTAAATGATAAAAAAATGAAAGAAATAAACCTCCACTACCGACAAAAGGATAAAGTTACAGATGTAATATCATTCCCACAGTTTGAAAATTATGAATATCTCTCAGTTATAAAACAACAACATCCTATCTTTTTAGGTGATATTGTTGTGAATCTTAATGAGGTGAAAAGGCGGTCACTGTATAATAAAAGCAGATTTTACGATGAGGTTGCAAGACTTTTGCTTCATGGTTTTTTGCATTTATTAGGCTACGACCATGAAAAGAGTTCATATCAGGCAAAAAAAATGTCTCAGGCAGAATCACGGCTCTTGGCGCTCATTACAGAACGAAAGTAATAATCTTTAAATTAAATTAATCTTAAGAAAAAAAGTCAGTTTGTAATAATATAGAGGCATTCAATATAATAAATTTTATTAATACCTTTCCAAAATAAATTCTTATACTTTGCAATCCGAGGGATATGATGCGATTTCTGGAGCCAAAGCCACAGGTAACCTCAAGGAGGCTGAAGACGAAGCGGCAGCCCCAACTGCCGAGACTTCAAAGCTAAGTATGAAGTCTCACAAAGACTTTACATATGCACGAAGGTAGTTCTTTGGCAAAGAAATCGTGTCATATCCCTGCTTGAATATTATTTTGGACACCTGTGAAATTTTATATTATTGAACACTAAAGGAGGTTTTTTTGTATAAAATTCTTGAAAAACAGGCATTGAGCGATATAATAAAACTTTTGGTAATTCAAGCCCCGCACATCGCTAAAAAAGCAAAGGCAGGACAGTTTGTAATACTAAGAATTACTCAATTCGGTGAAAGGATTCCCCTTACTATAGCAGATTTTGATGCTGAGGCAGGGACTATAACTGTTATTTTTCAGGAGGTTGGAAAATCTACCAGACAACTCTGGTCGCTAAATCCAGGGGATAACCTTGTAACTTTAGTAGGGCCCCTCGGAAATCCCTCAGAGATTGAGAAATACGGCACAGTTGTGTGTGTTGCTGGTGGTGTAGGCGTGGCTCCTATATACAGTATAGCAAAGGCATTGAAAAATGAAGGCAACAGGGTAATTTCTATAATGGGGGCTCGCAATAAAGGTTTACTATTCTGGGAAGAGAAGATGAAAAGCGTCTCTGACGATTTGATTGTTTGCACTGACGACGGTTCTTATGGCAGAAAGGCTGTTGTTACCACCCCACTTAAAGAAATAATTTCTACTAATAACGTTAACCGTGTCTGGGCAATAGGCCCAGCCATAATGATGAAGTTTGTATCTATTGTTACCATGGTATTCAATATTCCAACTGTCGTCAGCCTTAATACAATAATGATAGATGGCACAGGCATGTGCGGTGGCTGCAGAGTGCTCCATGAAGAAGGGGCAAAATTTGTCTGCGTTGACGGTCCGGAGTTTGATGGCCATAAGATTGCTTGGGATAGTCTTCTTTTAAGGCAGGGAATATATCGCAATGAAGAAGCCAATGCAATTAAACAATGGGAACACACCTGTCATCTCGAAAAGACTATTTAAGGGGATAAACATCAATGGCTGGGACAAAGAGATTGCAAAAGCTGCAGCATAAAATGCCGCTTCAGGATAAGTTAATCAGAATAACTAATTTCAATGAGGTTGCCCTCGGCTATACGGAAGATATTGCTATTGCAGAGGCAAGACGCTGCCTTCAGTGCAAAAAACCAGGGTGCGTCAAAGGTTGCCCTGTTGGAGTGCTTATTCCCCAGTTCATAAAAGCCATTTCCGAGAAGAACATAGATGAAGCCGTAAGAGTGATGAAAATTAAAAACAACCTTCCAGCAATCTGCGGGCGTGTCTGTCCTCAAGAGACCCAGTGCGAAGGAAGCTGTGTGCTTATAAAGACGGGCGAACCTGTCGCAATTGGCAATCTCGAAAGATATGTCGGTGATTATGAGCTTTCCCATCGCACATGCCCTTTAATTAAAACTGAGCAGTCAGGGAAGAAGATTGCCATAGTTGGTTCAGGCCCTGCCGGACTTACATGCGCCGTCGATCTCGCACGGGAAGGACATCAGGTGACAATATTTGAATCCCTCCATCATCCAGGGGGTGTTCTTACTTATGGTATTCCCGAGTTCAGACTTCCCAAGTCAATAGTTCATTCAGAGATCGAATACGCTATGAATTGTCTTGATATTGAGATAAAAACCGACCATGTTATAGGCAGGACTATGACACTTGACGAACTTCTTGAGAAATACGACGCTGTATTTATAGGAACAGGGGCAGGGCTCCCCATTTTCATGAATATTCCAGGGATTAATTACATAGGAGTACTATCTGCAAATGAATTCCTTTCCCGCATTAATCTAATGAAGGCGTATCTCTTCCCCCAATATGATACACCTGTAAGGATAGGCAAGCGTGTAGCTGTAATTGGAGCCGGCAATGTAGCGATGGATTCGGCTCGCTGTGCTCTAAGGCTTCAGAGAATTAAAGGCATTGAATTAGGAGAGGTTCGGGTCATATATCGTAGGTCAAGAGATGAAGTCCCGGCAAGGATCAATGAATTTAGGCACGCTGAGGATGAAGGTGTAATATTTGAATTCCTTACCAATCCCCTCGAAATTCTCGGTGATAGTAATGGCAATGTAATAGCCATGAAATGTATAAGAATGAAACTGGGGGAACCCGACAGTAACGGGAGGCGGCAGCCTATCCCTATTGCTGGATCTGAATTTATTATCGAAGTTGATACCGTCATAATGGCTCTTGGAACTAATCCAAATCCTCTGGTCTTCAAGAATTTCGACAAGATTCAGACTTCAAAATACGGAACTATCATTATCAATGAAAAGACCGGGGAAAGTTCGATTAAAAGGCTTTGGGCTGGTGGAGATATTGTAACAGGTTCTGCAACAGTAATCAGCGCCATGGGAGCTGGTAAGCTTGCCGCTGCTAATATTCACAGATTTCTGTCCGGAAAAGAGCCCATTCAGGAGCCTGCATTATCCATTTCCTGATTGATTGCTTCCTCTCTTGCAAGGGCTTCAGCGTATTCTCGAAGCAGTTTGAGGCTTTCATTTGCGGCTTCTTGATCTATCTTTTTAAGGGCAAAACCTGCATGAACAAGGACATAATCACCCTCGCCAACCTCCTCGGGCAATAAGACGAGGCTTACCTCTCTTCTGGCTCCATATACTTCAACTAGAGCAAGCAGGTTGTTTATCTCTAAGATCTTTGAGGGGACTGCAAGACACATTTAATATCCCAATTTTCCAATATCACTTTTATAAGTTCCATTAATACAGGTATTTTGTTCTTTACTTCATCGGTCATATCGAGCCCGACCTCAATAGATTTTGGCTGCACTCCTATTATGACAACCGCAACTGATTTTATTCCCATAAGTTGGCTGGCAAACAAAATGTCCGGAAGTCCTATGTGATGCACGGAGAGTTTTTTGCTGAAAGGTTTTAAAATATCATCTACGTTCAAAATGCCGATATATCCCGGTTCTTTCTTAAAATCAACAGCGTCTATAATAAGAATCCTTGAATGTTTTTCAAAATAAAGAAGGAGGTCTAATCCGAGGGTTCCGCCATCTATTATCTCAACCTCAGGGGGAAAAGAGCACTCCTTCCTTATTTTATTGATTATATGAACACCAACACCTTCATCGCTAAGCAGTATGTTCCCAAGCCCCAATATGGCTACCGACAAAATTATTTACGCTCCTCATCAATGATTTTATATCCTGTGAAAATCGAACTTATCAGACCATTCCCTTCTATATTATCATTTACCCACGTTATATAAACATGCACAATAACAAAAGCCATTAAAATCCACATTGTAGAATGGTGGATTAACCTTATCGTGCCATCTGACATTATACTGAAAAACCATCCACCTAACAGATACCATAAAAATCCGCTGTGGCTTTCTGAATAGAGAGCGAAACCTGTCAAAATGGCAAGAAAAATAGTGCAGTATACGCTGATGTATGCCGTAGCAGCAAGGGCATTGTGACCTATAGGGTGGTGGACTTCATCGCGCATAAAGGTATAGAATTTTGCAAATTCAACAATTTCTTTCCTTTTTTCTTTACTAAAAGGGAAGAACTCTCTTATTCTTGCAAATCTATTACCGTAAATCAACCAATATAGCCTCACAATAAAGCTTGCGAGCAGGATATATGCAGTTATAAAGTGAATATATCTGATTATAGCCATGGTTAAGGGGGTTTCGGAAACAGAGTGCAAAAAGGGGTCTGAAATGTAATAGCCCGTTATAATCAGGATTGTTATGCTTATAATATTTAACCAGTGGCTGAGTCTAACCGGGAACTCCCAAACATATAATTTTTTTGCCATATTTTACCCTCCCCTATCTAACCTTAACGTTTATTATAGGATTATGACCCGAATCAACCAGATGGATGGCACATGCCATACAGGGGTCAAAAGAATGTATCGTTCTGAGTATTTCTACTGGTTTATCAGGATACGCAATTGGAGTGCCTATCAAAGCCTCTTCATATGGTCCTCTTTGCCCTGCTGCATCCCTTGGCGATGAATTCCACCCCCCCGGAACAACACACTGATAGTTTTGAACCACTCCATCCATAATTACAACCCAGTGCCCTAAAAAACCGCGAGGCGCTTCATGAAAACCATAACCTCTTGCCAGTTTAGGCCACTTTGAGGGGTCCCATTTATCATCAGCATGAATTTTCAGATCTCCAGCCTTCATCTTCCCTGCAAGCTCATCTATCCAATTGGGCATCATCTCAGCTATTAACAGGGTCTCGATTCCTCTTGCAGCGGTTCTTCCCAATGTTGAAAATAAGGCATTAAGACCTACTCCAAGCTTTTTCAAGACCATATCTACAACCTCGCGCACCCTTGTGTGACCTGCTACATATGCCACAAGCATCCTTGAAAGGGGGCCAACTTCTGTGGGTAGCCCATCATATCTGATAGCCTTAACCCAACTATATTTCTGATCAGTCCGGAGAGATTTATACGGAGGTTTAGGTCCAGTATAATTGGGTGTGGTCTCTCCATCCCATGGGTGTTTAGCCTTATCATCTCCATCTCCGTATTTATACCACGCACGTGCAACGTCTTCTGTTATCTTCATGTGATCTACAGGTTCTAATTTTGTGAGATCCCTGTTCCTAATGAAACCTCCGGGCAACCAGCAGTTCGTAGTATTACTTATGTTATCATTTTGAAACTCCCCAACCGATATGTAATTACGCACCCCCCCACCTATTGACGCCCACTCCTTGTAAAAAGATGCTACAGCAAGAAGGTCGGGTATATAGACCTGAGATACAAAGTCGAGAGATTTTCTTGCGATATCTTTCATAAAGGCTAAGCTGCCTGCATTAATGGCATTTTGGCTATTAGGATCAACAGGAATTGACATGCCACCCACAAGGTAAGTCTGGGGATGAGGATTTTTTGCTCCAAGTAAGGCTTGCATTCTAATAACATCCTTCTGCCAATCAAGTGCTTCAAGGTAATGTGCTACAGCCATAAGATTAGCCTCAGGGGGCAATTTATACGCAGGATGACCCCAGTAACCACTCGCAAATAGACCAAGCTGACCGCTTTCTACAAATGCTTTAAGCTTGTTTTGAACCGCCCTGAAATGGGTTGGTGAAGAGTTATACCAATTAGATATGCTTTGCGCTAAAGAGGCAGTCTTTACTGGGTCAGCTTTTAAGGCGCTCATCACATCTACCCAGTCAAGGGCGTGAAGGTGGTAGAAGTGAATCACATGATCCTGGATATATTGTATCGCATTGATTAGATTTCTGATAATCCTGGCATTATCAGGTATTACTATACCAAGCGCATTTTCTACAGCTCTCACGGAGCTTGTGGAGTGCACGGTGGTTCAAACACCACATATTCGTGAAACAAACAGCCATACTTCACGTGGGTCCCTGCCTTTAACAATAGTCTCAATCCCTCTCCACATAGTGCCTGACGACCATGCATCAACAATCTTACCGCCTTCTACCATTGCCTCAATTCTTAAATGCCCTTCAATCCTTGTAACTGGATCAACCACTATTTTTGGCATAATTACCTCCTCAGGCTTTATCTGTCTCTGTTTTTTCTTTTGCTAATTTATCTTTTGACTTATAACCTGCTAAACTCCTTACAAATGCATGGGCTGCAACTGCTGTAATCGTGCCTGCAACTACTCCAAGCCCGATCTTATCTGCTGTTGCCTGGAAGCCAGCTCCCGGCACATGAGGTGCCCGCTTATAGACAGGACCATAAACATCCCAGTTGTCATTGCTCGCACATGCAATGCAAGGATGACCTGCCTGGATTGGATAACTCGTGCCTTCATTCCATTTAACAGTCGGACAATTAAAATAAGCCATTGGACCTTTGCAGCCCATTTCATAAAGACACCACCCCAATCTGTGACCTTCGTCACCCCATTTTCTGACGAATTGTCCTGCATCAAAATGAGGGCGCCTTTCACAATTGTCATGAACTCTTTTACCGTGTGCAAATAAAGGTCTATTTTCCCTATCTAAGACGGGAAGCGAGCCAAAGGTAAGATAATGCACGATAGTTGCGGTAACATTTTCAACATTGGTTGGACATCCTGGAAGATTGACATATTTTATGCCGGAAATTAATTCAGAAACCCCTACAGCTCCAGTTGGATTTGGTTTTGCGCTAGCCACACCACCCCAACAAGCACATGATCCAACATTAATTGTAAACGCGGCATTTCCGCACACCTCTTTTGCTCTGTCAACAGCGGTCTTGCCGTCAATTACGCAATAGATACCCCCATCTTTAGTAGGAATAGAACCTTCAATAATGGCAATATATTTGCCCTTTTGATTTTTTACAACATCTTCTAATGCCTTTTCTGCAGAATAACCTGAACCAGCCATGATAGTCTCATGGTATTCGAGCGAGATAATATCGAGGACAATTTGCGCAATTGAAGGTTTTGATGCCCTCAGAATTGATTCCGTATCGCCAGTACAACTTTGAAATTCAAGCCACACTGCATATGGCTTCTTTTTCTTTTCAATCGCTTCAGCTATATGCGGAACAAATGATGATGATAGAGCAAGGGTCGCACACATTGAACTACAAAACTTCATGAAATCTCTTCTTGAGACACCAAGCTTAACAAGACATTCATATAATGATTTTTTTCCCTCCACCTTTACCCTCCTAACAATCATAAGCTTTAACCCAAGAAAACTTTATTAAACCCATCTCACCCTTATACTTAATAAATCAAACGTTGATGACATCACCTCCTTGTTATGCGTTTACGCTATTAATTGACAGCTATATAAGACTGATAAGTGGTAAAATAACAATAGTCCATATTTATTATTTCTTCATTCCCTTATTAAGAGAAAATCTTAGCTACCAGCCGGAAAATAGAGATAGATTTTTTTCTCGCAAAGGGAATAGCTTTGCGCTCCTTCTCGGAAGGCATTTCTGCTTTCTTTTATGTCCCTATCACACCTTGCCATCCTGGTGAGATATGTGATGGATAAAACAGCTCAAACCCATTCCCATTGCATAATGTATTTTTTGTAAAATTTCCTATATCTATTTTTCGGCACCACCCTCCCTTTTTACAGAATTTAAAAATTAGTCTTGAAGAATACAGGTATTTCATCTCCTTTTGAGTGTTATTAACATTTAAGCTTTGTTCCATAATTTCGAGATTTAGATTCGCATCTTTTAAAAAAATCCAACTAAGATTAAAGGATAAAGACAGCAAACTTTATCTAAATTATTCATAATCCCAGAATTGTCATTTAAAGATCTAACCCGTTGTTTTATAGTTATTTTTTCTAATGTCCTCAATTAGAAAAACCGTTTGATTTTTATAGCATATTTTGTTTGACGACAATTTTGGGATAATATTTTATGCTGAAAATTTTTTAAAAGAGTCTCAAGTTGGTGATGAAACCCAACTACCCTGTCTATTTCAATTAAAAATGGTTTAGACGATTAATAATTCGTAAGAAATTCTTAAAAAACAAGTATCTCAATGAAAAATAGTTAGAGTATTGAGGCATCATCATTTGGCAGTAGAAATGGAGACGGCATTTTGAGAAATATCCATACTAATCACACCTACTAATCAGCAGTTAAGTGTTAATAACATCTATAAAATATAGATATAAGATAATGACTAAAAAATCAAATGATATTTTTTAATAAAAAAATAATTTTTTCTTATAATCCAATTGGAAATTTTGGTAGTGATGGCTTGATAAGGCAAATTATTTAATGCAAAAGCAAAAAATCAATAAACAATAAAATCATACCCATCCAAAATAAATTCTTATATACGCTACAATCTGAAGGATATGACGCTATTTCTGGAGACAAAGCCACGGGTAAACCCCGATGGAACTGATGACGATGCGAAAGCCTCGAACGCGATACTGTAGAAGTCTGTCAAACGTTTACACATGCACGAAGGTACTTCTTCGGTAAAGAAATCGTGTCATATCCCTGCTTGAATATTATCCTAAATTTGCCGATAGACTTTAAAAACCCTTGATGCCTAAAAAGTGTTGAAATAAATTCAGTATGACATCTTTATATATAAAGCCTTGATAATTGTCATTCTGACCTTGATTCAGGATCTCTAACGGCAAATTTGGGATAAATATATAACATAAGGAATGCCTGAAATGTGCTTATAAGATGAAACAACTAAAGTATCAGTCGTTGAAGCCCTCCAGAAAACTTTTGACATTCAAGCCCAAGACGAGATGATTATAACCGCCTTCAAGAACCCCGAACCTTCTGCCCTTACATTTGTTGATTGAAAATTCTTTTAGCAAGGTCCCTATTGTCTCATAATCCTCAGTAGTCAACATGCCACCCCAGTCGTCTTCATGTCTGTCAAACCCGGCTGAAACAGCGACAATGTCGTATTCCCGAGCCTTATCGAGTTTTCTCATGATGTTATCTATAAATTCTAACCTTAGTTCCCCCCTGGGGTGATAGTATTCAACTGCTTCATTGCCGGCAAAGGTATTTGCAGTTCCATCCCCGTAATGAAGATCGAAATCTAAAATAAAGGCGCTTTTGATTTTACCATCTGCAAGAAGCCTCTTTACTGCAACGGCAATGTTATTAAAATAACAAAACCCCCAGCACGACGAAGGGCTTGCATGATGCCCCGGCGGTCTTACAAGCCCAAACGCAGGTTCACCCTCAAATGCAAGCTCTGCTGCCTTTATAGCTCCGCCAGCGGCAAGTCTTGCGATCTCAAATAAACGAGATTGATGAGCAACAGAACCTATATGGGGAGGACTATGCACAAGTTTAAGGTCAGTCTCAGAAGCAGGAGAAGGTTCGACAAATTCATAAGTAGCCTCTAAAGCGCGGGTAATGGACCTCATCCTTCCTTCTGACGAAGCAGGGTCGTGTGTATAGACCTCGTGAAATCTCTCATGAAAAATAACCTTCACTTTTTACCTCCTGTTTGAGTTTCTAATATATTCTACACTATATAAGCTTTTATAGAGTTAGTTAGTAGCAGGCAATCAACCCGAACGATTAAACATTTTATGGTAACTACACATCTCTGTTTCGAAACTTTTGTTAAAATATTGTTTAATTACTTCTATGAAAAAAGTAGCAAATTTCAGAAAACAGTCTATGCCGACCCTCAGGGGGCACCACCTGATATGTCTAAACTTCTTCACAGGCGAAGGATATGATGAGGCATTTATAAAAAATCTCTCGGATATCATTAACAAGGCAAAAATTGAGGGTGTTAAAACATGCAGTGGGCCTGATGATGTCTGTATTAAATGTCCACATCTCAAAAATAATGAATGCAGGTATGATGAAAATGCCGATGAAGAGATAAAAAATATGGATGAGATGGCATTAAGTTTATTAAAAATAGCTCCTGATAAAACTGTAAGCTGGGAGGAAATAAACGGCAAAATCTCTGAAATATTTGCCGAGTGGTATCAAAGCTTCTGCTTGGATTGTGACTGGAAAAAGGTTTGCGGCAAAAGCCGCTTCTTTGAGATATTAAAAAATAGGGATTAGAAATCCCAAAAATAGCGATGGGAAGGGCTGTTTCAGGATTTTTATAATCGACGATTTCATTTTAATTTTGCTTTATTCCTTAATAATGCAATGCCTTTTGCTAAAGTTTCTCAAGATTTCTTTTATTAAGGTGGCGTATAAAAATCCTTCACCAGCCCTTCCTATCTATCTTGTTGATTTTGTTAAGTTCTCATTTCTATCACTGTTTTTGGGAGAAATACTTGACATATATAGTAAACTATTTTAATATAAAAAATGCTTCGTTTATCGACAAAGGGGCAATATGGTGTAAGGGCACTTTATGAGATTGCTAATGGTTATCCTGACAAACCCGTTACAATCCGGGAGATATCAGAAAAGCAGGATGTATCAGTTGCTTATTTAGAGCAGATACTCAATAAATTGCGAAAAGCAGGATTTATTAAAAGTGTAAAAGGCCCTGGCGGTGGCTATCTTCTATGTAAAAGCCCTGATGAAATCAGTATAGCCTCCATTCTCAAAGAACTTGAGGGTCCTTTCGCTATAACATCATGCCTTGACCCCCATGAAGGCTGTATAAGAATTGATTCCTGTGTTGTTCACTTGTTATGGAAATCTCTGGGCGAACAAATAGATGCCTTCCTGAATACAATTACACTCAAAAACCTGCTTTCAGGGGATTTATACAAAATAAAATCGAAGGTAAAAAATAGCAGAAGAAAATCAGCAAGCCTTTGCAGTGCTTAAATTTGAGAAATATAATCGGATATTTTAATCTTTAAACTATGAAATTTGTTCATGATATAAAGGCTGATGTCACCGCAGATATCGTATATATGATGTGTCCGATGCATCTTTTAAAGCTGGATGAGATGATAAAGGAAATTGAAGTTGGACAGGTTTTAGAAATTCTTACAGACTATGACGGCGCCCTGGAAGACATTCCGGGCTGGTGTGCAAAAACCGGGAATGAATTTATTGGAATTGAAGAATCGGAGGATTACTACAAGTTTTACATCAAAAAAACTGTTGCTTAATATAATATTTTGCCCTTCAGTGCTCCTCATGATTAAGCTATGCTGGTCATGAGTTTTTATTTTAGGTTCACAATCAAGGAGATTTTATGAGAAAGTGTTATTTAGATCATGTTGCAACAAACCCATTGCTGCCAGAGGTTTTCGAGGCAATGCTCCCATATTTCAAGGAAGAATTTGGCAATCCTAACAGCGTCTATGATTTAGGCATAAAAGCGAGGGAAGCAATTGAAAAGGCAAGGGCGGAAGTCGCCTCCCTCATAAACGTTAAACCCTCTTCAATCATCTTTACATCCAGCGGCTCTGAGGCGAATAATTTTGCCCTTAAGGGGATAGCCCTTGCAAAGCAGGGACAGGGCAAACATCTTATTGTTTCTCGGGTGGAGCACCACTCAGTATTAAATACCGCGAGGTCGCTTGAAAAAATGGGCTTTGTGGTAACATGGCTTCCTGTTGACAAATATGGATTAGTGGATCCCGAGACAGTAAAAAAATCTATCATCAAAGAAACTATCCTTATCTCAATAACCCATGCAAGCAGGGAGATAGGGTCAATTGAACCTATTAAAGAGATAGCAAAAATTGCAAAGGACAAAAAGGTTCTGCTCCATGCTGACGGTGTTGCTACAACAGGCAATATACCTGTGAATATCAAAGAGCTTGGAGTTGATCTATACAGCATCTCGGCTCATCAATTTTATGGGCCAAAAGGGGTTGGGGCACTCTATGTAAAAGAAGGATTGAGAATAGTGCCGCTGATTTACGGTGGTATCCAGGAAGGAGGCAGAAGGGCAGGAACGGAAAATGTCCCTGCAATAGTGGGGATGGGAAAAGCTGCAGAACTCGCAAGGGCAAATCTAAACGACAGGATGAACCACTGTATGAAGCTGAGAGACAGGATAATCGAAGGTATTACAAAGATTCCTAATGTTTATCTGACAGGACATCCGCAGGAAAGACTTCCCCACCACGCCAGCTTCGTCGTTGAATTTATTGAAGGCGAGGCGATGTTGCTGCTTCTATCAATGAAAGGGCTGTATGCAGCGAGCGGTTCAGCATGCTCCTCAAAGGCTTTAAAATCCTCTCCTGTTTTGCTTTCAATGGGTATACCAACAGCCCTTGCTCAGGGCTCAATAGTTTTCAGCGTGGGGATAGGAAATACCCATGAAGATGTGGATTATTTACTAACAGAATTCCCACAGGTAATAAACAGATTAAGAGAAATGTCACCTTTTTCTGGAGGATGGGGTAAGGGGTCAGAAGGTGACAAGTGTTATACAGGAGGATAAAATTATGTATTCCCAGAAAGTGATGGATCACTTTGCAAATCCAAGAAATGTTGGAGAGATACCCGATGCTGATGGCATAGGAATGGAAGGCAATCCGACATGCGGCGATGCCATGCAGATTTCTATAAAAGTTGAAAACGGAGTCATTGTAGATGCCAAGTTCAAAACATTTGGCTGTGGGGCTGCGATAGCAGTCAGCAGTATGGTCACAGAAATGGTCAAGGGTAAAACCATTGAGGAAGCGCTGAAGATCTCAAAAGAGGCTGTTGCCGATGCCCTGGACGGACTGCCTCCCCAAAAATTACACTGTTCAAATCTCGGGGCGGATGCCCTGAAAAAGGCTATAGAAGATTATATGAGCAAGAAAAAATAGGATGACAATGAAATACAGGGTATTGTTTGCCGACGAAAGCCCAATACTTTTGAATCTTGTCGAAGAGATTTTGCAGCAAGAAGGCTTTGAGGTTAAGACTGTCATTGATGGTAAAACAGCTATTGGTGAAATAGATTCCTTTAATCCGCATATCATACTCGCTGAAATCACATTGCGCGGTTTAGATGGCTATCACCTCTGCAAGGAAATAAAGTCAAGGTCTGCAAACTCCAATATCCCTGTAATACTTCTTGCAGGGGCTTATGAGCCCTATGATGAAGAATATGCCAGACTCGTAGGTGCAGATGAGCACATACTGAAGCCCTTTGAGTCTTTAGAACTGGTTGGTAAAATACGGAAGTTACTTAATTTTGAGTATTCACAGACATATGAACCGCCTTCTTACAATGACGATTTATTTATTGCACAACCTGTTAGTCTGGAAGTCACTGAAGATTCGATTGCCAGAGTCCTACCTGCAGACAGAGATACAAATTGTGTGGATAAGGAAATTGAGGCATCTAAATTAATCGAGTCCACAAACTTAAAACAAGAACAAACTCTGACGCCACAGGAAACATTAAAAGATGCATCAAGTGAAGGAGACCCATCAACAGGGCAGATTGATAACGAAGTCCTGCGGGACTTAGTAATTGAATCCCTTGATTCTTTAATCACTTATCATTTTAAAACCGCTATCTCAGAAGAACTCTCATCATCTCTAAGGGAGCGAATACGCGCAACCCTGCATGAAATTGGCCCTGCAATAGTAGAAGAGATTCTTAAAGAAAAAATTAATGAGGTGATTTCTTCATTGATGAATGAGATTGAAGCCGAGATAAAGAATGCCTTGCCAGGCATAGTTGAAATAATTATAAGGAGAAAGTTTCAAAAGGTAAATTAAACATGGGCTTATTAGAGAAAAGTTATAAACCTGAAGAAGTAGAAGATAAATGGTATAACTACTGGCAGAAAAATAATTTATTCAGGGCAGAGACCGATTCAGAAAAGCTGCCTTTCTCTATCGTCATCCCCCCTCCAAATGTAACAGGCTCCCTTCATATGGGGCATGCCCTTAATGTAACCATACAGGATATCCTGATAAGATGGAAAAAGATGTCTGGCTTTAATGCCCTGTGGCTTCCAGGCACTGACCATGCAGGCATTGCCACACAGAATGTCGTTGAGAAAGAGATAGCAAAGGAAGGGCTTGACAGACATAAAATGGGTAGGGAAGCTTTTATAGAGAGAGTTTGGAAGTGGAAAGCTGAATACGGAGGCAGGATTATTCACCAATTAAAAAAACTTGGCTGTGCTTGCGACTGGTCGAGAGAGAGATTTACCCTTGATGAAGGGCTATCGAAGGCTGTGAGAGAAGTCTTTGTAAGGCTTTTTGAAGAGGGGCTTCTTTACAGAGACAACCGCCTTATTAACTGGTGCCCGAGATGCCATACAGCTCTCTCTGATCTGGAAGTAGAATATGAGGAGGTCGAAGGCAAGTTATATTTTATTAATTATCCCTTAAGCCCCGATGCAAGGGAAAAGGAAAGACAGGACTATATAACAATTGCCACCACAAGACCCGAGACAATGTTGGGAGATACTGCTGTTGCCGTGCATCCCGAAGACGAGAGATACGCACACCTAATAGGCAAAACAGTTGAACTACCTCTTACAGGCAGGAAAATTAAAATAATTCCCGAAACGACCGTTGACCCTTCCTTTGGAACAGGGGCACTGAAGGTAACGCCTGCCCACGATTTCAACGATGAAATAATTGGAAAATCACACCAGTTACCTTTCATATCAGTCATAACGGAAGATGGTCAGATGTCTGAAGATGCGGGCGAGAGGTATAAAGGACTTGGCAGATATGAATGCAGAAAAAAGGTGATAGCAGATTTGAAGGAATCAGGCTTGTTGACTGCCGAACAAAGACATCTTCACGCTGTGGGGCACTGCTACCGCTGCAAGACGATAATTGAACCGCTTCTCAATGTGCAATGGTATCTCAGGATTGAATCCCTCGCGTCTGAAGCAGTAAGACTCGTAAAAGAAGGAAATATAAGGCTTGTTCCTGAGATTTGGTATAACAACTATTATGCGTGGATGAAGGAAATCAAGGATTGGTGCATCTCCAGGCAGATATGGTGGGGACATCAGATACCTGTCTGGTATTGCCCTGAGTGTAAATGCAACGGAGGCAAAACACAAGGAGATGTCATTGAACATATCTTTTATGAACCTGTAAAACTTAAAAACAATAATACAGTTTCAGGGGGGGCTTATTCTTACTTAAGAAATGTGGGTATGGAGCATGAAGATATTATCAAGCACTCCAAAATTATCAGGATACCTAAAGAAGTCAAACCACTAAGCCAAAGACATGATATCATGGAATGCCCGGATTGCAAAAGCAGGCATATTATCCGCGACCCCGATGTACTCGACACATGGTTTTCTTCAGCTCTCTGGCCATTCTCAACTCTTGGATGGCCTGAGGATACAAAAGAACTCAGGACATTTTATCCCACAAGTGTGCTTGTTACTGGCTTTGATATCCTTTTCTTCTGGGTTGCCCGCATGATTATGATGGGAAATAAGTTTATGGGAAAAGAGCCCTTCAAGGACGTTTATATTCATGCCCTTGTCAGGGATTCAAGCGGCCATAAGATGAGCAAATCGAAGGGCAATGTTGTTGATCCCCTTGTGATGATAGAGCGTTATGGAGCAGACGCCTTCAGATTCTCCCTTGCCGCTTTTGCAGCTCAGGGAAGAGATGTCAGGTTTTCCGAGAAAAGGGTTGAGGGATACAGACATTTCATCAATAAGTTATGGAACGCATCCAAATTCATTATGAACTACAAAGAATTTCATACTGATAGCACAGTTTATCAAAACACCGAACAACTCGAACTACCATCCAGATGGATATTGCACAGACTCGCCCTCACTGTTCAGAAAACCAACAAGGAACTGGCAGAATACCGATTTAATGATGCCGCAGGCGGTATTTATCAGTTTGTATGGCATGAATTCTGTGACTGGTATATAGAGATTGTCAAACCAGTCCTTTATAAGGGGACTGATAAAGCTAAAGAGGCTGTAGTGAACTGCCTCTTTTTTGTTCTAAGAAATATTTTGCTCATGCTTCATCCCTTTATGCCGTTTATCACTGAAGAACTCTGGAACTCAATATTCTCTGATGGAACGAGCATAATGGCTTCGAAATACCCGGATGAACTACTTTTTTATCCCGAAGCTGAGGAGTTGATGAGTTATTTTATTGATGCAGTTTCGGGCATCAGACACATCAGGGGTGAACTGAATATCAACCCAGCCCTTGAGATTAATGCAGCCATAAAAACTCTATCCGAAAAATCGGAGGCGGTGCTTCTTGAAAATATTTCTGCTATAATGAAATTAACTAAATGCCATGATATTAAAATTGGGCAGCAAGTCAGTAGAAGTCAGGATTCTGCTGTTACAGTTAAGAACGATATGGAGATATATGTCCCCCTCGGCGGACTGCTTGATGTTAAATCGGAGATGGCAAGGCTTCTGAAAGAGAGAAAAAAGATAGAGAGTGATATATCATTCGTGAATAAGAAGCTTTCTAATGAAGACTTTCTTAAAAACGCACCAGACAACATCATCGAAAAAGAAAGAGAAAAATTTGATATTCTCTTAGAAAAGAGTCAGAAAATATCTGAAAGTATCAGAATCTTAAAAACAATTGAAGGATAAAGAGGATTACATGGAAAAAAGCGAGTTAGAGATTGAAGGCAGGGGGCTCGATATAGTTGAGGCAGATATTATAAAAATAAGACAGAGCACTATTAGGGCTGTTGAAGGCAACCATGTTGAGGTGCAGCAGGCGGCAATTCTGACAGTGGATTCCGAGAGGGTAGAGGTTACTCAGGGAGCGTCGCTGGTAATGAGAGGCAAAAAAATCTCTATGAACCAGAGCATCGGGATGCTGTGCACTGGCGAATCTGCAAACCTCAATCTTACATTCTCGCCAGTTACGATGTCTGCAGGCGAAACAACCATCAACAAAAGCGGCATCGGAGTTATAGCTTCTAAGGATATTGTTGCCAACAATACAGCCTCACTTGTAATGATTAGCAAGAATGTAAGCGGCAACGTAACTACCTTGCTGGACTGGCGCTCAGCCTTAACCCTCGGCGCCATAGCCGGGGGTTTATTAGGTATATACCACCTTCTCAAAAAAAGTTAAACACATAATATCAAGGTGCCCATCAAAAAAGATAGAGAAATCAAGCTTGCGCCTTTTTACCTGCCAGTTTTAGTGAAAGAGGTGATTAAACTCGCCATTTCCGAAGATGAAGGGCATGGAGATGCCACATCATTGCTTGTTGTCCCGCCTAATAAGCAATCTACAGCAAATATAGTCGCAAAGGAAGATTTTATTTTAGCTGGAATGCCGTTTGTCAGGCAAGTTTTTACTACAGTAGATCAAGATATGAAGCTAAAGGTTTTTTTTGTAGAAGGTTCTCCTGTCAAAAAGGGAGACATAATAGCCGAAGTCAAGGGCAGGGCAAGAAGCCTGCTTCTGGCTGAGAGGCTGTCCTTGAATATCCTCCAGAGGGTCTCCGGGATAGCAACCTTTACGAATGCCTTTGTGAGTAAATTAAAGGGACTGCCGACCATTGTCGTTGACACAAGAAAAACTACCCCTAACATGAGATTTATGGAGAAATACGGAGTAAGAATTGGGGGGGGAGTTAACCACAGGTTTGGTCTATACGACGGCATACTGATTAAAGATAATCACATCAAGATTGCTGGCAGCATAACCAAGGCAGTCAAGCTCTCAAAACAAGCCCACCATCTTTTAAAAATCGAGGTCGAGGTTAAAAATATTAAAGAATTAAAAGAAGCCCTTTCTGCTGGAGTGGACGTCATAATGCTTGACAATATGTCGTTAGAAGATATGAAAGAGGCGGTTAGGATAAGGGATAAGTGGGCAGTTGACTTTAAGCAAAAAGTCCTTCTTGAAGCTTCAGGGGGTGTTAAACTCGATAACGTCAGAACAATAGCTGAAACTGGCGTAGATATAATTTCAATAGGCTCATTGACACACTCGGCAAGGGCTGTTGACATAAGCATGAAGATAGTTTGAGAGCTTCTCTAATGAGAAATGTCGCTCTTACAATACAATATGATGGCACAAATTATAACGGCTGGCAGATTCAATCCAAACAAAATGTACCAACTATACAAGGCATTCTCCAGCAGACAATACAAAAAATTACAGGAGAATCTGTTAAACTGACTGCTGCGGGGAGAACCGATGCCGGTGTCCACGCAATCAATCAAATAGCTGCCTTTTTTACTTCCACAAAGCTGACCCATGATATTATACAAAATGCCTTAAATGCCAACCTGCCATATGATATAAGGATATTGAATGTTTGTGATAAAGATATTGGATTTAACCCTCGCTTTGATGCTAAAAGCAAAATTTATTCATATTTTATCTCGACCTCTAAAATAATCTCGCCTTTTCTATACAGATATACATGGAATATCCGATATAAACTCGATATTGAAAAAATGACCAACTCAATTAGATTTTTAGTTGGTACCCATGATTTTTCTTCTTTTAGGGGTAGTGGATGTGATGCCAAAAACGTCGCTAAAACAATTTTTTCTGCAAAGATTGAGAAATTTGATAGCATTGATTTTATGACATTTTCAATGAGAGGAGATTTCGTTAAATTCTCAATAGAAGCTGACTCTTTTTTGAGACATATGGTTAGAAATATTGTTGGAACACTTGTTGAGATAGGGAGGGGAAGGTGGAGTGCCGAGAATGTAAAAAGCATCCTCCTTGCAAAAAACAGAATGGCTGCAGGACAGACTGCCCCTGCAAGAGGATTATTTTTGGAAAAGATTAATTATTAAGCAAATTCTTCGGATTGTCTTATTTTGTCGAGCATCTCCTTTTTTTCCTGGCACTCCTTACAGTGGGTTGCAAAGGGGATGATTTTTAACCTTTCAACACTTATTTCATCACCACAATCTTCGCATAATCCATAAGTTCCTTCATTTATTTTGCGCAATGCCTCGTCAATCTTGATAAGAGTCTCTCGATGAGTGCTGAGCTGTTTGAGGCTTATATCCTCGGATAAATCAACGAACGATAAGTCCCCGTCATCAAGGACTGTTTCTACTATCTGTTTTTTTTCTCCCGATTTGAATTTTTTGATTTCAGCCTTAGCCTCAGCAACTATATCTTCACGCATCCTGATTAGATGCCTTTTAAGGTTCTCTTTTCTTAGCTTTTCTTCCTTCCTTATATCTTCCTCAGTTGTTTTCTTCTGCCTGTCACTTGCCATAAATCCTCCGTGTCCAATTAGAAAGTAAAATTATAATAGCTATTTAATTCTTTTGCAAATAATATCACTATCCGAAAAATAGAGATAGAAAATAGAAAACTGTCATTACGACCCAGCGCGAAACAATGACAGCTTTCTACCGCCGATTTTAGGCTATTAATCTCCGGCTATTTAATAAAATATTATATCCCTTTTTTTGGAAAATATAAACTAGACCCAGATCCCCGAATCCCGATATAGAAATTCTTCAAAACTATTTCTAAGGCAATTTCAAGGTTTTTTGACAGATTTTGTCTTATGTCCTATCTAATTGCCCTGTAAAATTTCCGCTGACATTAATCAGAGCGTTTTTATCTGGTATTTTTACTCTATCAAGACGCACTTCCCCCTTTAAGTCTTCATTTTCTTGCCTTGCCTATATAGCAAATGCCAAATCCAGTTCAAATATCTTTTGTCTTATCCCCATAAACAATTCCAGTTTCTCTATGCCACAAGCTATCTTCAAAGTAATACTGCAGTGACTTGCACACCATTTTTTGGAACAACGAAAATACGGATATAATTCAAAAAAGGGGTGTTAATTATGAAACAGACAAAATATCCTATAGAAAGGATCATACAGATTCTTTTAGAAGGAGAACTTCCCGGCAGTTTCATAGCCCGAGGTATGTCGTAAGTATCCCGTTTCTTGAAGCGCCTTTGAGAAATGGAAACAGAAATTCAAAGGCATGTCCTCTAACGAAGTCAAAAGGCTCAAAGTCCTTGAGGACGAAAACATCAGGCTTAAAAGAATTCTTGCCGAAAAAGAACTCGAAATACAGGTGCTCAGAGACATTGTTAAAAAAATTTCTGACCATTCATGAAACAAGAGTGATAGCTAAAAAGATGATTCAACTCGGTATAACAGCAAAAAAAACAGCAGACATCCTTGAAATACCGCTCAGCACTTTGTATTACCATTCTGTTAAGGCTGAACAAGATATGTCTCTTGCTGAAATGATAAGAGATATAGCCTTTAAATACACATTTTACGGCTATAGACGCATCCATCTTGCTGTAAACAGGCGCGGTGTCAATGCTAATCATAAAAAAGTCTACCGCATCTATAAATGTCTCAGTCTTCAAAGACAGAAACCCAGTAAAAATAAAAAGCGGATTGCCGTAGAGGCTCCTCTTACAGAACCTCTGTTTTGTAATCATGTCTGGGCTGTAGATTTCCTCTTTGACTCCTTTACAGACGGCAGACACATTAAAATAATGACGGTTGAAGACCTCTTCAGCAGGTTCTCTTTGGGTATTGAGGTAGGTTTTAGCATTACCGCTAAGGTGGTTATAGAAGTCATTGAAGAATGCCTCAGACTCTACGGCATCCCCAGAATTCAGAACTGATCAGGGACCTGAGTTCAGAAGCCTCACCTTTGAAAGGTTCATTCAAAAACATGGCATACGCCACGAGTTTACTGAAAAAGGCAGCCCCTGGCAAAACGGCACTCTCGAAAGCTTCAATGGCAAGCTTAGAGACGAATGCCTTAGTAGAAATCTCTTTGAAAATCAAATGCAGGCAAAGGAGGTGATACAAAAACATAGAATCTTCTATAATACAGAAAGACCCCATAGCAGTCTTGGCGGTAAAACGCCTTCTGAGGTCTTCTGACATGGTGCGTAAATATGTTGTTCCAGTATTTGGACAGATAGTTTTTAAAAACCTACATTTCCGTATTTATTCCATTCCAAAAAAGGGGGCATGTCACTTACACACACACCTTACTTACTTTTATGCCCTTAAAATATGGCAACACCTCTCCTGATGGGAACAGTAGTAAAGACCTTTACTTACACCTTCAATGCCCCACTTACTTTTGCAATTATGGTTTCGTTCGTTCTTTTTTTAAGGAAAAAAAGATTTATGCCGAGGTTCTTCTTTTCCTTATAATGTCACACTATGCCTATGTTTTTTCAGCGTTAGGGGAGCAATTGACCACTATGCTTGTTGGTAAGGGTTTTGAAGAAGGAACTAAACTCAGGCTTTTTTTCTGGCAATTTCTCTGGGGATTTCTTGACAACATGGTAATTCGCTTTGAACCGTTTTTAATAGGTGGTGCGTACCTTTATTTCAGAAATAAGACCTTCAAAAGTGAGATTATCAAACCTGAGAGTAAAAAACAAAGAAAAGCTGAATTTATTCGCTTATACTAATAATTTTTATTGCATAAATTCCAAATAAACTCACTGGTGTCCAAAATAATATTCAAGCAGGGATATAACATGATTTCTTTGCAAAAGAAACACATTTATCCATGTCCCAAAAAAACTATAGACTGTTATTTCCCCTAGCTAAGTATCGCATTAAGATTCAAATTTCATTAATTTTAAAGCTTAAACTTTAAACTATGAGTTTGCCGCTAACCATTAGGGATCTCGCAATGATGGACATGCCAGCAGATTTGCGGTTCTATCGCCGAATTAGGTGATTACAGATGTCTCATCGGTATGTTATAATTACGCATGGCTCCAATAAATATCTCTGCCAAGGCAGTTTCTTTTATCAACAAAGAAGATTTCCCGAAGGTTCCTCTTGTCATCAGCGGGCTTTCCTCAAGATTTATTCTGGAGAATCGCTTCATACCGGTTGAATTAAAAAATAATGTCCTTAAAATTATCATGGCATCCCCTGATAATGAAGATACAATTGATGCGCTTAGGGTTTCATTAAGGGCAGATGTCGTGGTTTATTCTTCTGATGTTCAGGCAATTGACGAGTATTTGACAAGATATTATGGGCAGGAATCTCAAAATATAAACAGAATTATAGAGGACATTGGCACTGGAGATATTGAGTATGTCAAGGATGAAGAAGAAGATATAGGCCATCTGAAAGACCTTGCCTCTGAGGCTCCTATCATAAAGCTTGTAAATACACTGATTACGAGGGCTGTTGAGAGCAGGGCAAGCGATATCCATATAGAGCCTTTTGAGGATGAACTGCGTGTCAGATATAGAATAGATGGAATCCTCCACGACATTGAGTTCCTGCCAAAAAAACTTCAGCCTGCCATAGTCTCAAGGGTAAAAATCATGGCTAAGCTTAATATTGCCGAAAGGCGACTGCCTCAGGACGGCAGAATCAGGCTCAAAGTCAGCGACACTGAGATAGATATAAGGGTATCTACGATTCCAGTGATCTATGGCGAAAGTGTCGTTATGAGGATACTCCGTAAAGAGGGCATCGTCATTGACCTTGAACTGCTTGGTTTCTCTTCTGATACCCTATCGGGTTTTATATCTCTTATTAAAAAACCTAACGGGATTATTTTAGTGACTGGTCCCACTGGAAGCGGCAAAACTACAACTCTTTATGGCGCTCTGGATAAGATTAATTCCCCTGATAGGAAAATTATAACCGTAGAAGACCCTGTTGAATACCAACTCAAAGGCATTAATCAAATTCATGTGAAACCCCAAATCGGGCTTAATTTTGCTAATACTCTTAGACATATAGTGAGGCAGGACCCAGATGTCATAATGATCGGCGAGATTAGAGATCTTGAGACCGCTGAAATCGCTATTCAGTCAGCCCTCACAGGGCATCTTGTTTTTTCTACATTACACACAAACGATGCCCCAAGTTCTATAACGAGGCTTTTGGATATGGGCGTTGAGCACTTTCTATTATCTTCAACCGTCAGGGGTATATTAGCTCAAAGACTTGTGAGGGTTATATGCCCTAAGTGTAAAAAAGAGGACGAATCTTATGTGGAAATTCCTGAATTATTATCTTTAGGAACTATTTCAGAGATTAGAAGTTTTTCCGGCAGTGGATGCGACCGTTGCTCAGGCACAGGATATTATGGCAGAACAGGTATCTTCGAGCTACTTGTTATTGATGAGGATATTCGGAGGCTTATCCTTAAAAGCGCTGATTCCAATCAGATAAGGGAAGCGGGCAGGGCTAAGGGAATGAAGACGCTGCTTGAAGACGGTATTGAAAAGGTCCGAGCAGGTATTACTACGGCGAGTGAAGTCCTGCGGGTTACTCAGGAATAAAAAGCTGATTTTTGGCTTAAACTATACCTGTTTTTAAGATATCGTGTATATGAATTACCCCTCTGACCTTTCCTTCTTCATCGGGAACAATCAGGGATGTTATCGAGTATTTTTCCATTATTGAGAGAGCCTTGGCGGCAAGTTCGTCCTCTGCAATTGTTTTAGGGTTTTTTATCATCACCTCACCAGCCTTCATATCATAAAAATCCCTTCCACATTTTTCTATGCCACGGCGCAGGTCGCCGTCAGTAATAATCCCTAAAATCTTTCGATTTTCATCTGCAACAATAGTAAGTCCGAGTCTTTTGGAAGAGATTTCAATTACGGCTTTTGTCATGTTGAAAGAAGGAGAGACGATAGGGATCGCATCTCCTGTAGTCATAAGATCTTTGACCTTAATCAGTAGTTTTTTACCAAGTGTTCCAGCCGGATGGAAATTTGCAAAATCTTCCTGACTAATCCCCTTTTTGGTTAGAATTGCTACAGCGAGGGCATCTCCCATAGCGAGGGCGGCAGTGGTGGATGAGGTCGGTATAATGCCAAAGGGACATGCTTCTTCCTTCACGGATATATCGAGATTTACATCAGCAAACTTTGCAAGGGTTGACATTGAGTTGCCAGTCATGGATATCAATGCGACACTAAATCGTTTCAAGAAGGGCAGTAATGAGATAAGCTCATCAGTCTCGCCGCTGTTTGATATTGCTAAAATAACATCCCGTGAGGTAACCATACCAAGGTCTCCATGAGATGCCTCAGCAGGATGAAGGAAAAAAGAAGGGGTGCCTGTAGAGGCTAAAGTAGCAGCGATTTTTTTCCCGACTAACCCTGATTTGCCCATCCCTGTGACAACAACCCTGCCTTTACAGTCAGAGATAATAGAAACTGCCTTATCAAAGTCTTGGTTAAGTCTTTGGGCAAGCGCTAGGACGGCTTCTCCTTCGGTCTGGAGGACTTTTTTGGCTATGCTTATAGTATCTTCCATAGGTTTTATATTGTTATAGTATAAACTACTGCATAATATTTTTCATGTTACCGTCAATGGCGTCCAAATCATTGGTTGCATATTCCTGTTTTCAGGTTTGAGGATTATTTTTCCATTGTCGAATAGAACCCTTTTTATTGTGGCTTCATCCTCTATCCTCAATGTATAGTTTTGTCAATAACCCAAAATTGGCAATAGAAAGCTATCATCGCGAGCCGAGTGAAGCAATCTCCGTTTTTATGATTAGATTTGCCATGAAGCCTACGGGTTCTCGCAATGACTTCAAATTAATTGATTTATCCAAAATCGGCGATAGTAAAAAACATTGGAAACAACTAATTTGACATGGTATAGATTTGGGTGGCTTTCACCATCACAAGAGACTCACCACGATGGTGAGGTATGATGGTGACCTCGGAGAAAGGCAAGGACATCTTCCGAGAATGACCGAAAAACTGTTCCCATTGTCAGAAAAGGGTTCTCTCTCTATTTTGGGGGTTATGTCGCTGAATTTTGGAAAATTTTGCTAAAATTCCAAGGAGTTTTTTAAGGTGTCGTACAAAAATCCTTCGCCAACCTTTCCAATCCATCGTCTTGATTTTGTATAGCTCTCCAGCTATGTCCATAATTTCTGGACTTGAAAGGCAGGTTGACGGATATTTTCTTTCTTAGGTATGCTAACAAGGTGCAGGATAGAATAATAAAGGCATTTGAGGACAGTATCAGTATTAAAAAAAGGTTTGTAGCTGAAAATGCTGAACTCATCTATGAGGTATCACGACTGATTGCTGACGCTTTCAATGATGGTAAAAAACTGCTTATCTTCGGGAATGGCGGAAGCGCCTGCGATGCCTCTCATATTGCTGCTGAATTTGTCAATCGCTTTAAGCTGGAAAGACCTGGATTGCCAGCCCTCTGTTTAAATACTGACATGGCTGTAATTACTTCAATAGCAAATGATTATGATTTTTCAGAGGTCTTCGCTAGACAGCTTAAGACCTTATCCGAACCAGGCGATATAGCCATAGCAATCAGTACGAGCGGAAATTCAAAAAATATTCTAAAAGCTGTAGAGGTTGCCAAAAAAAAGGGGTTGAAACTAATAGCCCTTACCGGTTTAAAAGGTGATAAATTCGCAAAAAAAAGCGATTATGCCTTTATAGTCCCTTCTGATGATACTCCACGTGTGCAGGAAACCCATATAACCCTTGCTCATGTCCTTTGCCAAATGGTCGAGGAGATTTTATTCGATATTCCGAGAAAGAAAGGTTTGTTGGGCGCTTTCTAGCCTAAGAAGTCAGACATACCATGAAGATTCTTGGGATAGACCCCGGAAGTATCACATGTGGTTATGGATTAATTCAAAAAAACAATTTAATTAGGGGCGGCGAGATTTTATACATAACATCGGGGAAAGTTGTTGCATCGCCCAAAAAAGACCTGCATTTAAGGCTCAAAGAACTTTATTTATCCCTTACAGACTTATTGTCAGAATTGAACCCTGACGAGATAGCAGTAGAGAAGATTTTTTATGCAAAGGGAGTAAAGGCTGCTCTCAGTCTAGGACATGCAAGAGGGGTTGTCCTTCTCGCTGCGTCATTGACAGGCAAGCCCATTTTTCAATATAGCCCGCTTGAGGTTAAAAAAGCGGTCGTCGGCTATGGCAGGGCTGATAAACAACAGGTTCAGAGGATGGTAAGGGAGATATTAAA
Source organism: Dissulfurispiraceae bacterium (assembly GCA_036781645.1). Lineage (GTDB taxonomy): Bacteria > Nitrospirota > Thermodesulfovibrionia > Thermodesulfovibrionales > Dissulfurispiraceae > DYHD01. Next base: position 31,834 of record DAIQAO010000017.1, read on the forward strand.
GATTAAAAATAAATTATCTCCTGACAGCGCGGATGCCATCGCCCTTGCCTTGTGTCATGCCAATGATAGATGGTGAATAGTGAATGGTATAAAAACGAAGATCATCTGTTATTATAAAAGCAATGGTTATGGTAAGCCCATTAACTATCCACTATTAACTATCGACTATCAATTATGATTGCATCGCTGCAAGGAAAAATTTTAGCTAAAAGACCTGATAGTCTTATAATTGACGTTGGAGGCGTTGGATATCTCGTCCATGTTCCGCTTAACACCTTATCTGCCATAGAAAACCTTAATCAAGATGTCTTCCTGCATATCCATACTCATGTTCGTGAAGATGCGATACAGCTTTTCGGTTTTGGAAGTGAAGATGAGAAAAGGATTTTTTTGGCTTTAATAAACATCTCAGGAATAGGTCCCAGGATTGCTCTGAATATACTCTCGACAATATCTTCCAATGATTTCCATAACGCAATATGTAACGAGGATGTTGGATTCCTTTGCAGGGTGCCCGGGCTTGGTAAAAAGACAGCACAGAGATTGATACTTGAACTTCGGGAAAAACTACCGGCGATGGGAGCAAAAGATAAAGAACCAGTTTTTAACGACACACTCTCAGCTCTTGTAAATCTTGGATACAAAAAAAATATTGCTCAGGAAGCCCTTGAAAAGGCTTATCAAAATGGAATCAGGGATATCGAAAGCCTTCTTAAGGAGGCATTGAAACATTTGACTAAGGAATAAGATGTAGTGCGATGATTCCGATTGTCTAGTTAAAGATAATCCAATGCGTATTGATGACAAAAATATTAATCCTCTCTCGCCTCAAACTAATCAGGAGGAGCTTGCTTACGAACTTAATCTTAGACCTCGCACTCTTGATGAGTTTATAGGTCAGGAGCGGATTAAGGATAACCTCAAGGTCTTTATAACAGCTGCCGTGATGAGGAAAGAATCCCTCGACCATGTCTTATTTTGCGGGCCTCCTGGTCTTGGTAAAACGACCCTTGCAACTATTATTGCCAATGAGCTCATGGTAAATATAAAGACTACGGCGGGTCCTGTGTTAGAAAGGGCAGGCGACCTTGCAGCAATTCTTACGAATCTTTCAGACAGGGATTTATTGTTCGTTGACGAGATTCACAGGATGCCAAGAGTTGTAGAAGAAATTTTATATCCTGCAATGGAAGACTTCACGCTCGATATTATAATAGGGCAGGGGGCTAATGCACGCACTTTAAAACTCAATCTCCCAAGATTTACCCTTGTTGGAGCTACAACCAGAACCAGCCTCCTTACCTCGCCCCTTCGTGATAGATTTGGCGTGATTTTCAGGCTCGACTTCTATAATACTGATGAACTAAAAACAATAGTTGCTCGTTCATCCAAGTTGCTTAATGTGAGAATTGATGATGAGGCTTCATTAGAGATAGCAAAGAGGGCAAGGGGAACTCCAAGAATCGCTAATCGATTGCTCAAAAGAATACGGGATTTTGCTCAGGTGATGGGCGATGGCATAATTGATGTCTCGATTGCCCGTAGATCCCTTATCGCCCTTGATGTTGATGACAGGGGGCTTGATGAGTTAGACAGAAAACTTTTACTTACCCTGATAGAAAAATTCGGCGGCGGTCCTGTAGGTATAGATACTATTGCAGCGGCTTTGAGAGAAGACAAGGAGACCCTCGAAGATGTCTATGAGCCATATTTGCTACAGGAGGGTTTAATAGAACGAACCCCAAGAGGCAGAGTTGCCACGAGGCTTGCATATGAGCATTTGGGGAAAAATCTACCCGGCAAATTGTTTTAATTTCTGTCCCTTCATAATCTTAAATTTTATATGATTTAAGGGTGACTCGCCCCACCCTGACACTTGACACTATTTCTTTTTAGGCTCGATATGGCATTTGTCGCAATCTGTTGAAGCAAATGCGTCTTTCCCGTTATGACATACTCCGCAGAATTTACCGTCATACATGGCGTCCATAGTCATTCTTTTTTGTGATTTTTTCATCTGCCAGATTTTTGGGTGGCAGTCCTTGCATCCAAAAACAGAGGAATGAAACTCGTGGCTGAAATCAACAGGCGCAGCGTCTTTTTGCTTATAGGTTATAGGTTTTTGTGGAAACGGCGTCTCAGCATGGCAACTTTCGCATGAAGTCCAGGAAAACGCCTTTTTGCCGTTGTGGCAGGAAAAACATGCCTTGCCCCCGCTATGGTCTTCAAAGGTCATTTTGGTTAACCCTTTTTGCATAGGAAATACCTTTGGATGGCAATCTTTGCAAGAAGATATCATTGCATGGGTGTCGTGGGCAAAATTTACAGATGTCTTGCCTTTGCCATAGGTAATGGCTGATTTGGGAATCATGCTCTCATCAGTCCTGTGGCAAGATTTGCAGTCGTAATTGTCTGGTGTTTTAGGCGACTTCATCTTCTCATGGCAGTCAAAACAGGATTGTTTCTTAGGCTTGTTTACAGGCTGTCCGCCATGAGCTACACCAAGATGGCAATCCACACAATTTAAACCTTTATCTTGATGGGTTTTATGTTTAGGGTCAATTCCAGCTTTTTCACTAACATTGTCAACAAGGATATCGGGCATTCCCTTTGATGTCCTGAAGTCAGGATTTTTTATTTTATCGACATTTCTCATAGTGAAGATTATCTTCATAATAGTTTCTTTTCTTATTTTCTGGTTGTATGAATCGGTGTGACAGAAAAGGCAGGTCTCATTGGGGACTAATTTTGCTGCATATTTAGGATTTTCTGATGAATGCCTGAGAATTTCGAGCTTGTATTCAGGCGACTTGAAAAACTCGCCATAAACATCTTTCAAACCACCTATCTTTGCTTTCATATAGCCAAAGAAGCCAATCTTTCCATGGCAATCAAGACATTCAATCCCTGCCTTTGCATGGGCTGTCATCTGCCAGGTATAAACCTCTCCAAGTAGCCCAGCCTTCTCTGCGGGATGACAATTTTTGCAAAAACTGGGGGCGCTTGTATAATGCAGTGCTTCAATGCTGACAAATGTGTATATTCCAAAGAGGACAATGATGATAAAAATGGTGAGTTTAACATGTTTCCTGACAAAACCTTTTATATTATCTTGCATTTTACTTATTCTTTGCTTCATAAGCTTAACCCCCTATAAATCATGTCAAAAA
>DAIQAO010000018.1:0-30876 GCA_036781645.1 Dissulfurispiraceae bacterium
GAAAGGTAAGGCCTAATTTGCCTTTTTATCAAATTTACACAAAATAGTTGACTGTGCCCTGTCGTATTACAATACTTAATGTATTTTTCATTTTTCATGCTTATTTTGCAAATGAAATTTTAGATATTGCTAATATCTAATATTTTCTGTTATAAATAATTAAGAACTTTTAGCCTACCCTGTTAGTGTAAGGCAGAAAGTTATTCCTACAAATTATTACATTTAGGGAGCTAAAGCTGGATATTCGGTGTGCAAGCCCCATTTTGGAAGGAAGCCTAAGGTATCCTCGGTGCTCCCACCTGTCTGCAGGGAGATAATTTTCAACTTCACGGCAGGGTGGGTAATAAAAAATATCTCTGATGCAGCAAGGTAGTTTACAGGCAGTATTTATGGATAGCGGGAATTCATACTTAAATAATAATAAAGGGGTCTGGGTTAAAACATTTTCAGGGTTACCATAGATGAAAACAAAAAGATATCGAGAAAATTTATTCCCCAAAAATTCAAAGAAAGAATTCATTTCTTAAATTACTTATCCATCAAATTCTGCCTCAAGATTGCTCTTAATCAGCTTTACAGGCGCCGGAACTTTTGAAAACTCATAATCCTTTGACTCTGAATGCCTATTTTTGTTTTTTTGGCCGACTCTGACCGGTGCGTGTCTTGCTAAACATATAAATTTATGGAGGCACATATAGCTTATGAATAGTGCTTTATTTTATCTAATCGCAATAGCCGCGGTTTTGACTATAGGTTTAATTTTACTCTTTCTCGGAAAGAAAAACCTCGATAAACAGAGAAAATCTCTGGAACTGGAAAAAGAAAAATTACTCGATGAAGCTAAGCGCGAGGCTGAAAATATCAAAAAAGAAGCCCTGATATCAGCAAAAGACTCAGCATATCAGTTGAAATCCGAAGCAGAAAAAGAGATCCGGGAGAGAACAAGGGAGCTTAATTTGCTTGAAAAAAGGCTCAGGCAAAGAGAAGAACAGATCGAAAAAAGACTTGATTTCATTGAGAAAAGAGAAAATGAATTTAACAAAAGGGAAAGAGAAATAATCAGCAGAGAGAATAAATTGCTAGAAAACGAAAAACGCTATTCCGATTTAATAACCGAACAAACGGTTATTTTGGAGCGTCTATCAGGCTTAACAACGGAAAAAGCAAAGCAAGAACTAATGAAAAGGATTGAAGCTGATGCAAAATTGGATTCTGCAAAGCTTATCAAAAAGATTGAAGATGAAGCAAGGGAGAATGCAGAGAAAAAGGCAAAAGAGATTATAGGATTAGCTATTCAAAGATATGCAAGCGACTATGTAGCTGATGCAACTGTCACTGCCGTTAGCCTCCCTAATGATGAGATGAAAGGAAGGATAATCGGCAGGGAAGGGAGAAACATAAGAGCCTTTGAATCGGCAACAGGGGTAGATCTCGTTGTGGATGACACACCTGAAATAGTGACTCTCTCGGCACACGACCCCATAAGACGCGAAATTGCCAGAATCGCCCTTGACAGGTTAATAGCCGACGGCAGGATACACCCTGCAAGGATCGAGGAAATAGCTGAAAAGGTAAGAATGGAAGTAGAAAATTCAATAAGAGAAGAAGGCGAAAAAGCCGTATTTGATTTAGGGCTTACATCAATACATCACGACCTGGTAAAAATCATAGGAAGACTTAAATACAGGCAGTCGTACGGACAAAACATTTTACAACACTCCCTCGAGGTGGCATATTTTGCTGGCATGATGGCTGGCGAACTGGGTGTTGATGTGAAACTAGCAAAAAGGGCTGGGTTGCTTCATGATATCGGCAAGGCATTAGATCATGAAATGGAAGGCTCCCATCAGGAGATCGGCGTTGCCATTGCAAGAAAATATGGAGAAAGCAACAAAGTAATTAACGCCATATTAGCTCATCATGGTGATGTTGATCCCATATGTATCGAATCTGCCCTTGTCGCTGCTGCCGATGCCATGTCTGCCGCAAGGCCTGGAGCAAGAAGGGAGAGCATCGAAAACTATCTCAAAAGGCTCGAGAAACTGGAAGAAATGGCAATGTCCTTCGATGGAGTCGATAAATGCTATGCAATTCAGGCTGGAAGAGAGATAAGGATACTCGTTAGACCTGATGAATTGAACGATGAATTATCATCCCTCGTCGCAAAATCTCTGGCTCGCAAAATCGAGTCTGAGATGACATATCCTGGACAGATAAAGGTTACCGTAATCAGAGAATCAAGATTTGTAGATTATGCAAAATAAACCTGTTTATGCAAAATTGACAAACTGACAAATTAAACTTTATTAGATATTCCTAATGACTGGTTAAAATATGAAGATTGATTGGATTAGACGATGAGAGTGCTTCTTATTGGCGATATTGTTGGCAAGGTAGGAAGAACAACACTCAAGTTTTTTCTTCCTAACATTATGAGCAGGTATAAAATTGACGTAGTCATTGCCAATGGCGAGAACTCTGCAGGAGGCTTTGGCATCACGGAGAAAACAGCTTTAGAACTCTTTAGTTACGGGGTCAATGTTATCACTACCGGAAATCATGTGTGGGACAAAAAGGAAGCAGTCTCTTATATAGCCAAGGAAGGAAGGATTCTGAGACCATTAAATTATCCTGCTGGTGTGCCCGGCTCCGGCAGTATAATATTTACAACTAACAACAAAAAGCAGATTGCTGTTTTGTGTGTCTCTGGAAGGGTATTTATGAATACACTGGAGTGCCCGTTCAGAACTACAGAGAGTGAAATTGCCAAACTAAAGGAATATACCGACATTATCGTCATAGATTTCCATGCAGAAGCTACTTCAGAAAAAATAGCTTTTGGGTATTATATGGACGGAAAAGTGAGTGCAGTAATAGGCACTCATACCCATGTTCAAACAGCCGATGAGACCATTCTCCCAAATGGAACAGCTTATATTACCGATGTCGGCATGACAGGCCCATTAAATGGGGTGATTGGGATCGATAAGGAGCAGATTATTCAACGATTCCTGACACATTTGCCTCGTAAATATGATGTTGCAGGCGGCACTGGAATCTTATCCGGGGTTGTCTTTGAGATTGACGATAAAAACGGCAAGGCAATTTCAATTCACAGGCTTCAATTAAAGGGAAAATTAGTGGAGGAAAATTGATGAATGCAAGAATCAAATGGGTTGAAGGTCTTCAGTTCATAGGAGAGTCTGCCACGAACCACGCAATTATAATGGATGGAGATGTAGATTCTGGGGGTAAAAATACCGGCATGAGACCTACTGAACTTCTCCTCATCGGCCTTGGGGGATGCTCGGGGATGGATGTGGCATCTGTTCTCCAAAAAAGAAACAACAGGTAACAGACATCATTATAAATATTAAGGGAACACAAGCCGAATCATATCCCAAGAAATTCACTGACATTGAAATTGAGTTTGTCATAACTGGGAAAAACATCTCTGAGGAAGCCGTAAAGAGGGCTGTTGAACTTTCGATGGATAAGTACTATTCAGTTAAGGCAACCCTTGAAGGCTCTGCAAAGATAACCTTTAGCTACAGAATTGTAAAAACTTCATAATAGATTATATTTATAATATATTGAACAGCTTCCTTCTGCGCTAACCATGCATGCCCCTACAGGATTTTCAGGTGTGCAGATTTTACCGTAGAGATGACAATCTGGAGGTGTCTTGATTCCTCTCATAACAAAACCACATTGACAGCCCTCTGGCTCAGATATGTGGGGAACTGTTACGGCAAAGATAAGGTCTGCATCTCTGTAATGGTATTCCTTCCTGAGTTTCAGACTGCTCAGCGGTATAGCCCCAATACCCCTCCAATATCCGTCGCAAGGCTCAAAAAATCTTTCTACTAAGGCAAGAGCCTTTTGATTTCCTGCTTCTTCGACAACGCTTTTATACTGTATCTCCACCGACGCCCTTGACTCTATAATTTGTTTAAGTAACATAGCTATCCCAGATAATATATCTTCAGCGTCAAAGCCCGTTATTACTCCTGGCTTTTTATATTTCTCTGCTAAAAATTTGTAAGGTTTGGCACCAATCACAGCGCTTACATGTCCTGGCAGCAAAAACCCATCTATGGATACACTGTCTGTTTGGAGCAGCATCTCAAGTGCAGGGGGGACAAGTTTATTTACTGTATAAACATAGAAGTTTTCAAGCTTCTGGATGTCTGCTTCCAATATCGTAGCAGCAACAGAAGGGACAGTAGTCTCAAAGCCAGAAGCAAAAAATATAACCTTTTTATCTCTCTCCTGCTTTGCTGTGTTAAGACAATCTTTAGCAGAGTAAACAACCCTGATATCGGCGCCATCTGACTTAGCCTCTGATAACGATTTATTTCCACCGGGCACTCTCATCATATCCCCGAAGGTGCATAATACATTGTTGCGAACGAAAGAAATGGCAATAGCTTTGTCAATATCTTTTATCGAGGTTACGCATACCGGACAGCCAGGACCACTAAGTAAGCGGATGTTTTGGGGCAAAAGGCTTCTGATACCATGATTAAAGATGGCTACAGTATGAGTCCCGCAAACCTCCATTATATTAATGGAGCGATATATTTTTTTGCTGAGACTTACAATTAAGTCGAGCAACATTTTAATATTTTTTTGTTTATCCAGTTTTTACTCCAAAATATAGTGATGGGGAAAAAATAAAAATTCTTATAATCGACAAATTTTATAATTTTACTTTAATTCTTTTAATACAATTCATTTTGGTAAAGTTCAATGAAAATTCACAGGTGCCCAAGATAATATTCAAGCAGGGATATGACACGATTTCTTTGCCAAAGAACTACCTTCGTCCATGTCCTAAAATAGCGATAAGCACCTCGTCATCGCGACCCTAAGTAAAGCGAAGGGGAAGCGATCTCGCCTTTTCTGATGAGATTGCCATGCCCCCTCCTGGTGCTTACAATGACAGTCAAATAATATCTTTTGTATTTCTATCGCCGATTTGGGATGTAATAATTCCATTTTGTATAAGAAAAGCTTAAGTGTTATAATTATAATATTATTTTGGCTGTATAAAAAAGTTTGGAATATATTACCTTCTTTCTGCTCCTTTTAGCAGAAAAGAAACATCTACTAATAACCTTACCTTTTCTAATTTTTAAGATTGAGTTTTTCAAAATAGCCATCTTCTTATCGTAGGCTATAGAATTACTAAGGATTGCATAAGTAAGGCATCATTATTGAAAAGCCCCTCTGGGGCAAAGAGGGGGTAAGGGGAGGTTAGGAGGGATTTGATAGTCAATGTCTTCCTACTCATGACCTTATTACTATAAATTATGAACCCAGAAATCTCTGATAAGTTCACACTACACTCAATAGAAAAGATATTCCGAGGCAAATTTTCTATCGCCTCGAATGTGAAACTCCTCTGGAAAGGGGTTGATTCCTTTAAAACTATTTTTGACTCTGTTAAAGCTGCGAAGGAGCAAATCTGCCTCGCATTCTACATATTCAGAAACGATGAGACAGGGAAAGCCCTTGCTGAAATTCTCAAAGAAAAGAGCCGTGAGGGCGTCAGAATCTACCTTCTCTATGATCATTTCGGCTCTTTGGGCACCCCGAGAAGCTTCTGGAAGGGGATGAAAAATGCTGGCATTAAGATAATGGCATCAAGGCCATTCAAGTGGTCTAACCCTTTCCATTATGTGCATAGAGATCATAGAAAACTTATCATAATAGACATGAAAAAAGCCTTCACAGGAGGGTTGAACATAGCAAACGAATATAGCGGCTTGCACATTAAGCATAAAGAAACAAGCTGGAGGGATACGGGTATATTCATGGATGGCCCCATAGCGTATGAACTTTTTAAAAACTTTGCAAAGAGTTGGTATGCATGGGGTGGAGAAAAAATAGAGCATTTTTGCAGCAATCCAAAAACTGCCGATGAGGTGAAGCCTCACTCATCTGAATCTCCAGAATTAGTGAAATATAAAGGCGGTCTGCTTACAATTCCCATTTTTAGTGACTCTGCCAGAAGCAGAAGAAAGATGAGGAAACTCCTTTATTACAGCATTAATAATTCTCAAAAAAGCATAAATTTAACTACTGCCTATTTTATTCCCAGTTGGAGAATGATAGACACTCTGGTAAATGCCGTCAAACGAGGAGTAAAAGTAAGACTCCTCGTCCCAGATAAAAGCGATGTCCCGGCAGCATCATACGCTGGACGGGCTTTCTTTGCGAGATTACTTCACGCAGGGGTTGATATTTATACATATCTTGGTCAGATACTGCACGCTAAAACCTATGTTTTTGATGATTGCTGGAGCATAATAGGCTCAACAAATCTTGATTTCCAGTCATTTAGATACAACGATGAAGGAAATATAGGGATACTCGATGCAGGCTTTGCTTCCACCTTGATAAACATATTAGAGGAAGACATCAAGAATTCTAGAAAGATAGACCTCGAGTCGTGGAAAAACAGACCACTTTTTGATAAATTCAAGGAGCATTTCTTTTCACTTTTTAGAAGAAGACTCTGAGAATCTTTGTTTTAGTGGCGGAGAGGGAGGGATTTGAACCCTCGGTGAGGTTTTAGCCCCACACACGATTTCCAGTCGTGCCTGTTAAGCCGCTCCAGCACCTCTCCATTCTGCTGCCAGATAAATGCCCAAAACTTAAAAAAATTTGTCCCTTGGGCAAACAATTTAAAGTGGCGGTTTTAATATAACACATACAAAGGCATTTTGGAAAAAGCTGCTTGGGGACCTGCCACTATTGATCGTCATTGGTGCAATTATTGCGCCATATAATGCATTTATTGCATCGGTATAAATGCAGAGGCAAGCAAAGAAAGCTCATTTAAAGCACTTCTGTCTAAAAGTTCTCTGTTGGCACAGCAATTGCTCTTTTTAAAAAAGTTATTGGAAATTAAAAGGAGGTGAAAAAAATGAGAAAAAATATGATTATGTTCCTTATAGCCGTTCTATTGCTAACAGCCACATCGGCATTTGCTTTTGGTCCTGGATATGGCATGGGCGGCGGCAGAGGGTATTGTAATCTAGCAAATATACCGCCAGAGCAGGCTCAGAAATACGCTGATTTTCAGAAGCAGATACTGCCGCTCAAGCAGAAAATGTTGGCTTTAAGGACGGATTTGGCAGCTCTTTATGCACAGACTGCACCCGATTGGAATGCTATCTCCCAGAAGCAAAAAGAAATCGTTGATACAAAGATAGCTATCCAGAAGGCTGCAAGAGAAGCTGGTGTAACAGGTGTAGGCAGATGTTTGCAGCAGGGCACAGGAGGCGGCATGGGTGCTGGTGGTTACTGCCAGCCTGCCTATGGAAAAAAGAAAATGAGAATGGGGGGATTAAGTTTTTAATTTACCATTGAATAGTTACCCCGCTTATTAACAATTAAAGCTACAAGGGGATTATCAGAAAAACAACTGAAAAACATGTATGGACTTGCCAGAGTCTCAAATCCTCTTTTGTTGCGAAGATGCTGAGAATGAGAATGAAAAAAATGAATCGCAACTTTAATGTAAAAGGCGAGCTACTTCCTTTCCCTCGCAGTCACAATTTTCCATGCATGTTTTTCGTTGATGGCAGGGCAGCCTTCAGGCTGCCCTGTTCTGGCATTTTATGTTAATATATTCTTTAAAGAAATGATTTACCTTAGTCTTTTTATATTTATCTTTGTCCTTTTTGTCTCTGAGCCGCATTGCTCCGAGGCTGACCTCTCAAATGTTTACGACGAGAATACCGAAATAACAGTTTCAGGAGCGGTCATTGAAATTGTCGCACAAAAGAGAGGTCCTGTAATCCTGAAATTAATGCCCTCCAAAAGGATGTATCATGTAGTTACTGCCCCGCCATGGTTTTTGAGGGAACACCAGGTTGTTTTCCGTTCAGGGACGCTGATTGAAGTTAAAGGCTCGAAGTATTTCAGCAGAGACGGCAATATTTATATCATCAGCAGGGAAATTAGAAATCCCGAAACCGGCAGAAGGATAATATTAAGAGATTTACACTCAAAACCTGTCTGGGGCGGGCATGGAATGCAAAGAAAAGAACCCTGATTATTTGTTTAATTCATGAAACGCCCTAATTCTTTTTGCAAGCTCACGAACTGCATCAGTCATGGAAAAACCATTTTGCATTAATTGTTTAACGAATTCAGCTTTGGCTAACTCACTTATAATATACTCAGTCGTTCCGCTGATTTCACAAAGGTTGCTTCCTTCATTAAGCTGTTGATTGATACAAAAATTTATATCATCAAGACTGAATTTTTGAGCAAGTCTCTTTATTTCTTTGATGTCAATATGATATTTTTCTTCCATCCAATTCCCCTTATCACTTAGACTAATAAAAGATATTATACTCAAATCAAGCTATCACCTTTCAAATTTATATCCTATCAATGATTTTTTTATTTGACATATTCTCTTGTTTCTGGTAAAAAGTTAGTATGTGGGAATACAGTGACAAACTTAAGGAATTGTTTTTGCATCCCAAAAACATCGGGGAAATAGAAAATCCCGACGCAGTGGGAGAAGTCGGCAATATTGTATGTGGGGATGCACTTAAGCTGACCCTTAGTATTGATAAAGAGACACAGAAAATAACAGATGCAAAGTTTCAGACTTTCGGCTGCGCATCAGCAATAGCAAGCTCATCTGCGCTCACAGAGATGATTATCGGCAAAACCCTTGAAGAGGCTCGAAGGATTACAAATAAGGATATAGCTGAATATCTGGGGGGACTGCCTGATGAGAAGATGCATTGTTCAGTGATGGGAAAGGAGGCGCTGGACGCTGCAATCGCAGATTACAAGGGTTTGGAAAAACCCATTCATGCTGAGGAAAGGATTATTTGCAAATGTTTCGATGTCTCTGAAGAGAAAATTAAAAAAGTAGCTCTGGAAAATCATCTCACCACCGTAGAAGAGATAACCAACTACACAAAAGCAGGTGGTGGATGCGGCACCTGTATCCCCGATATCGAAGCCCTGCTTAAAGAAATCTGGTCTTTAAAGGCTATACCTAAAGCCCCAACGACGCCTAAAAAACTCACCAATTTACAGAAAATAGCCCTGATACAAGACATTATAGAAAGAGAAATCAGACCAAAGCTTCAATCAGATGGAGGAGATTTAGAGCTAATAGATATAGAGGGAAACAAAGTAACAGTAGCCCTACGAGCCATGTGCCTCAGTTGCCCTATGGGTGATATAACGATAAAGGGAATACAAGAGAGATTGAGAGAGTTTGTTAGCCCTGATATAATAGTTGAAGCTCAATGAAAACGATATACCTTGATAATAATGCTACCACTGCCATTGCCCCCGAGGTTTATGAGGCAATGATACCCTACCTGACTGAGCTTTACGGAAACCCATCGAGCATGCATACCTTCGGGGGTCAACTTCATAAAAAGATAGAAGAAGCAAGAAGTAAAGTTGCTGTGTTGATAAACGCAACCCCTGACGAGATTATCTTTACAAGCTGTGGGACAGAAAGCGACAACACCGCTATAATGAGCGCTGCAGAAGCCTTCCCCCATAAAAAACATATAATAACCACAAAAGTAGAACATCCTGCCGTCTTAAACTTCTGCAGGAGGCTTGCGAGAAAAAACTATCGTATCACTTATCTCCCCGTGGATAGCCTTGGCAGGCTTGATATGGAGCTATTATACAAATCTCTTGACGACGATACCGCTGTTGTCTCGATAATGTATGCCAATAATGAGACAGGAGTAATCTTCCCAATTAAAGAAATTGCACAGACTTTAAGGGAAAGGAACATTCTATTTCACACTGATGCGGTTCAGGTTGCAGGAAAACTCCCAATAGATGTAAAAGATTTGGGTGTAGATATGCTCTCACTCTCTGGGCATAAGATTCATGCGCCCAAGGGCGTAGGGATTATATATGTGAGAAAAGGTGTGCGCTTTAATCCTTACATTATTGGTGGTCATCAGGAAAAGGGAAGAAGAGGGGGGACAGAAAATGTCGCATCTATAATAGCACTAAGCAAGGCTTGCGAACTTGCAAAAAGGTCTTTAGACATAGAGATGAATCATGTTGCAAGGCTAAGAGATAAGCTCGAAAAAGGGTTATTAGAAAACTGCCCTGATTGTAGAGTTAATGGTGACAGGAATAACCGACTTCCCAATACAACAAACATAAGTTTTGAATTTGTAGAAGGGGAGGCTATACTTCTCAGACTAAATGAATACGGTATTTGTGCATCATCAGGCTCCGCCTGCACTTCTGGTTCATTAGAACCAAGCCATGTCCTGAGGGCTATGGGTGTCCCCTTTACCGCAATTCATGGGTCTATCCGATTTTCCCTCAGTCGTTACAACACTGAAGAAGAGATAGACATAGTTATAGACGTTACAAAACAAATAATAAAAGATTTAAGAAATATCTCGCCCTATGGAAAAGGTCTATCAGCCCTGAAAAACTAAATTGTATGGTAAACTAAGGCACAGAAAGTTGAGATATTTTTATACGCAGAAACTTATTATTGTCTCTACTTAAAAATGTTACATTGTCGCCCCGAGCTTGTCGAAGGGTGGATTCTCTGGTCGAGCGTTCGACTCGCATGTCAGCCTGAGCCTGTCGAAGGAAAACATGATTAACTTAGACCAGAAACTTATACCTGAAAACAGCGATAGAAATATAAAACTGCTGGTTTATAGGTCATTCCGAGAACCTGCAGGGTTCGTTGCAATCTCATTAAAAATAGTTTAAGCTTTAAAGGTTTTAAAAACCTTCAACTTGAAACTCACAACTTTTTCACCAAGGAGGACCATATGTTGCAAGAATTCAAAGAATTTGCTGTTAAGGGAAATGTGATTGACATGGCTGTTGGAATAATAATCGGAGCCGCATTCGGAACAATAGTCAATTCACTTGTAGCAGATGTTATTATGCCTCCTATTGGTTTGCTTCTTGGCAATGTTGATTTTAGCAACCTCTTCCTAACCTTGAAAGAAGGCGCGGCTCCGCCGCCTTATGCGACCGTTGCAGATGCGAAAAAGGCAGGTGCTGTGACATTGAATTATGGGGTGTTCATAAATACCATAATAAGTTTCTTGATAGTTGCTTTCGCTATATTTTTACTTGTAAAAAATATCAACAGGCTCAAAAGGGAAAAGGAAGCTCCTCCTGCAGTTCCAACAACCAAGGAATGCCCTTACTGTTTTTCCAGTATTCCAATTAAAGCCGTTCGCTGCCCCAATTGCACTTCCGATTTGAAGGGGCAATAGCATCGGGGTAAACTGCGATTATAGGCTAACAGCATTAGAGTAGGAATGATTTGAAACAAGGGCGTAGTGTGCCGTTATTAGCTTTATTGTAAATTTGCAGATTTTCTATTATCATTAAATCATGATAAGAAAGGTAGTTTGTGGAGGCACTTTCGACCATCTTCACCCCGGTCATATTGACTTCCTTAAACAAGCCAAGTCGCTGGGAGATACGCTCTTAGTTATAGTAGCCCGTGATGAGACGGTCAGAAGAATCAAGGGTTTTCTGCCGACTCATAGAGAAGAAACAAGAAAAAAAAATGTTGAAGACTGTAAACTTGCCGATCTCGTTATATTGGGAAATTACGATGAGGATATACTGAAAATATTAGATGAAATCAAACCCGATATAGTAGCTCTTGGCTACGACCAGAGGGTTAATGAGGATGCACTCTCAAGCAGATTTCCCCACCTTACAATAATCAGGATGCAGCCTTATCATGCAGAAAAATATAAATCTTCGTTTTATAGGCAGTTAGACCAGAGAATTCCTTGAAATCCAATCAGATTAGATGTTATAAATCTTTACCCCCATCTGAAAGCCTGAATTGTTGCTGACATATTGAGAACACAATTACAAAATAAACTGATTGGAAAGGCAGTTTTAGCCTATGTCATCGTTTTTACCGTTAACTTTGCGTCTTTTTTAGCCCCGCAGGGATTTTTTGATTATCTAATCCCGATTCTCTTAGTCGCATTGCCAATGGCAGCAGGCGTCAGGTTGAACTTCTCTTTTTCCGGAAGGCATTTTATTGCAGGGCTTTTAGTTTCTCTGGCGATTCTTTTTCCTTACGCCTTGATTGAGTTTTATGCCGGCAGGACATTTAAGATGCCGGGCACTGAGTTGATTGCCTTTCAATTTCTCGCAGTTTCAATACCGGAGGAAATTTTTTTCAGGGGGTTTTTGCAGCAGAGCTTTGGCAATAACTATAAAGGGATTTTAATAACTAGTCTCTTGTTTTCTCTTGCACATCTGCCGATTTTTATTTTTTATAACAATATCTATGCGCTACTAACCTTTTTCCCATCAATTGTAATGGGGCTTCTGTATATGAAGACGGAGAACATTACGCCCTGCATCATGTTTCACTTTTTATCGAATATCTTGTGGGCTGGTTTCAGGTAGATTAGCGAGCTTCTGTAAAGAGCCTTAATATTCTCTGTTGTATGGCTTTTGCTGCATACTCTGGATCCGGGGCTGCCTTGATAGGTCTGCCTACTACTATATAGTCTGCGCCATTGTAAAAGGCTTCTTCGACATCCACTGTCCGTTTTTGGTCATCGGCAGATTTGTTTAATACAGGTCTAATTCCTGGTGTTATGATAAGAAATTTTTCGCCCAGAGACTCTCTTAATTCATGAGCTTCAAGCCCTGAAGATATCACGCCGTCACAACCAATCTCGAGAGCCCTTTTGGCTCGTGAGAGAACAAGTTTTTTGATATCGACATTGAAACCAAGGTCTTCAATGTCTTTCTGGTCAAGGCTGGTGAGCACCGTAACAGCAAGTATCTTAATATCCCCCTTTTCTTTAACAGACGCCTCCAGGATTGAATCGTTGCCGTGGACAGTTGTAAAGGTGATGCCTTTCCCCCGGAGTTGTCTTATGGCTGAGCGGACTGTCTGGGGGACATCGAAGAATTTGAGGTCTGCAAAGACCTTTTTATTTTTCTCGTGAGTAAGCCATTCCAGGAGGTTGAAATAACTGCCTGACATGAACAGCTCCAGTCCGAGCTTATAAAAACTCACGGCATCCCCAAGTTTGTTCACAAGGCTTCTTGCCTCTTGTTCATCAGGGACATCCAGCGCAAAGATGAGTCTTTCAGTGGGAGGGATGTTTTTTTGGGAGAGGAATGCTGATTTTATCTTAATGCTCCTCGCTGTCTGTTTCTTGCTCAGGCTCTTCTGTGGGGCTGGAGATATTACCCATGGCGTCAGCGAACTGTAGGCTCTTGTTTCTGCCGGAAAACCTCACTATATCATCGACAAAGCACTTGGAGCCCGGAATTTCAGCATTATAAATACCCCTGTTGGTAATCTTGTAGCTTTCCAATTCTGTTTTTAAGCCTTCTCGTGATGCAGAAACCTTTCTCATTATAATATAACCGTATTTTTTCTTAAAAAGCAGGATTGCATATTTGAGATATCTAACCGATGCGTCCCAATTTTTGAGGGAAAATTCAATATCAGAGTGAATCAGTATTTCATCGTTATTAATCTCAATAGAAGATATACGGACCTCTTTGGAGAGACTCCAGAGCGCTTCTACGATTTTTTTTGAGTCTAATACTGCTGTGCGCGGCAGCTTAATGTAAAAAGCCCTTATTTCTTTGTAAATTTCCATTCAGCTATTATACCATTTCATCAGAAAATATTCTCAAATAGAATCTGCCCCCTAATATAGCGACAGGAAGAACTGTTTCAGGATTTTTATAATCTACTAATCTTATTTTAATTTTGCTTTATTCTTTATAATGCAAAACCTTTTGCTAAAGTTTCATGAATTTTTTTATAAAGTGTCGTATAACAATCCTCGTCCAGCCCTCCTATCTGACTTGTTGATTTTGCAAAGCTTCTCAGTTCTATCGCCGATTTTTGGTCGGGACTAAACCTTATTTTAGAGAGTAGCTATTATCAAAAAAATACCCCTTTATTTATTTTTCGACCATGAGGTTGCTTTTAACACTCTTGACTCCTCTCACGCCTTTTGAAATTTCAATCAGTTTTTGTTCAGCATTCTTGCTAGGAACAACCCCTGTAAGCGTTACATGCCCCCTAAAAGAATCAACATTGATTTTTAGATACTTGAGATCAGGGGATTTGATTATCTCCACATTTATGGCACTTGTGATTGTAGAGTCATCTAATATCTCACCTGCTGTTCTGCCTGTGACAGATGCACATCCGGCAAGAAGTAAAAACAAGAGAATTGATATTAAAAGTCTTTTCATACTCCCCCT
Source organism: Dissulfurispiraceae bacterium (assembly GCA_036781645.1). Classification (GTDB taxonomy): domain Bacteria; phylum Nitrospirota; class Thermodesulfovibrionia; order Thermodesulfovibrionales; family Dissulfurispiraceae; genus DYHD01. The sequence continues at coordinate 14,269 of DAIQAO010000018.1, forward strand.
TAGGATTTGTTTTAATTGACATTAATGGGATAAATTTGAGACCAATGGCGATTCGAAATCAACAGGCGGAAGGTCTGCAAGGGCGTTTTTCATAAAATTCGCCCACACAGGCGCAGCTGCCCTACCACCTACCTCCGTTGAGCCTAAAGATTTCCTCATGTCATCATATCCAATCCATACACCTGCTATGAGTTGGGGTGTGTAGCCAACAAACCACGCATCTTTGTAATCACTCGTTGTCCCAGTCTTTCCGGCGGCAGCCCTGCCGATATTCGCCCTCATGCCAGTTCCGTAAGTTATGACGTCCCTCAACATTGATGTTATCTGGGATGCAATGACAGGGCTCATCAGCTCATACCCGTCGGGCAGATTTTCTTCCAGAACGGCACCCTTTGAATCTGTAATATATTTGATCGAGATAGGCTTGAACCTTTTTCCGCTGTTGGCAAAGGCAGAAAATGCAGAGGTAAGCTCAAGGGGCGTAAGGCTCATAGAACCTAAAGCTATTGACAGATCTCTTGGCATATTTGATTCTATCCCGGCATTTTTAGAAAATGAAGTGATACCATCAACTCCTATAGAATCAACGAGTTTGACTGTCACTATGTTTCTCGAGTGGGCAAGCGCTTCTCTAAGCGTGGTAGGACCATAATATTTGCGGTCGTAGTTTTCGGGTTTCCATTCTTCAGAGCCCCAGCGATATGTAACAGGTTCATCAATAACAATGCTTTCGGGTGTATATCCCTTTTGTAGCGCAACGGCATAAACCAGAGGTTTAAATGCCGAACCAGGCTGTCTTTTAGCCAATAACGCCCTGTTGAATTCGCTCTTAGAAAAGCTGAAGCCTCCAATAAGAGCCTTGATATAACCTGTTTCGGGTTCAATGGCAACGACGGCACCTTCAACTTCAGGTTCCTGCTCAAGGCTGAAGGAGACATTTTTACCGGAGATGGATTTTACCTTTACATGAATCACATCACCTTTTTTAAGGATATCCGTAAGTTTAAGTTTGGCAATGGTCTTGACCTTCCCGGTCTTTGTATCTAAAATGTTGCCTGCCCATAAGGCATCCTGCAATGCCAGTTTCCCGATTATGCCTCTCGTTTTTACTATAGCCTCATTGGCAGTAACAGATAAAACTGTCCCTGTGGAGATATCGCCTGCCGATGCAGAAAATGATGCCTTCTGTTCGGCATCTTGTTCGCCATCCTTGATCTGTTTATGCGCGATAGCACCCCTCCAGCCCTTCCTTTTGTCAACATCTCTCAGCCCTTCCCGCAATGCTTTTTGAGCCGCTACCTGAGCTCGCCTGTCAAGGGTTGTATATACATTTAACCCCTTTTTATATACCATTTCCTCCCCGTATTTCTGTTCAATTTGCTGCCTTACATACTCGAGAAAGTAGTTATATGCCTCTGTTTCTGTCCTTAAAGAGGACAGGTGAATTGGCTGTTTTTTATACTCAATCCTTTGCTTAGGTGTGATGTAACCTTCGGATTCCATGCGTTGGAAAACAACATCCTGACGCTCTTTAGCCCTTACAAGATTGTTAAAAGGCGAAAAGGAATTCGGCGCTTTAATTAAGCCGGCGAGAAGCGCAGCTTCTGGAAGCGTCACCAGACTGATGGATTTGCCGAAATACAACCTGGCAGCCATCTCGACGCCATAGGCACCGTGACCGAAATATACCTTATTAAGATAAAGTTCGAGAATCTCCTGTTTTGTTAATTCCTTCTCAAGCTTAATCGCAAGATGGGCTTCTTTTATCTTTCTCGCAATGGTTTTTTCAGGAGAGAGAAACATTATCTTGGCGAGCTGCTGGGTTATCGTGCTACCGCCTTGCTTTAGACTGGCATGCATGATATCAACTATTAATGCCCTCGCTATACCTATGTAATCTATCCCCTTATGAGACCAGAATCTCGAATCTTCAACGGCTACAACGGCATTGATCAGATGCGGGGGAAACTTACTGTAAGGGACATAAATGCCCTTGTCTATTTTAAATTCACCTATAAGGGTGTTGTCGTCGGCATAGACCTTTGTTCCTTCGAGGCTTCGGTATTTTTTCAGCTCAGAAACGGCAGGAACACCCTGTGCAAGGGCAAGGTATCCCCCTACAATCGAGCCAAGAACTACAATCAGAAATATAAGAATCAGAAAACGTTTCACCTGTAAATACCCCTTTTAATTTAAAGCAGCACTAAACATAATCCTGAGCCTGCCAATGGTCATGAGAAGCAAGGTGCAATATTTTGGTCGCCTTTTGGTTTGTATTAATAAATGCAGATTTACAATATAAATTATAATAGGACTGGAATGAATTTTACAACTTAAAGAGTTATTAGAAGGTTCAGCAAAAGGATTGGATGTTATTAGAAAAGGGTCATATAATAGGGATGGGGAAAAATGTTTTAATCCCCTACCGAATTATCCTTTATTCACTATTACTAAGGAGAGCATGAGTAAGGCATCATTACTAAAAAATCTCCCCAAACCCCTCTTTGTAAAAGAGGGGTATATTTCTCTATTAGGTAAAAGGAGGTTTTATAATCAATGTCTTTCTACTTATGCCCTTAGCAGTAACTAAATACTTCAGCCCTGTCGTGGCAAATAGTTTATTCTCCTGCAGTCTGTCTCACTTTTTCATAAAATCCCGGAAATGATATATCAACACATTCCGGATTATTAATAATAGTCTCTCCGTCTGCAATGAGACCTGCAATAGATAGCGACATAGCTATTCTGTGGTCTCCATAACTCTCTAAGGTTGAACCCGTGAGTTGAGCCTTGCCTTTTATATCAACACCGTCGGGATATTCTTCTATCTCAACCCCCATTTTTCTTAGCTCTGTGACCATTGCCTTGATTCTGTCAGATTCCTTTACCCTCAATTCCTGAGCGCCCCTTATCTCCGAGATGCCCTCAGCTTGTGATGCGAGAACGCATAAAATCGGGAACTCGTCTATGAGCAAGGGCATAACTTCACCGCCTATTTTTATTGGCTTAAGTTTGTCAGCGGTCTTGCAAAAAATATCAGCAACCGGCTCACCCGAAATATCCCTTTGATTTTGAAGCTTGACGGCAGCCCCGACCTTATCCAATACATTAAGAAGTCCTGTTCTCGTTGGGTTTATACCGACATCCTTAAGCAGTATCTCTGAATCAGGGATTAGGGCAGCTCCAACAATAAAGAATGCGGCAGACGAAAAATCTCCCGGCACAGTTAGATCAAAAGGTGATAAATGTAAATTTGGAAGTTCTTTGCCAACTATTTTTATGACATTACCTTCAACTTTTACCGGGGCGCCCATCGCCGACAGCATCCTTTCCGTGTGGTCTCTTGACTTCGAAGGCTCTGAGATAGAGGTAGTTCCATCTGCATAAAGCCCAGCAAGCATTAGGCATGACTTTACCTGTGCTGATGAAACAGGCATTTTATAGTCAATTGCCCTCAATCTCCCACCTCTAATAACTAAGGGCGGATATTTGTCAGCAGCCCTTGCCATAACGTTGGCTCCCATTTCTTTAAGAGGATTTATAACCCTTGCCATTGGTCTTTGCTTCAAGGAATCATCCCCTGTCAGTATTGACAAGAACTGATTGCCAGCAAGCAAACCTGACAGAAGCCTTATTGTCGTTCCTGAATTACCGCAGTTTATGACGTCAAAAGGCTCTTTAAGATTGCCCAGACCTTTACCATAAACTATTAATTCTGTCCCATAATTCCCTTTTGATTGAATCTCGATTCCAAGACTTTTCATAGCATTCATAGTGCTTATGGGATCTTCTGCCATAAGAAAATTTCTAACGATGCTCTTGCCATGAGCAATAGAGGCAAAGATTATAGCTCGATGAGATATTGATTTATCAGGCGGAATAGTTATTTCACCCTTTAGGGATTTAATCTTTGATAATTTTATTTCGCGCATATATTGGTTTCCTTAGTTTAGTGTCGTAATTAACCAAATTGAATAAAATCTTACCATAATTCTTTGCTTCCATCAAAAGCCGTATCTTACGGAAACCTTGCCGTTATCAAACCTTGAAACCTTTATATCAATATCGAATGCCCCTCTGAGGGTTTCATCAGTAAGCACATTATTCGGCTCTCCATTTCCAAGTATTTGCCCATCCTTGATTAGTATAACTCTATCAAACTGGAATGCAAGATTGAGGTCATGGATTGCCATTAAAACAGTTATATCCCTTTTTTTTACTATTTCCCTCAAAAGCCGTATTATCTCAATTTGATATTTGATATCAAGGTTGGCAAGCGGCTCATCCAGAAGCAGTGTTCCAGCGCCTTGTATAAGTGTCATGGCTATAAATACACGCCTGACCTCACCACCGCTCAACTGGTTTAGATAAGCATCTTTTTTGTCTGATAGACCTACCGTTTCGAGCGCTTTGTTGATATCAATCTCCGGTGGTATGTCGTAAGGATAAAATCCCATCTTAACTATATCGAGCACTTTAAACGGCATATGTATATCGAGCATCTGGGGGAGATAGCTAATGAGTTTTGCCCTGTCTTTCCCTTTGTATTGATTAATGTCCAAGCCCCAGAGCATAACCTTTCCAGATTGAGGTTTTATCATGCCGGCAGATATCTTGAGCAGGGTGGATTTGCCAGAGGCATTGGGTCCCATAAGGCAGGTAAATTCACCGTTTGAGAAAGAAAGCGAGATGTTTTCCATAAGCGGCTCTGAGGTATAGGAAAAGCTAACTTTGCACATCTCAAGTGGGTTCATGATATCCCTCATCCCCCAATAATCTCCTTTTTTCTAAGGAGATACAAAAAATAGGGCGCACCAAGCAGAGCGGTTATGATTCCAGCAGGCAGTTCAGTGGGAGAAAAAAGAGTCCTCCCCAACAGGTCTGCAAAACACAAAAGCGCTCCCCCAGCAATGGAAGATAAAGGTATCAAAAAGGCGTTGTCCGCACCAGCCGTCATCCTTACAATATGCGGCATCAGCAATCCCACAAAACCGATTGTCCCGCCGAGGCTGACAGAAGCCGCGACCATGAGACAAACTGATACAAAAAGAACAACCCTTTCCATTGATGGATTATAGCCTAAACTCCATGCGAGTTCATCTCCAAGCATCAAGGCATTAAGAGCCTTTACCCTTGCAAGCGCAATAGACAGCCCGACAAGGATGAAGAAAATCCCATAGGGGATGTTGTCCCAGTCTGACATTGAGAGTTCGCCAAACATCCATAGCATCGCCCTTCTTAGTCCTTCATGGGTCGAGACTCCCAGAATAAGCATTACGAGGGCTGAAAACAGAAAACCAATCCCTATCCCAGCGAGCAAGAGCCTGCCATGCCAGAAAGCGCCTTTTTTATAGCTGATTAAGCCTACTATTAAGCCAGTTATAATTGCGCCTGTAAAGGCAAGAAGCGGAACAGAGGCAAAGCCGGCATAACCGAAACCAAAGACAATTCCAGCAACAGCCATCAAAGACGCCCCCCCTGAGATACCCAATATATAAGGGTCTGCAAGGGGATTTCGGAGTATGCCCTGAAGTATAGCGCCAGATGCACCGAGAGCTATCCCGATAAGCATAGCTGTAAGCATCCTTGGCAGTCTGACTGTAAACAGAATTTCTTTATCCAATCCGCTCATGCTAAATGGATTTATAACTTTAGGACCTAGATACAGAGATGAGATGCAAATCAAGGAAGAAATTAAGACTATAAATGTTATCCTGAGCTTCACTTTATATAGCCGTAGAGTTCTTTTATCCCGTCAATCACCCTTGGACCAAGCCGGTAGAGATTATCGCTTATGAAATAAACCCTGTGATTTTTCACTGCACTGACCATTTGAAGTTTATTAAGGAGTTTTGCGGAAATATTCTGCATGTCTTCATGCCCTTTTCCTATAAAGATTATATCGGGGTTACTCCTGATAACCTCTTCAATAGAATACTGGGGATATCTTGTTTTTGCATCTGATGCAATATTTTTGACGCCTAAAAGGGCAAGTGAGTCATCTATTGCGGTCTCAGCGCCTGCAACCAGAAGAGGCTCGGGCCAGATTATAAAGAGCGCTTTGATATTATGAATGCTCGTTTTCATAGCTTTTAAATTAGCCATCGAGTTGCTGATTGATTGGGAAAGACAGGCAGCGCTTTTTTCCACCCCGAGTATTTTGCCTAAAGAAGCTATCTCAGCAGGCAATTCAGACATCCTCCTTGCCTTAAAGACAAAAGTCCTAATCCTCCTCTTCCTGAGTTTCTCTTCAAAAGCCTTCTGATTGCCGTCTTCTGTCAATATTACGAGGTCAGGCCTGAGAGTCAGGATAGCCTCAAAGGATGGGTTGGACATGCCCCCGATGCTCGGTTTTTTCTTTGCTTCGGGGGGATAGTCGCAGAAGGATGTAACGCCGACAATCTTATCTCCCACTCCGAGGGCAAAAAGGATCTCAGTTACATTAGGTGCAAGGGAGATAATCCTTTCAGGTTGTTTTGCCTCTGCAGCATCTGTAAGGATTATTGTAAAGATAATTAAAAGGCAAAATCTCTTCACTCTAAAATTCTACCCCAATACCTGCAAAGAAGTTTCTTTTTGGTGATGGATAATATGTTTTCTCAATAGGAAAGCCGCCGATTACACCATATTCTGAATGCTCCTTGTTGGTAAGATTGTTTATATCAAAGAATACAAGAACATTTCTCCACTGATATTTAATTTTGCAATTTACCAAGAAAAAGCTTTCCTGTTTGTCATAGTCGTTCGGGAAATCGCTGATAAAATGCCTTGAGCCGACATAAACACCGTTCACAGAGAAAGTTAAATCCTTTACAGGGGTTGCAACTATTTCAGCAGATGCCTTGTGTTTTGGGACGTTGGGTATTGATTTATTGGCAAAGGAGCCGTCCTTAATTTTTGCCTCTGTGTATGTATATCCCCCTTTGAGCAAAAGCCATTTAGCAGCCTTAGCTGAGAGCGAGATTTCTAAGCCATTCCTTGAGGTCTTACCATCGAGATTTGCATTGTTGTATGTAATGGGATTGTATATAATCTCATTTTTAGTAGCAATCCTATAAAAATTGAGGTGTGAATAAATGGTGTCTGTGAAATAATGTCTCAAGCCAAATTCGTAAGTATTGGATGACTGAGGCTTGAGATTTGTATTGACTGTATTGGTAAAAAAGCTGTAAATCTCATCAAGAAGCGGATACCTGAAGCCTTTTGAATAGCTCATATAGACATATGATTTTTTATAAAAGGTATAGTTGACACCAGCAGTAAAGAGGTTTCTGCTCATATTCACACTGTCAGGGGTGCTTGGTTCGAAACGAAACTCAGCCCTGTCGTATCTATATCCAGCAGAAATGATAAGAGGTTTAGCTATTCTTATTTCGTCGTGGAGATAGAAGCCGTAATTTTTCTTTTGGAGGCTATAAATACCCATTGAGGAAGTTCCAAAGAAAAGCGAGTTATTTATAATGTCATTGTCGCTTCTATGATAGTCCATGCCTGCTATGAGTGTATTTCCAGCGCTGCCAATCTTGCTTTTAAATAACAAAGAAGGCGAAATTGAGATGGTCTTAATCTCGCTGTCTCCTGTAAAATTTCCCCAGTCGCCAGACGCATATGACAGAAAAGACCTGTTTCTGTAAGAAATAGCAATTTTGAATATGTTGTTGCCGCCAAACTGCAATTCAGGTGTGAATTTGAGATAATAATCCTCAGTGTTTGCGAAGTCAAGAGGAGCGGTAGTTGCCCTTCTTGATATGCCTGTATTGAGTTCACTCTCTTTTAGCGCTCCTGGCAGTCCGACCTCATCCTTGTGGTAGCCTGCGCTCAGGTTAAGCCTCAGGTTATCCTTCAGATAATAATTAAAGTTCATGCCGAGGTCTTTTGCATCTGTCTCGCTGTTGTCTCTGTAGCCTGATGACTTAAGAAGGTTTCCAGAAATAAACATGCTAAGATTTTTAGAAGCAAGATTAGCATAGGCATTTGTTTTAATTGTGTTGAAGCTGCCCGCTGCAAGTCCCATTCCTGCCAGAGGTTTGTCATATTCTTTGGTAATAATATTTACAACTCCGCCAGTAGCATTGTCTCCATAAAGGATGCTCGCCCTTGCCCCCCTTATGATTTCAATCTTCTTGACCATATCAAGAGGCAATTGGCTCCAATCGACCCCGCTTAAATCAGCCTGATTTGTCCTTCTTCCGTCAACTAATACAAGGGTATTTGATGGGCCGGTCTCGCCAAATCCTCTCATATCAACCGCAATAGACCGTCTGTTGCCCGTGACATCTGAGACAAAAATACCTGCCTCATTTCTTAATAAATCGGTAATGTCTTTTGCTGTGGAATTTTTGATGTCATCTTCGGTTATTATGGTCACATTTGCAGGGACGTCGGTAAGTTTTTCTTCATATCTCGTGGCTGTGACAACTATTTCTTCAAGGACGCCTGTTTTGATTTCGGAATAGGCGTTAAATGGCAGGCAGAAAAAAGCAGTTAAAAAAATAACTGAGACTAAAAACCAATTAAATAAACTTGATATCTTATTTTTACGGCAATAAACAAACTTAGGGGTATTCTTGTGCATTAATTTTTCCTCCCTCGAGAAAATTCTGCCAACTTGCACGTCAGCATTTCACAGCATTTCATTGTGCAATTAAGGATTTTGTCCAGACAGGTCTTCCGGCTTAGGGCTCCCTAATCGCCCGCCTTCCCATCAACTTAACAGTTCAAACTGTTTAAACGGTTTAACCCGCTTCATTTGACAGTGGCTTATTTCTGGGCTTTCGTTCCCTTCACGGCTGCGGGGCAGCGTGAGCATCAAAACTCAACTTCCCTTATATCCAGACAAAAAAATATTTGTTTTATCACCTCCTCTTTAGATACTGTCATGGTGAGCTTGCTGAACCACGAATTTCTTATCAATCTTAATCTATTGAAACTCATAATTATAACCCAAAATATATTGTAATTTATATATAAATCTTTCTGCTCGGAATGACAGTTTTCGATTGCTGATTTTAGAAATTTCTTGCTCCCTGACGCAGAATACTTTTGGGTTAATATCCTTCTCTATAACTGCAAAAATAGCAGTCAATCTTTACTGGGTCGTCAGGCGTCTGAGGAGTATCCAATGCACATGGCGCTCCACATACTGGACACAGAGCGTCGCATAAACTATAACAGTCATCTCCTTCCTGACAATAAGGCATTAGCTGTATCTCGAATACAAAAGGAGGCTCTTTTGCAGCAGATTGCGAAAGCTTTCTGCCTCTTCTTTAGTGGCTACAAGTATATCAATGGCAATATCAATCTTATCTGAAAAAAAATTAAAATACGGCTTTATTCTTTCGATAGGGTTGTCATTAGCATTATCCACCAATATGAATATATCAACATCGCTCAGACCTGTATTCTCTCCTTTTGCTATAGAGCCAATAAGCCTAACCTCTTGAATTTCAGGAAACATCCTTGAGGAATCCTTTGATACCGCTAACAATCGTTTAAGGATTTCTTCTCTATTTAAAAAGAATGCCTTTACAGAACCCGATGATATTACTTGCCGCATCTACAGCCTCTTTTGCCTGTTTTTCAGTAAAGTAATCAGCAGGCTTACCAGATGGAAATCCGTTCGGATACCTCGGTGGTATATAATAAAGGTCAAGGAGTTTTCCATTATCTATTATATCTTTTTCTATATTGACCTGCTGAGATAAAATTTTAAGCATCTCGGTCAGGGAATGCCCCCACATAGTCAAGCCGAGTCTAAGCGCCAAAGCCTTTATAACTTTCTCCGCTGACTGCTGTGCGGTAAAGCACGCCCACTCATAATAATTGTGTTCGATATCGAGCAAAGCCCGATCTAAATCACGATTGCCCTGTTCATACCAGTCTTTCCATCGGTTCATTGCAAAGCTCCTGCTTAACTCTCACTGTATCAAGCATTCACATACTATTTTAACTTTACCATATACTTAAACCGCTTACCAAATAAATAAAAATTAAAAACCACCTTTAAAAACGAAAAATAAAATTTGTATCCATAAATTGATTAATTTATCAGCCATTATAAGAAACCTAAGGGTTTGTGGCAATCTCATCAAAAAAACTGGAATTGCTTCGCTCCGCTCGCAATGCTAACTTTCTACATCTATTTCAGAGCTATATCTTAATCCTTGAATTTTTTATGACTTAGTTATAGACTATAGTAATTTTAACCCTTGAATTATTCAACAATATATATCAACCTTAAAATAGCGATAGGATCATAAACCTGTGATTTACAGGTCATTGCAAGAACCTGTAGAGTTCGGGGCAATCTTATCAGAAAAGGCGAGATTGCCTTGTTCCGTTCGCAATGGCAGTTAATTGTCTATCTTTATTTTTCAGATCGAGGTTTATGAGGGTTGGAGCGCTTAAAAGGTTATTTGGGCAAGTCCTTTGCTTTATGAAAAAGTTATGGCTTAAATCATAATCTTGGAGGTAGCGATGGTTAAGGATGCAAAAAAAATAGCGGCAACAGCAAAAAAAGCTAAGACAGTAACCGCAAAGAAAAAAAAGTATGTTTATTTTTTTGGCAATGGCAAGGCTGAAGGTTCTGGTGCAATGAAGGACCTCTTAGGAGGTAAGGGGGCGGGTCTTGCAGAAATGACCAATCTTGGTATGCCCGTGCCTGCGGGCTTTACTATAACAACTGAGGCGTGTAACGAATACTTCAAAAACAATAAGACTTATCCTCCTCACATGTGGGAGCAGGTAGTGGATAACATGAAAAAGATCGAGAAGGTTATGGGGATGAAGTTTGGCGATTCTGCAAACCCACTCCTTGTTTCCGTTCGTTCTGGCGCTAAATTTTCGATGCCTGGCATGATGGACACCGTTCTCAATCTTGGGCTTAATGAGAAGACTCTGGAAGGTCTTATAAAAAAGACTAACAACGAAAGATTTGCCTATGATACGATGAGAAGATTCATAACAATGTTTGGCAGCATTGTTATGGGCATTGAAAGGTCAAAATTCGAGCACTTACTTGATGCTATTAAAGAGGAAAAAAGGCTTAAGCATGAAAATGAGATGAGCGTCTCTGACTTGAAAGAAGTTGTGGCCGGTTTCAAAAAGATTTATAAAGATGAGACAAATCTGGATTTTCCCTCCGACCCCTATGAACAATTGAAGCTCGCTATTAATGCCGTCTTTGACTCATGGTTTGGCGACAGGGCATATACTTATCGGAGATTAAGCGGCATACCTGATGATCTTGGAACCGCATGCAATATCCAGTCTATGGTATTTGGTAACATGGGAGAAAATTCTGGCACAGGAGTGGGTTTTACAAGAGACCCTTCTGTGGGTAAAAAGGAGTTTTTCGCAGAGTGCCTTATCAACGCTCAGGGAGAGGATGTTGTAGCTGGGATAAGGACTCCCATCCATATAAAAGAACTAAAAAAACGTATGCCCAGGGTATATAGAGAATTAGAAAAGATATACACCAAACTCGAAAAACATTATAAAGACATGCTAGACATAGAATTTACCATACAGGAAGGCAAGCTTTATATACTCCAGACAAGGGTGGGCAAGAGAACTGCAGCAGCAGCTATTAAGATCGCCGTTGATATGGTGAAGGAGAGGTTAATAAGCAAAAAGATGGCGATTATGAGGATAGCTCCCGAGCAAATCAAGCAACTTCTCCATCCAATGATAGACCCAAAGGCGGATGTTCAGGTGGTCGCCAAGGGGCTGCCTGCTTCACCTGGTGCTGCAGTGGGCAAGGTTGTCTTTACAGCCTTTGATGCTGAAAAAGCGGCAGCTAACAATGAAAAGGTTATTCTTGTAAGAACAGAGACATCCCCTGAAGATGTCGGCGGAATGGCTGCAGCACAGGGAATCTTGACAGCAAGAGGCGGAATGACCTCTCATGCTGCAGTTGTAGGCAGGGGAATGGGCAAATGTTGTGTCGTTGGCTGCAGCACAATTAATATCCACGAAAAGGAAAAATATTTCACCATAAATGACAAGATAACCGTCAGAGAGGGGGATTTTATCACTCTTAACGGCTCCACAGGCGAAGTCATATTAGGTGACGCTCCACTCATAACCCTTAAGCTGACAGGCGATTTTCATACATTTATGAGGTGGACGGATGAAGTCAGACGGTTGGGCGTAAGGGCAAATGCCGATACACCAAAGGATGCAAAGATAGCGAGGGAATTTGGAGCAGAAGGCATAGGTCTTTGTAGAACCGAACACATGTTTTTTGATACAAATAGAATTAAAGCGGTTAGAGAGATGATACTCTCGGACGACAAGGTAGGCAGGCAAAGGGCATTATCCAAAATAATGCCTATGCAGAAAGATGATTTTTTAGGAATTTTCAAAGAGATGAAAGGATGCCCTGTTACAATCAGGCTCCTTGACCCCCCGCTTCATGAATTCCTACCTCATAGTGATGAGGAACTCCATGAGCTTGCCTCTGAAATGGGCGTTGCCTTTGAGAGGCTTAAGGCAAAAAATAAGGAATTGCATGAATTCAATCCTATGCTTGGACACAGGGGATGCCGTCTCGGCGTAACATACCCCGAAATATATGAGATGCAAACAAGGGCAATAATGGAGGCTGCGTGTGAACTGTCTCTCGCTAAAATAAAGGTTATCCCAGAGATAATGATACCCCTTGTCGGGCATGTAAATGAGCTCAAGATTATGAGAGAGCTTGTTGTAAAAACTGCTGAAGATGTCATGGCAAAATACAAGGTGAAAGTTGCCTATACTGTCGGCACTATGATAGAACTCCCGAGGGCTGCTGTAACCTCCGATGAGATAGCCCAATATGCCGACTTTTATTCCTTTGGCACTAATGATCTCACACAAACTGTTTACGGATTGTCAAGGGACGACGCCGGCAAATTTCTCCCTTTTTATATCAACCAGAATGTGCTTGATGAGGACCCTTTTGTATCGATAGACCGCTCGGGGGTTGGGGCTATAATGGAGATTGCCGTAGAGAAGGGTAGAAAGGCCAAGAAGAATTTAAAGATGGGGATTTGTGGCGAACATGGCGGAGACCCGTCATCCATCGAATTCTGCAACAAGATCGGGCTCGATTATGTAAGTTGTTCTCCTTACAGAGTCCCTATCGCACGACTTGCTGCAGCGCAGGCAGTTCTCCAGGAAGAGGGAATGAAGCTTTCCAAGTCAACTTTATAAAATTTAGTAGGGGTGTTATATAGTGCCTTTATAGAACCTTATTTTTATGTTATGGTTCGACAAGGTCACCATGGCAATCCTTTAAACAAAGGAGGTGAGGGAAAACTGCAATTTTAGAGTAACCTTTTGCAAGTTTTGCAATTAATTTTTCTCATAAGGAGGGCTAATGAAGTATTTAAAAATTTTTCTGATTTTGCTTTTTATTGTTGTTCCTCTGACTCTCTTTGCGAAGGGGCAGGAAAAGCCTAAAAAGGCAAAAACAATTGCCGAACTCATAAAGATGTATGACTCAACATCATGCAAAGATTGTCACTCCGAGATTTATGAGGAGTGGCAGAAGTCGCTCCATGCAAGGTCAATATTTGGTCCGGAGGAAGTGGGCAGAACAGCTGCTACTTTTAGAACTACGGTTGAGCTCGGTTTTAAGGAGTGGCCACATTCAGGAGTTAAGAAAGTCCAAGATGTGAAAGTAAAACATTTAGCTACTTGCACAAAATGCCATTTGCCCCAGCTCGAAGATGCTGAAGATAGCGTTGCGCAGGAGATAATGAAACATATTTATGCCTTTGCTGAAGATGGCAACGAAAAATCTGCTGAAATCCTCCAGCAATTGAACATCAACTGTCTTGTCTGCCATAACAGAAATGCCATTACCCACAAATGGACGGAAGGATATCCCCAGAAAAACGTGGTTTATGGAACAAAAGACGGCGAGCATCCTGACTCCGTATTTAAAACAATGAAAAAGAGTTCCGTTATGAAGGAATCCATCCTTTGTGGTCAGTGCCACGGTCTTGGTCCCAACTTTGAATTTGATAACCCGTCGCAATGTGCAACTCTTTATGGTAGCTACCTCTGGTACTATGTGGCAGAGGGCGGTACGAAAACCTGTCAGCAGTGCCATATCCGTGACTCCAAGCTGGGACACAATATGCAAAGCTATAGGGCGCCCGAGCTTTACGAAAAGGCAGTGGATATGAAGGTGGATGCGTATGCCTATTTGTGGAGGGATGTCGTCACGCCGACCCCCGCCGCATCCGTAAAGGTTGAACTTACTAATAATACGGGGCATGTCATCCCAGACGGCTGACCTACTCCCAACAGGCTGGTACTGTATGTAACAGCGAAGACCTTAGACGGCAAAGAGATTTACACTAATGAAAAGATTTATATGCCGATACCTCAACAGATGGGCAGGGGCGACAAGATGGGAAGGGGTCCATACGAAAAGAGCGGTTTAATCCGCGAAACAAGTCTCCATCCCAATAAGACAAAGGTAGAAAAATTTGAAATTCCGCTTTATGTCGAGGAAAAGAAAGACGGTAAACTTGTTAGGAATCCCATAGCTTATGACTTTAATATTGATGTCGAGTTGTGGTATCTGCCTTACGGCAAAAAAGACGACCCTGGGAACTCGATAATGTGGAAAAAATATACCAAGCAGATTAGCCTTGAAAAAGGCGGTAAATGATATCTTTTTTAAGGGCTGCCCTTACCAAGGCGCAGCCCTTTCTTTTTGTAAAATTCCTCGCACAACCTGCCAAAATCTTCCATGCTCAGGGTTTCTGCCCTTCTGGTGATTTCTATCCCAGCGCTTTCCAAAACCTCTTTTACGTCGGCGTCTAAAACCTTTAATGCGTTAAGGATTGTCTTTCTCCTTTGTGAAAAACCAGTTTTAACAATCTTGGAAAAAAGCCTTTCGTCAGGCACGGTAATCCTGGGCATCTTGAGCATCTTCATATGAACAACGGCTGAATCAACTTTTGGCACAGGTCTGAAGGCGCCGGCTGGTATGATAAATTTGATTTCAGGTTCGGTATAAAACTGAACAGACAGGGAGAGAGAGCCGTAATCCTTTCTACCTGGTTTTGCAACGATGCGCTCTGCCACTTCCTTTTGTATCGTCAGGGTGATTGATTCAAGATTCTTTCTTGACTCAAGTAGCTTGAATATTATCGGAGTAGTAATATAGTATGGAATATTTGCTACAACCTTAAACCTTTCAAGTTCTTCATATCGGAAACTGAGGGCATCGCAGTTGACGGCTTCAATATTTGGGATAAATCTGGTTTTTTCTAATAATTCATTGAAAATATCGTTATCGAATTCTATGGCGATAACCTTCCTTGAAACCTCTGCAAGCAATATCGTCAGGCTGCCATATCCTGCCCCAATTTCTACTACTGTATCTTCGGGTTTGATTTGTGCAGCATCAATTATTTTTCTCAATATTGAAGGGTCAAAAAGAAAATTCTGTCCTAAGTATTTTTTTGCTCGCATCTGCCCTGCCTGCTTGAATATTATTTTGCACACCAACGTCTGATAATAATAAACAATGCGCAAAAAAATAAAGAAACCGAAGGCTTTACTTTTTTGTCTTTTTTACGGTTAACTATCCGTATATCAGCTTTCAATCTTATCACGGGGCGTAGCGCAGCCTGGTAGCGCACACGGTTCGGGACCGTGGAGCCGGAGGTTCAAATCCTCTCGCCCCGACCAATCAAGACTTTCTGAAAATTTGGGAGCGATTGTTTGCCTCACACTCTCTTTTTCGCCGCAGCAATTTTTTTGTGCCAAAGAAGTCGGCTTGCCGCCAAAGAATATTGCCCTTGTCACACCTGCCCGTGCGAGGGCAGCAATAAGGAACTCCCTTAAGCCTTAAAAGAAAACTCCTTCTGGCTTATTGTTTTATGAGTGATATTAAAATATCACCCAAAAGATGAATTAAAAGAGCTAAAGAAGTTCAATAATATTTTTGATTTTTCTTTTGATGCAGAGCTATGCCTGCATTAGCTTGTATTTCAGGCTGAAAAGAGATTTTAGTACCTGAAAGAGGCTCTTAAGAGCTTTTTTAAACAGTTGCAAACTTTAAAAAGACACTTCAAAGAGGAGTATCTCAATTCCTATCGCTATTTTTGGGGGTGTTATTTAAAAATTGTCAACACAGGTGTCCAAAATAATATTCAAGCAGGGATATGATGCGATTTCTTTACTAAAGAACTATCTTCGTCCATGTCCTAAAATAGCGATAAGCACCTCGTCATTGCGACCCTGAGCAAAGCGAAGGGGAAACAATCTCGCCTTTTCTGATGAGATTGCCACGAACCCCATGGGTTCTCGCAATAACCTGTAAATCCGTAGATTTATGATCCTACCGCTATTTTAGATGCATGGGCAAGCCTTTGACAGACTTCATACTTAGCTTTGAAGTATTGGCAGTTGAGGCTTCCGCTTCGGCTTCAGCATCTTTGAGGTTCCCCGTGGCTTTGGCTCCAGAAATCGCATCATACCCCTCGGATTGCAAAGTATATAAGAATTTATTTTGGACGGGGCCCTAAAATAGCGATAGGAAGGGCTGCTTCAGGCTTTTTATAATCGACAAATTTTATTTAATTTTGCTTTATTCATTATAAT
>DAIQAO010000019.1:0-30456 GCA_036781645.1 Dissulfurispiraceae bacterium
TACTTAAAAGCAGAATTATATTCAGCATGGTTATGTTTTTAAACAAATATTTTTTAAAGTGTTCATTTTATAACAAAATAAAATAGATTGATAATTAAATTAAGTATAGCATTTTTTATCCTGAATAATAAATACTCCAACATCGGCGACAGAATCATAAACCCTGTTGATTTACCAGTCATCTATGAAAAAGATATTACAAGTAAAAAATACACTCTCCTTTGTTTTCCCCTAATTTTGCCTTGCGGAAGCGGAGAGACCCTACTTCTCTCTCGGAGCTTCTGCAAGGCAAAATACCTGTCCATTGTTTTTTGTTATCGGCTTAACAAAATATTTTATAGGAAGTGCGCCCTTTTTTGCTCTATTTCGTTTTTAAACAAAAAAGTTTACACTATCAACAAAAAACTTGTTCTCTATATTATTCCTCGCTAATACAGAATGAATTACGTTTTTAATCCTTACTTTCATGGCAGTAAGGGATGAGCGATACCTTAGGAGATTCTTATGGTCTCTTGTTTCAGCAGATGGTGTATATGCCTCAGGAATAAGGTCCGCTCTCAATAAATGTGCTAAATGTCTCAGAATCTATGGAGTCTGTCTTAATCCTTGCCTCTGCAATAAGCCTCGTTTTCAATGGATGCGCCATTATAATCTCATCTACTAAGTCTGAAACTTCATCATAAAAATACTGCCAGCCATAACAAGCCTCTATAGCTACTTTTACTTTCTCTTTTGAAGCTGTGTTATTGAAATAATTCCTTATTGAGTCTCTGTCTGTTGAGACTCTCTGCTTGCTTATTATTTTTCCTTTTCTGTCCATCTTGGTTGCAACGAAATATTGCTTATGATAGTCAATTCCGATATAATGCATATGTGCACCTCCTTTTAAATCTAAGGGATGGGTGAACCTATCGCCTTGTTTTTTAACTTAGGGGTTAGTAGCCCTCTTGGAGGTGCACTTTTTCATGTTAACATTGCTGAAACCCGCAGGGTTCGTGGCAATCTGATAGTATAAAGTTTGAGGTATAAGGTTTAAGGTTTAAAGTTAATGAAATTTGAATCTTAAACTTGAAACTCGCAACTTGCAACATTTTGCTCTATGCATCAATGACCCTTCCTATGCCTATTTTTGGGAATACCCAGACAAACTTGCAAAAGATAAATTAGTGGGTTAACAATGTCATTCTGAATTTATCAGCCTGAGCCTGTCGAAGGTGCCCTTCCACTCTTGTCATTCTGAACCCTGAGCTTGTTGAAGGATGGCATTAGAGGCTGCATGATTCACCATTCCCTAAAATTAGCGATAGGAAGGGCTTTTTTAGGTTTTTTATAATCGACAAATTTTATTAAATTTTGCTTTATTCTTTATAATGCAATGCCTTATGCCAAAGTCCTATGATTTTTTTTATAAGGTGTCGTATAAAAATCCTTCACCAGCCCTTCCTATCTTACCTATTGATTTTGTTAAGCTTTTTAGATCTATCGCTATTCTTAGGACCATTACATAAATATATTCAGACCCCTTGAAAATGCTAAAATGAAAGTTAAATGAAGATAGTCTTGATCTACCCTTACTTCCTTGATGAGCGCCTGCATAAGGAAGATATACAGGCAGTCCCGATCGGTCTGTATTATGTAGGCGCTGTTCTGAGAGAGAATGGATACGATGTTGAGATACTCAACTGGCATGATATCAATAAAACGCCCCATTTGATCGGTGAAATTCTATTACAAAAAAGACCTGATGTGATTGGATTTTCAATAGTTAATGCCAATAGATGGGGTGGTATCGAGATTGCGAGGATAGCAAAGACACTGCTTCCGAATGTGGTAGTAGTATTTGGCGGGATAGGGACAACCTTTCTCTGGGAACACCTGATGAGGCACTTTCCAGAAATTGATTTTGCCGTAATAGGTGAAGGAGAATACAGTTTCTTGAATCTTATTAGGCATATTGAGCAAAAAGTAGAGGTAAATCACATTCGTAATATTGAAGGCATTGTATTCAGACAGTCAGGTCAAATCATAAAGACTGCCGTTAAAGGATTTATAAAAGATATTGACTCACTGCCTATGCCTTCAAAATACTTTAATTTTCAACACATTTCCTCATCTCGAGGCTGTCCTGCAAAGTGCAATTTTTGCGGTTCACCAGGATTTTGGGAACAAAAGGTTAGATTTCATTCCCCTGAGTATTTTGTAGAACAAGTAGAACAATTATATCTAAAGGGCATTAATTTCTTTTATATTTCAGACGACACTTTTACTATGAATAGCGGAAGGGTAATTGATATCTGTAAAGGAATCATCCAGAAAGGTATCAAGATAACATGGTATGCCATCTCGAGTGTCAACTATGTTGATGAGGAAATGCTTTACTGGATGCGGAGAGCAGGTTGTATTCAAATTAGCTACGGGGTTGAGAGTGGGTCAGAAAAAATCAGGAAGTTGCTTAATAAAAATATCAAAACTGATAATATTAAGAGGGCGTTTGAACTAACAACACGATATGGCATTCTGGCGAGGGCTTATTTCATTTACGGTTCGCCTGAAGAAAACTGGGAAACTATTCAGGAGACAATTGATTTAATACACGAGATAAAGCCCTTAAGTGTTGTATTTTATATTCTCGATATTTTCCCCGGCACTGCCTTATATGAAGATTTTAAAAAGAGAACTAATGTTACAGACGATGTATGGCTCGAGAAGGTGGAGGATATAATGTATTTTGAATCAGATGCACGGTTATCAGAGGAAATGGTTCTTTCCTTTGGAAACAAACTCAGGTCAGACTACTATCGTCATCTTCCTGAATTCGCTGATGCTATAGAGCTTATAGACAGAGATGATCTTTACGAACACCACGCTGGTTTTTTATCAAGGCTTGCGATGACTTTCAGCCATGGGGAATATGCCTCAAATGATGCTATCCCCGAGAGGGAAGAAGTAGCCGAGAGGCTTTACAGAAGGGCGCTCCAGTATTATCCAGATGAAACCGCATTCTTAGGGCTCGGGATTATTTTGCAAAAACGTAGGTTGTATCAGGAATCCATTCAGCTATTATTAGAGGGGGTTCGCCATTTTAACAAAAGCGAATCCCTTGCAGATTGTCTTGGAGTAAGCTATATTAATCTTGGTCGATATGAAGATGCTCTTGAATGTTTTTTGAAATTTCCAGAGTCAACAGATGCAGTCAAATTTGCTGCTTATTGCTATCGGATGCTTGGAGATAGTGAAAAAGAAACTGCAATGATAAATAGATTAAAAGGGATTAAATAGGTTTTATTTCATTATGATTGAAATAGTCTTGGCAACAAGAAATCGCAAAAAGGCAGAAGAAATACAGAGGATTTTATCTAATCCCAGTATTAAACTCTTGACCCTTGATGATGTGCTGGAATGCCCCGAGGTGGATGAGGACAGAGATACCTTTGAGGGCAATGCCCTGAAGAAGGCAGTTACAATTGCACAATGCACGAATATAATAGCAATAGCAGACGATTCAGGATTGGAGGTAGATGCCCTTGGCGGGGCACCTGGGGTAAAATCTGCCCGTTTTGCTGGACCTGGAGCAAATGATACTGCAAACATTGAAAAACTCTTAAGAGAATTAGATGATGTGCCTGATGAGAAACGCACTGCAAGGTTTGTTTGTTGTATAGCCCTTGCTTATCCAGAAGGCAAAAGCGCTGTTTTTTTTGGTTATGTTTACGGTAGAATCGGAAGAGTGCCTAAAGGTGAGAGAGGGTTTGGTTATGACCCTGTTTTCTATCCTGATGGCTTTAAACAAACTTTTGCTGAAATGACCCCCGAAAAAAAGGATTCACTTAGCCATAGAAGGGAGGCTCTCAGCAAACTAAATAAGTATCTTCAAACCATTTTAGCTATCAATACATAAATAATCTAAATAATTAAATTATATTTTTTAATTTGTATTCACTAACTAATTCCGCTTAAATTATTATGTCTTTACTAAGTTTAATTGCATTCTCGGCGTGAAATTTACTTCAATGTGGAGGGTCTTCCATGAAATTAGTTTTCTTAGGCGCCCCTGGAGCAGGCAAGGGCACTCAGGCAAAAAAGCTTGTTGATCAGTTTGGCATTCCCCAAATATCTACCGGCGATCTTTTAAGGGCTGCAGTTGCTGCAGGGACAGCCCTTGGCAAAGAGGCAAAATCTTATATGGACAAAGGCGAGTTGGTGCCAGATAGAGTTGTGCTTGGGATGGTTGAAGAAAGGCTTAAACAGGATGATTGTAAAAAAGGCTACATTCTTGATGGTTTTCCTCGCAATACAGCTCAGGCTGAGGCGCTTGACAAAATGCTTGCATCTTTAAACATGCAGCTTGATGCAGCCGTGAGCGTTGATGTACCTTTTGAAGATTTGATGAAAAGGCTCACTGGAAGAAGAACTTGCAAAGCATGTGGTCAAATGTATAATGTTTATTTTAATGCCCCCAAAAAAGACAGTGTCTGCGATAAATGCGGCGGGGAGTTATTCCAGAGAGATGACGATAAAGAAGAGACTATCAAGAAGAGGCTGGATGTGTATAATGCTCAAACTGCGCCTCTTTTTGATTATTACAAGGGAAAAGGTATCCTTAAATCGGTCTCTGGCACTGGAAGTATTGATGATATCTATTCTAAAATACGCTTAGCACTAGGTCTTAAATAATATTCAGGTTGGAAATACAAAAAAGGAGGAAGAAACAGTATGGCATTGGTTAATCCACATGGTAAAGAGAAGAAATTAAAGCCTCTTTTGCTTACAGGAAAGGAACTCGAGGAAGAAAAGGCAAAGGCAAAAACGCTTACACAGGTCAGGATAACTTCAAGGGAGTCAGGCGATCTTATAATGATGGGCATTGGAGGTTTTACTCCATTGACTGGATTTATGGGGTACGATGATTGGAAGGGTGTATGCGCTGAATTTAAAATGGCTGATGGCACTTTTTGGCCTATCCCTATAACAGTTTCAACCACTCAAGGGCAGGCTGACAGCATAAAGCTCGGTGAGGAGATTGCCTTGGTGGATGAAGAGAGTAGCGAAATTATGGCTACCATGAAAGTCACTGAGAAGTATAAGATTGATAAGGATTTTGAGTGCAAAAATGTCTATAAGACGACTGACAAAGAGCATCCCGGTGTTGCTATGGTAATGAATCAAGCCGAAGTCAATCTCGCAGGACCCGTTAAGGTACTCAGTCAGGGTTCATTCCCTGTCGAATATCCCGACATTTACATGACACCTGCCCAGACCAGGAAACTCTTTGAAGAGAAAGGCTGGAGCAGAGTGGCAGCGCTGCAGTTAAGAAACCCTATGCACAGGTCACATGAATACCTTGCAAAAATTGCTATTGAGGTATGCGACGGCATTTTAATTCACCAGCTTTTGGGGAAACTCAAACCCGGTGATATACCTGCTGAAGTCAGAGTCAAGGCGATTAATAAGCTTGTTGAGCACTATTTTGTCAAGGATACCTGCATTCAGGCTGGTTATCCCCTTGATATGAGATATGCCGGACCTCGTGAAGGACTTCTGCACGCCCTTTTTAGACAGAACTATGGTTGCAGCGATATGATAATAGGCAGAGACCATGCGGGCGTTGGCGAATATTACGGTCCCTTTGATGCGCAGAAGATATTTGATGAAATACCGGCAGATGCGCTTGAGATAAAGCCTCTTAAGATAGACTGGACATTTTATTGCTACAAATGCGACGGTATGGCATCAATGAAGACATGCCCTCATGGCAAAGATGACAGAGTGATTCTGAGCGGGACAAAGCTGAGAAAGATGCTTTCAGATGGCGAAAATGTATCACCCCAGTTCAGCAGACCCGAAGTCCTAAAGATTTTGCAGGAATACTATCAGGGATTGACTGAAAAGGTTGAGATCAAGCTTCATAAGTATTCAGAAGGCGAAAAATAATTTATATATAGAAATAGGCTTAAGCAATGGGATCCGCGCTGACTATCTTAAAGTGTTTGCTGCCCCTTGCCAAAGCTGAATTTCCCCGCAAAGGAGGTGCATTCTAAGCAATTTAAGGAGTTGAAATTGTAAGAAGTGTTTTGTGTTAAAAAATTTTCGATTACTATTAATTATTACAACCTAAAAGGAGGTTAATTTATGCCAAGTTATGTTATTACTGAAAAATGTGATGGCTGCAAGGGTCAGGATAAAACCGCTTGCATGTATATATGCCCCAATGACCTGATGGTGCTGGATAAAGAAAGGATGAAGGCATATAATCAGGAGCCCAATCATTGCTGGGAATGCTATTGCTGCGTAAAGCTTTGCCCTCAGCAGGCTATGGATGTTAGGGGTTATTCCGACTTTATGCCCCTTGGTGCCGCCTCAACTCCGTTAAGAGGAACAGAGGACATTATGTGGACAATTACATACAGAGATGGGAGAATCAAAAGATTCAAATATGCGACAAGGACAACCCCCGAAGGCTCGGCAAAGGCTTTTGCTGATTTTCCCGATGCAAACGTGGGAGATTTGAATAATAACTTATTGCTTGGTGAGCCCGACTTACTCGGAGTGGATGAACTACCAACAATCAAAAAATAACGGAGGAGGTATATATATGAAAGATTACGCACCAGAAACAGTAGTAGTTGATACTGATATATTGATACTCGGTGGAGGAATGTCAGGCTGCGGATGTGCGGTAGAAGCTTCTTACTGGGCGAAGCCACTGGGCTTCAAGGTTACGCTTGTTGATAAAGCCGCAATTGACAGATCAGGTCCAGTTGCGATGGGTCTTTCCGCCATTAATACATATATGGGTATGGACGGCAAGGTTACCATGAATCCTCGCAGGCCTGAAAGGTTTGTTGAGTATGTAACCAACGACCAGATGGGTTTAATGAGGCAGGACCTTGTTTATGATGTGGCGAGGCATGTTGACTCATCAGTCAAACTCTTTGAGAAATGGGGTCTTCCTATCTGGAAAGATGATGCGGGAAATTATGTAAAATCAGGTGAGTGGCAGGTCATGATATCCGGTGAAAGCTACAAGATAATTGTAGCAGAAGCGGCAAAGAACGCTATTGCATCCCTGGGCGACAAGGGCCAGATTATCGAGAGAGTTTACATAACACACCTTCTTAAAGATGAGAAGGAGCCTAACAGGGTATGCGGCGCTGTTGGCTTTAGCAACAGAGAAGACAAGTTTTATGTCTTTAAAGCAAAAGTTGTTTATTGCGCAATGGGCGGTGCAGTTCATGTATTTAGGCCAAGGTCACAGGGCGAAGGCTTCGGTAGGTCCTGGATGCCTCCTTTTGTTAATGGGACAACTTATGCACTTATTCTGCAGGCTGGCGGCGAGCTTACCCAGATGGACAATACCTTTGTTCCGCCGAGATTTAAAGACACATATGGACCAGTTGGGACATTCTTCTTACTCTTCAAAACACCTGCTACTAACGCCTATGACGAGGCTTATGTCGGCGGATATCCTGAGGAGCTTGCTAAATGGGCGCCGTATGCTGATGCGAACCCCACACCAACTCCTCTGAGAAACTATGAGATGATACTCTGCGCTAAGGAAGGTAAAACGCCTTACTGGATGCATACAGAGAGAGTGACTGAAAGATTTAAAAAAGAAATTACTGATGCAAAGGAACTCAAAAAGAAATTAAAAGAGTATGAGTCTGAGGCATGGGAAGACTTCCTTGACATGACAATTGCAGGCGCTACTAACTGGGCAGCACATAATATTGATCCATTAGAGCAGCCCTCTGAGCTTCAGTTGTCAGACCCTGTCTTCATCGGCTCACATGCCGGCTCTTGCGGCGCATGGGTATGCGGTCCTGAAGACCTTATGCCGGCAGAATACGCTGCTGATTTCCCATTAAAATATAATCTTATGACTGGCGTTACTGGTCTGTTTACAGGAGGCTGTGGCGTTGGCGCATGTGCCCATAAGTTCTCAAGCGGTTCGCATGTTCAAGGAAGAATCGCCGGCAAGTCAATAGTCAAATTTGCTAATGACAACAAGGCATTTACGCCAACCGTATCTGATGCAACAATAGCTAAACTCAAAGAAGCCGTTTATAAACCAATCAAACTCTATTATGAAAAATGCAATTATACTACAGCGCCTGAAGTTAACCCGAACTATATTTCCCCACAGGGCTTCCTCTTCAGGCTGCAGAAGATTATGGGCGAATATGCTGGCGGATGGGAGACCGGATATGGGACATCCGACAAGATGCTCGAAGTCGGCTTGACCAAGTTAGCTATGTGCGGTGAGGATATAGAAAAGCTCGCAGCCAAGAACCTCCATGAGCTACTAAGAGCGTGGGAAAGCATCCACAGATATTGGGTTGCCGAGGCATGCATGAGGACAAGACTTGCAAGGAAAGAGTCAAGGTGGCCAGGCTACTACTATAAGTTTGATTATCTCAAGCTCGACCTTAGCAAGAATTTCATGTTAAATGTGAAGTATAATGTTGACACCAAGGAATGGCAGGTGATCGAAAAACCAATGGTTTCGATCATCTAATTAAAATAACTCTTTAGTGTTTTGGAAGGGGCGACCCTTAGGTCGCCCTTTAATTTTATTGGGAGATATTGTTATTTATGAATGATAAAAATGATGAAAAACAACAAATGCTCTCTCTAACTGATAAATTTAAATTCTCATGTCATAAAGGTCTTTCCTGTTTTAATCTTTGTTGCAGAGATGTAAACATTTTTCTGACTCCATACGATGTTTTGAGAATGAAAAGCAGTATAGGCTTATCTTCCACGGAGTTTTTGAAAAAATACACAATTACTTTAATTAGGCGAAGAAGGCTTACCTCTGGTTGTTCTTAGGATGTGTGAAGATGAAGAGAAAACCTGTCCCTTTATTGGACAAAATGGCTGCTTGATATACCATGATAGACCATGGTCATGCCGGATGTATCCAATATTTCCGGTATTTTCAAATAATGAAGTGGGATATTTAATAAAAGAAAAGTCTTCATGTCTTGGATTTCAGGCTGAGAAAGAGTGGACTATAGAAGAGTGGAAAAAGAACCAGGGCATTTATGCTTATGACAAAATGAACGAAACCTATAAAGGTATTACTTTGCATGAATATTTCCAGAAAGGCAATAAGCTGGATTCAGGAAAGGCGAAGATGCTTTATAGAGCGTGTTATGACATAGATGAATTTAGGAAGTTTCTTTTTAAAACAAGTTTTTTGATATATACGATGTAAGTGAAGCGCTTATTGATAATATACATGAGGACGAGGAAGAGCTTTTGAATTTTGCCTATATCTGGGTGAAATTCATTCTATTTTCGGATGGCGATTTGAAGCCCAGAGATAAGTCGTTGGATAAGCTTCTGCAGGATAAAAAGAAGGATGAAGCAGGGCTGTAGAATCTACCCTTTGACAGGCTCAGGGTGACATCGTTGCTCGGGACAAGGTTTTTCGAGTTATGAGCTTGTCGAACCAAGGATTTTCTGCTCATGTTTGGGAGTTACAAGATTCAACAATAGATGCTGCAATAAGCAAAAGACGTGTAAGTTTAAGAAAGAAAATTTTTAATTGTTGTTAAAGGAAGGAGAAATTATGTTGAATAAAAAATTTGTTGAGCCAGTTGAGCGATCACTTAGCTCAGAATTCAAATTCAGGTGTCATAAAGATATAGGCTGCTTTAATAAATGCTGCGGGCAGACAGAGCTTCTTCTAACACCTTATGACATTTTAAGATTGAAAAATAGATTGGGAATTTCTTCGGATGAATTCCTTGAAAAATATACAATACTGCACATTGATGAAGGCTCTTCTCTTCCATATGTAATGCTTAAAATGACTGAAGAAGGAGAGAAATGCCCCTTTGTTACCCCCGAAGGTTGCAGTGTTTATGAGGATCGCCCGTCAATATGCCGTTACTACCCCGTTGGGCAGGGAGTTATGGTAACTGAATCGGCTAAAGGAAAAGAAAACAAGGTTTTCTACTTTTTCATAAAGGAACCCAATTGCTTGGGTTATACCGAAGATAAAGACTGGACTATCGAAACATGGAGGATTGATCAGGGTGCTGATGTTTATGATAAGATGAACAAAGAATGGCAGGAGATCCAATTAAGGAGGGATACCCCCGGATTTCCTAAACTTACCGATAAAATGCAATCCTTGATCTATATGGCAAGCTATGATTTAGATAAATTTAGAAGGTTTATTTTCGAGAGCCGCCTTCTTGATATTTTTGAAGTCGAAGATTTACTCATTGAGAAACTAAAAACTGATGACATTGCCCTGATGCTGTTTGCTTTAAGATATTTAAAGCATTTCCTTATGCTCGAGAAAACCTTAAATATAAAAGAAGAGTATAAAAACAGGAAAAATTAACAATAAATGCTCGATTTTTGTGATAAAAATGACTGCTCTGACGAGGAAAGGATAAAGCAGAAAATACTATCTCTGCTGATTGAGCAGAAAAGATATTCCAGAGACGATATCATAGTTGATAAACAGTTTGATATTATTGTAGATAACAAAGTTCATAAATCGAGTGTTGACATTCTTATAAAACTTCAAGAAGTAATGTTAATGATTATAAGGTGCGCACGCGGCTCCTTAGTAACAAGGGAGAGGGAGGTTCTCTCCTGTGCAAGGATTCATGACTCCTATCTGATTCCATTTTCAGTTGTCACAAATGGGGAAGATGCTCAAATCATTGACTCTGTCTCTGGTGAGATAGTCGGACATGGTTTGGACTCAATACCAGCTAAGCCCGATGCGCTGGAAATTCTAAAAAAAATTAAGTTGTATAAGCTTGCCCATGACAGGATTGAGAAAGAAAAGAGGATTTTTCTGGCATTCGATGCCCTTAAGTGCCCAACAGAATGTAATTAAAGGTTTTTGTCCTGTCGGATTTTGATTTAATAGGCTAAATTAGTAAGTTATAGTTGCACGGCAATTTATAAATTTTTAAAATATTTCTATAAAAATATAGTTGTTGACAAATATGCATGTTCTAGCTTTAATAATACACTTGGAATTTAAAATGTTTGGCTCTGATGCCGTCTTTGGGCGTCTGAATTTTTAGACATTTTTCATACATAATTTGCCACAAAAATTATCTACGGAGGAATAGAATGGCAGAAGAGAAGGGAAAAAGCATTATAGTTGTAGGCGGAGGCATCAGCGGCTTGACCACTGCCGTGGAAACTGCTGAGGTGGGATATGAGGTTGCCCTTATTGAGAAAAATCCTTATCTTGGCGGTAGAGTTACTCAGCTTAATAAATATTTTCCTAAGCTATGTCCGCCAAACTGTGGATTGGAGATAAACTTCCGGAGGATTAAGAATAACCCAAGGGTTAAGGTTTATACACTGGCGGAAGTAGAAAAGGTCTCCGGGTCAGAAGGCGATTTCGAGGTAAGCGTAAAATTAAATCCCCGATATGTGAATGACAATTGCACAGGATGCAATGCCTGCGTTGATGTATGCCCAGTCGAGAGATCCAACGACTTTAATTTTGGAATGGATAAAACTAAGGCGATTTATTTTCCCCATGAATTTGCCTTCCCCGTTAAATATGTCATTGATGATAAAGTCTGCAAAAAGGAAGAATGCGCCAAATGCGTAAGCGCCTGCACATATAAAGCCATAGATCTGAAAATGCAGCCTAAAGTTATTACATTGAAGGCAGGTTCAATAGTATGGGCAACAGGGTGGAACCCCTATGATGCAACTAAGATGGATAACCTGGGATTTGGCAAGTACGAGAATGTTATTACTAATATGATGATGGAAAGGCTTGCAAATATGACTGGTCCCACAAAAGGAAAGATACTCCGTCCATCAGACGGCAAGGAAGTTAAAAAGATAGCCTTTGTCCAGTGCGCCGGTTCAAGAGATGAAAACCACCTTGCCTACTGTTCTTTTATTTGTTGTCTTGCCTCTATGAAGCAGGCAACTTATATGCGTGAACAATATCCTGAATCAGAGGTAATAATATTCTACATTGACATACGCGCCCCCGGAAGAAATGAAAAGTTTTATAAAAAAGTTCAAAAAGACGAAAAAATAAGATTTATAAAAGGAAAAGTAGCTCAGATAGAAGAAGACCCTCAGACAAAAGAGCTAACAGTAATAGCTGAGGATGCTGTTGCTGGGAAAAAGATACACGAGAAGGTTGAGATGGTCGTGCTTGCCACCGGAATGTCTCCTGTTACAAGAGATGCTAAGATTCCTGCCGGGGTAAGCTATGACGAGGATGGATTTATCATTTCTGGTTCTAACAGTGAAGGAATGTATGCGGCTGGCTGTGCAAAGAAGCCCTTGGATGTATATTCAAGCGTCCAGGATAGCACTGCCGCTGCGCTCAAGGCTATTCAATCTTTGGTGAGGAGGTAAAACAATGGAGAAAAAAATAGGAGTTTATATCTGCACTGATTGCGGGATAGGTCAGTCTGTTGATATAGAGCAGCTAATCAAAGTGGCTACCAAAATGAAAGCCCCTGTTGTGAAAGCTCATGACGCCCTTTGTCTTAAAGAAGGCGTCGATTTTATAAAGGATGACATCGCAAAAGAGGGTGTTAATGCTGTTATAATTGCAGCGTGTTCGCCCCGGGTAAATTATGATGTTTTTAATTTGGGCGTCCCTTTGGTAGAAAGGGTTAACATCAGGGAGCAAGTTGTCTGGACTCATAAGCCGAATGATGAAGACACCCAGATGATGGCTGAAGACTATATCAGAATGGGAATTCTTAAGATGAACAGGATAGAAGCGCCTGAACCTTACAAGGCTGAAGGTGTAACAAAAGCAGTTCTGGTTGTGGGTGGAGGTCTTGCGGGCATCACTGCTGCTAAAGAATCGGCAAATGCAGGTTATGATGCATTCCTAGTAGAGAAAGAAAGTTCTCTCGGAGGCTGGATGTCCAAACTTTATAAGCAGCCTCCAACAAAGCCTCCTTACACCGATTTGGAGGAACCTATAATAAATAAATTAATCGAGGAGGTTCAGCAGAATCCTAAGATTAAGGTTTATACATCGTCAATTATAGAAAAGATAGAAGGCTCCCCTGGCTTGTATGATGTTACTGTCAGGCAAAACGGCAATACCGAAACATTTAAAGCTGGCGCCATTGTTTTAGCTGCGGGCACAATACCATATGATGCTTCTAAACTCGATAATCTCGGCTTTGGTAAATACCCAAATGTTATAACCAACTATATGATGGAAGAACTTGCTTCAAAGGGGACAATAGCCCGACCATCAGACCAAAAACCAGTTAAAAGCGTTGCCTTCATTCAGTGCGCAGGCCAAAGGGATGATAATCATCTTCCTTATTGTTCGTCAGTCTGCTGTGTTGAATCATTAAAACAAGCCAAATATCTAAGGACACAGGACTCGGATTCAAAGGCATTTATATTCTATAAAGATATGAGGACCCCTGGTCATTATGAGCATTTTTATAAGAGTATGCAGAATGATGAAGGTGTGTTTTTGACTAAGGGAGATGTCCTGAGCATAACTGAAGATGCGAATCAGAATCTTGTTGTTGAGGTTGATAATACCTTGCTTGGCGAAAAGATAAGCGTGAATGTTGACCTTGTCGTTCTTGCTACTGGGATGGTTCCTATTACATCTTTAGGTGAAGAAATTTTGCCGCCCGGCGTTAACCCCGGTGATGAATTTATTCCTTATGTGATGATCGAAACAGACACACTAAACCTTGAATATAGGCAGGGAGGCGAGGTGCCGGTCTTAATCAACGGCTATCCTGACTCCAATTTCATCTGCTTCCCCTATGAAACCAGAAGAACAGGTATTTATGCTGCCGGCACAGTGAGGACTCCTCTGGATATAACATCCACAATTGAGGATGCCACAGGTGCAGCCCTCAAAGCTATCCAATGTATTGAGTCAACAATCAGGGGAGAGGCTGTCCATCCGAGAGCTGGGGACATAACCTATGCAGACTTCTTCATGACGAAATGCACCCAATGTAAGAGATGCACAGAGGAATGTCCATTTGGCGCTATTAACGAAGACGAAAAGGCTAATCCTATTTATATGCCAACTCGCTGCAGAAGATGTGCAATTTGCCTCGGCGCATGCCCTGAAAGAATAATTTCCTTTAAGAACTATTCAGTTGATATGATTGGCAACATGGTGAAAAATATAGAGGTTCCAGAAGAAGAAGAAAAGCCAAGGGCTATTGTTTTTGTCTGTGAAAACGATGCCTATCCAGCGATTGACATGGCTGGAATGAACCGCTTGCAATTTAGTCCGTTTGTGAGGATAGTACCGCTGAGATGCATAGGTTCGATCAATCTTGTATGGGTAGCTGATGCGCTCTCAAAGGGAATTGATGGCGTTCTCCTTCTTGGATGTCAATACGGGGAGGATTATCAGTGCCATATGGCAACAGGCAGCCATCTTGCAAAAATCAGGTTGTCAAAGGTTGCTGAAACATTGGATAGGTTAAAACTTGAGTCGGGAAGGGTTCAGATGGAGCAGATTTCTATTTCAGAATATCATAAAATACCTGAAATTATAGACAGCTTTATTGCGAAACTGCAAGAAATAGGACCTAACCCTTATAAAGGATTCTAAGGTAATTGAAATATTCTTCTATTTTCCATTAAAGATGTGGAGGAGGTCAAAGGATGGGAGAGCAAATAACTCCTGATATAAAATTTGTTAGGGAAGTTATAGCATCAGGCGGTGAGTCGTTGAAAAAGTGTTACCAGTGCGCAACATGTTCCGTAGTGTGCAATTTGTCCCCTGACGACAAACCATTTCCAAGGAAGGAAATGATATATGCGCAATGGGGGATGAGGGATAAGCTCATTAGCAGTCCTGATATATGGCTATGCCACCAGTGCAGTGATTGCACCGCCTACTGCCCGAGAGGCGCAAAACCAGGAGAAGTGCTTGGCGCCATCAGGTCGCTGGCAATCAAAAATTATTCAAAACCATCTGCTATAGCAAATCTGGTAAGCTCCCCAAAAGGGGCTATTGTTCTTTTTTTGATTCCTACTCTCATTTTCCTTTTATTTATGGCGATTCAGGGACATTTCACTCAGGGAATCCCGAGAGGGGAGGGCGGTATCATCTCATTCTCAAAGTTTATGCCTCCAATACCTTATATTGACTTTCTCTTTATACCCCTTGCAGCCCTTGTAGTTATTTCCTTCATTATGGGCATAAAGGCATACTGGGCTGATATGAATAAGTATCATGGTAAAGCTGCTGGAGGGGATATCAATAAATCAATTACCGATATAATTGTCGAAATACTAAGTCACAAGAGATTCGACAGTTGCAATGTTACAAAAGACAGGAAAATCTCCCATCTTCTAGTTTTTTACTCGTTCATTGGGCTTGCTATAACCACATCCATAGCAGTCTTTTACCTCTATTTCCTTAAATGGGAGTCTCCGTATCCGCAGACAAATATTATAAAAATAATAGGCAATATCAGCGGTATAGCCCTGCTTATAGGCATAACAATGATTGTCAGCAACCGCATCAAAAATAAGGAAAAAGCTGGCGCAGGCAGCTATTTTGACTGGCTCTTTATCGTGGTTGTTTATGGTGTGGGCGCTTCCGGCATGTTTGCTCAGATATTCAGGCTTATTGATGTGGCACCGGTTGCTTATTTTATGTATTTTGTCCACCTTGTCTTCATATTTGCTCTGTTCGCCTATGCGCCTTTTTCAAAAATGGCTCATATGGTTTACAGAACCACAGCAATGATATATGCGAGACATGTAGGGAGGGATAAGCTAGCCACATAAAATAATAAAATCATTGCCGGATTGTAATATGCCTCATGTTTTGCTATAATCTCATTTGTTTCTCGGTGGCAAGGTTATTAGCTGTATGTGGGATATCCGAAATAATAAATCTCCGGGGTTAAAATGCTTTAAAATTTATCGTTGTAAGGAGGTGGGAAGTTTAGTAATGCAATTAATTTAGGGTTGCTTATGGTTAGTTAGGCTTTCAGCAATTATTAACACCAATATTTTAAAAGGAGGAGACGGTCAAATGAGTATTATCTTACTCTTTGCCCTTATTGGAGGCGCAATAGGGGTGTTGTATGCATTGTTGACAGCCTCGTGGGTCATGAAGCAGGACGCAGGGACTGAGAGAATGAAGGCTATCTCAGACGCCGTAAGGGAGGGTGCAGAGGCATTCCTTGCCCGAGAGTATAAAACGGTCGCTATAGTTGCGGTTGTCCTTACCATACTTCTGGCAGTATTTTTGGGTATATGGACTGCGATAGGGTTCCTCATTGGCACAGTAGGTTCAGCGCTGGCAGGTTATCTTGGGATGATGGTCTGCGTCAGGGCTAATGTTAGAACTGCACAGGCAGCGAGACAAGGTCTCCAGGCTGCGCTCTCCCTTTCATTCAAGGGTGGGGCAGTTACCGGGATGATGGTCGTCGGTCTTGGTCTGCTTGGCATAACAATTTATTACATGATTGTGAAATCCGCTGCCGGCAATATAGATGACGCCTTTCATGCCCTTGTAGGGTTGGGATTCGGCTGCTCCCTTATGAGTGTGTTCGCCCGTATAGCAGGTGGTATTTATACAAAGGCTGCTGACGTCGGCGCTGACCTCGTTGGTAAGGTTGAGGCTGGAATACCTGAAGACGACCCAAGAAATCCAGCAGTTATAGCTGACAACGTCGGTGACAATGTCGGAGACTGCGCCGGTATGGCTGCTGACCTCTATGAGACATATACTGTTACGGTTGTCGCTGCGATGCTTCTTGCTAAGACAGTTTTCGGGCCCACAAGCCCTTGGGTTGAATTCCCTCTCTTAATTGGAGCTATCTCAATAATTGCGTCAGTTATAGGCACATTCTTTGTAAAATTAGGCGCTAAACAGTATATAATGGGCGCCCTTTATAAGGCTTTGGCGGTGTCAGGCATTCTTGCCGCTATAGCATTTTTCTTCGCCTCCCAATGGTTTTTGGGGCTCCCCGGTGTCGAGCAAAAGTTCACAGCGGTAGGCGTATTTATAACTGCTTTGATAGGTCTTGTATTAACAGCTCTTATCGTTATGATAACCGAGTATTTCACATCCAAGAGCTTCCATCCTGTTAAACATATCGCTTCATCTAGCCAGACAGGCCATGCAACCAACATAATAGCTGGTCTCGCAGTAAGCATGAAGTCAACAGGTCTGCCTGTTTTGTGCATATCAGGAGCTATTTTATGGGCGTATGCTTTAGGCGGCGGATTCAGCGGAGACCCCGCAACCGGGCTCTTCGCAATTGCCCTTTCAGCAGTTGCGATGCTCTCAATGACAGGTATAGTTGTAGCAATTGACTCCTACGGACCTATAACCGACAACGCTGGCGGAATCGCCGAAATGGCTGAACTTCCTCCGGAAGTCAGGAACATAACAGACCCGCTCGATGCAGTCGGCAACACCACAAAGGCGGTTACGAAAGGCTATGCCATCGGTTCGGCAGGTCTTGCAGCCCTTGTTCTCTTTGCAGAGTATTCAAGGTCATTCCCCGGTCAGTTAGCCTTTGATCTTTCAAACCCGATGGTTCTGGTAGGCTTGTTTATAGGCGGCTTGCTCCCTTACTACTTTGCTTCGCTTCTGATGGAAGCTGTCGGCTATGCCGCTGGCGGCGTCGTTGAAGAGGTCAGGAGGCAATTCAGGGAAATTCCGGGAATTATGGAATACAAGGCTAAACCGGAATACGGAACATGCGTTGATATCGTTACAAGAGGGGCAATCAAACAGATGATGGTGCCTTCGCTTATTTGCGTTGCAGCTCCTCTGATAGTAGGCTTTATTCTCGGCAAGGAAGCCCTTGGCGGGATGCTCATGGGGAGTATTATTACAGGATTGTTCCTTGCTATCTCAATGACAAGCGGCGGTGGCGCCTGGGATAACGCCAAAAAATATATTGAAGACGGCGCCTTTGGAGGCAAAAAATCTGACGCCCATAAGGCAGCTGTAACAGGCGATACAGTCGGCGACCCGTATAAGGATACAGCAGGTCCTGCAATCAACCCGATGATTAAGGTTGTCAATATTGTCGCCTTGCTGATTGTTCCTTTATTAAAGTAATAAACTTTTTAAAAGCCGTCAGCAAAATATTTTGCTGACGGCTTCTTTTATGCCTGAAACTGCTTTGACAACGAGACATAAAACCTTAAAATAGCGATATAAACTAAAACCCTCAGGGTTATAATTACGACTTTCTATTACTATTTTAGGAAAAAAGTCTTCTTGCTAAATTGGACAGATATTGTTTAATATATATGATAATTATTTTTTGGGGGTTTTGATTTGAAAGAAAAGATTCATCCTGAATATCATGTTGTGAAGCCTACGTGTGCTTGTGGAGAGACTTTTGAGACTCGCTCAACCCGGAAGAGCATTCGAGTAGATATTTGCTCTAAATGCCATCCATTTTTTACAGGCAAACAAAAAATCCTTGATGCAGAAGGAAGGGTGGAGAGATTCAAAAAGAAATACACTAAAAAGTAGCCTTTTATTTTTTAATTTGGGATTAGAGTTAGCTTTACGATTCTAATCCTTTTTTATTGGACTATTGCATATGAAAAACATTGGTGGCCAGGCAGTAATAGAAGGCGTGATGATGAAATCACCACGGGGGTGGAGTGTTGCCGTCAGAGACCCTAAGGGTGAGATTAATTTCAAGTTGACTCAGACACACAGTCCTAATTTTTTTTTCAGGCTGCCTTTAATACGGGGTGTTGTTGCCCTTTTTACGGCTTTAATTATCGGGATTAAGGCGATTGAATTTTCTGGAACCATAGCTTATCAGGATAAGGACGAGAAACCTCTTAGCCCCTGGAGTCTTGCCTTGTCTATAGGGCTTGCCATTATCCTTGCCATTGGTCTTTTTAAATTTGTTCCCCTTCTGCTGACCACTTTATTGGGTTCAGTTTATCCCGGTATCTCTCATAACT
This sequence comes from Dissulfurispiraceae bacterium, assembly GCA_036781645.1. Taxonomy (GTDB): domain Bacteria; phylum Nitrospirota; class Thermodesulfovibrionia; order Thermodesulfovibrionales; family Dissulfurispiraceae; genus DYHD01. The sequence continues at coordinate 18,928 of DAIQAO010000019.1, forward strand.
CCTTTGTTTTTAATTCAATAGACGGGATTTTAAGGGTTGCTATATTCCTTCTGTATGTCTGTGCTATCGGTCTCTGGGGAGAGATGAGAAGAATTTATCAATATCACGGTGCGGAGCATAAGGTTATTTACGCCTATGAGGCAGGAGAAGATTTGACTGTTGAGAATGCAAGTAAATATAAACCCTATCATCCCCGCTGCGGGACAAGTTTTCTGCTGATTGTTATGGTAATAAGCATAGCAATGTTTATATTGATTCCCCAGAACTGGACTTTTACTGAAAAACTGATTGCTCGGATAATTCTGGTTCCAGCCATAGCTGGAATTTCTTATGAGATTCTAAGATTTTCTGCCAGGATGTCAGATAATAAGATAAAAGAATTGATTACTCTGCCGGGACTGCTTTTGCAGAGATTAACAGTCCGCGAGCCCGATAACTCTCAAATAGAGGTAGCAATAGCAGCGCTTAAAGAAGTGCTCAAATTGGATAATATACAAACTGAGACTGTAAAACATGCTGGATAAGCTTCTGATAATTGAACAGAAATATGATAAGATAACAGATATGCTCATGAAACCCGAAGTGTTCGGTAACGCTGCTGAATACCAGAAGTATTCTAAGGAGCGTTCTGACCTTCAGCCTATTTATGATAAGATTCAGCAATATAAGAAGCTTCTCAAGGGTATCGAAGAGGCTGAGGAACTCCTTAAGAGCGGCGATGGGGATATGAGAGAGCTTGCGGCTGAAGAGCTTGAAACACTCAAAAAGGAAAAACCTTTAGTCGAAAATGAGCTCAAAATTATTCTTCTGCCCAAGGATCCAAGGGATGACAGAAATGTTATACTTGAAATTCGTGCAGGAACAGGTGGGGAAGAAGCTGCCCTTTTTGCTGCGAGCCTTTTCAGGATGTATTCAAAATATTCTGAGGCAAAGAAGTGGAAAATAGATATAATTGATTCTAATCCCACGGGACTTGGCGGACTTAAGGAGATAATCGCCAATATAACAGGCAAGAGCGCTTACAGCAGGCTGAAGTATGAAAGCGGCGTTCACAGGGTGCAAAGGGTGCCTGTAACGGAAGCATCGGGCAGGATTCATACTTCTGCGTCAACTGTCGCTGTTCTTCCAGAAGCCGAAGAGGTTGATGTCAAGGTAGAGGAAAAGGATTTAAGGATTGATACATTTTGCTCCTCTGGTCCGGGCGGACAAGGCGTCAACACAACTTATTCTGCTGTTAGAATTACCCATATCCCCACAGGTATCATAGTTCAGTGTCAGGACGAGCGGTCTCAGATCAAAAACAGGGAAAAGGCTATGAAGGTGCTGAGGGCAAGACTTCTTGAGATAGAAATGGAGAAAAAGGAAAGAGAGCGCGCTCTGGACAGAAAAACTCAGGTTGGCACTGGCGACAGAAGCGAGAGAATAAGGACATATAATTATCCCCAGAACAGGGTCACTGACCATCGCATAGGACTTACCCTTCATAAACTTGAGCAGGTGATGGAGGGGGAGCTTGACGAAATAATTGATGCTCTGACGACTCATTATCAGGCAATGAGACTTAAAGATATTTGACAGCCCTGCTTAATTAAGCCTTTAATACCTCTGGGTTTGTATGGGGTATAAATAAGGCTCCGGGAAATTCCTTCATAAATTCTGACTCCGTGTTCATTTCCTTATAAGTTATTAACTTGCAAATTGAGTCTATATCTGTTAATAAGTCGGAGTTCCTAAGAAGCATTTCGGTTCCTTTCAATGATGAATTTCCAAGTGCAATGATTTTGCCCTTGTCAATAGCAGGTATCATGCCTATCCTGACAGCCTTTTCGGCATTTATACCTCCCCCGAAGGCGCCGCTTATATAAACCCTGTGTATATCTTTAAACCTCATGCCGACTGACCTCGTTAGCACATAGAGAAATGTAAACATCGCTGCCTTTGAACGGAGGAAATTTTCAATGTCGTGATCGTAAATAATCAAAGTTTTGCTGCCAGAATTATATATAAGAAAGCCCCTGTTCCCGTTTTGTTCCACGATACTTGGGCACTTCTTTTGAAATTTTCCCTGTCTGTTTATAATTCCAGCTTGGTACATTTCTGAAATAAGCTCAATCATCCCGGAACCGCAGACCCCAATCGGTTCTTTATTTCCGATAGTTTTAATTTTAACCTCGCAGTCTTTTTCTATTGAGACACTGTAAATTGCCCCATCAATTGCCCTCATTCCTATTTCTGATATCCCGCTCTCTAAGGCAGGACCTGCCGCTCCTGCCCCGACAAGCATCCAATCCTTGCAGCCGAGAACGATCTCAGCATTAGTCCCTACATCAATAAGCAAAGAAGGCAGTTCATCCTTGTATATGCCAGATGAAAGAATGCCGGATATTATGTCTCCTCCAACGTAGCTTCCAGCATTCGGGTAAATGTATATAAGGCTTTCTGGATGAATGTTTATGCCTAATTCTGAGGCTTTAAGAAAACCGAATTTATGGCATGTCGGTATATAGGGCTCAATCGGGATGTTTGAAACACTCAGATTAGCAAAAAAGTGTGACATTATTGTATTGCCAGCTATTACCCCGGCATAGATATCTGAATAAGCCACGCCGGAAGACTCACAAAGCTTTTTGATAATGGAATTTATGCCGTCTATGAGCAGTTTATGCAGTTCATCAGCCTTTCCTGTCATTGCAAGATGAACCCTTGTCAAAACATCAAGCCCAAGAGTTATCTGCGGGTTTTCGTGCTCCAAAGAGCAAATCTTCTCACAGGTTTTCATGTTATAAAGAGATGCAGCGAGATTTGTTGTGCCTATATCGATAACTACTGCATAAATACGGTCGTCATTTCTGACATCTAAAATCCTTATATTTTTATCAGTATGAGAGATCACAGCAAAAGCGGAAAAATTGTTCTCCCTTAAAAAAACCGGCAATTTGCGAAGAGTTTTTAGGCAGAGGTCTATCGGAAGGCTTGTGTTTAATCTTGTTGAAATTTCCTCAATTAACCTTTCCTTATCAGCCCTTTTATCTGATGAAGAAGGTTCGGCAAGTTTGATGTTGAAGGGAAAAACGAGTGGTTTCATAAAGCTATAGGAATAAGGTTTTGCCCATGTCCCTGACGTCATATCCCCCCAAAGACAGGACAAATTCTCTGAATTCATTATCGAATCTTATTATATTTAATAACATCTGAATTAAGTGCGTTTCCATAAATCTCAATGGAATTGCGAGGTCGTATCTTTCACTGGCAACAGGGATAAAATCAAGCCCAAGTGCCTTTGCGGATGAATAAATTGCCAAACCAGTGTCAGCAATTCCAGACAGCACAGCTGAAGCAACAGCCATATGGGTATATTCCTCTTTTTCATACCCTTTTACTTCTTGTGAACTAATTCCAGAGTCTCTCAAATGTTTATCTAATAAAAGCCTTGTGCCCGAGCCGCTTTGCCTGTTAATGAATATGACATCATCCCTTGAAAGGTCTTTAAATCCAAGTATTTTTTTGGGATTGCCCTTTTTGACTAACAATCCCTGCTGACGATAAACGAGATTTATCAAAGCGATGCCGCCTTCAGGGAAAAGTCTTTTTACAAAAGGGACATTATATTCACCTGTTTTATCGTCCAGAAGGTGAGTTCCCGCAATATGTGCTTCCGACTTCTTGAGAGCCATAAGTCCTCCCATAGAGCCAACATGGGCGGATGAAAGGGACAATTCAGGATAATTCTTCTTCAAAATATTGGCTAATATGTCGAGGCTATTGTCGTGACTGCCTATACACACTATTGTATTTTTTATCTCGTCAATATCCCTGAATAGTTGAACCTTTACTTTAGAGCCAGATGTATACCCCTCAGAAGATGATGGAATACTTATAAATCCGTCTGCCCTTACAACGGACATCAGCAGTCCTGCCCCTCTGCCTGCAGGTGTGGCGATATATTTACCGTCCACTACCCCGACCTTCACTCTGATATACTCATCTACTCCCAGTTGCGAAGAAATCTGTCTCGAGAGAATTGCTTCGATGACCTCGTTTTCTTTTATTGTGGTGCCAAGCAATCTTGCTATAACAGGCTTTACAAATAGTTCAAACGTCAGAAAGGCAGATACAGGATAGCCGGGGATGCCAAAAAAAGGTTTGTCATTAACAAAGCCAATAATCATGGGCTTTCCCGGTTTAATAGAAATACTGCTGACCAAAACCTCGCCAAGTTCCTTCAATGCAGAAAGGGTGAAATCTTCGGAACCTCGCCCTGAACCGCCATTAACAATGACAATATCGGATATTTTGAGTGCATCCTTGATAGTTTTCTTAATTATTTCGGGGCTATCCTTTGTGATTCCAAATCTTATAGTTTCAGCTCCTGACTCCTCAGCAAGCCCTGCCAGCATCGCCGAATTGTATTCGATTATCTCAGGTGGCTTGGGTTGTCTTTGTCTAATCTCTTCCGGTTCAATTAATTCGGAGCCTGTAGGTATAATTGCTACTATGGGTTTCTTTCTCACGGTTACATCAAGGATGCCGCTTGCCAGCATCGCCCCTATATCAATCGCCCTTATTTTATGATTTTCGGGGATTATAAGTTCAGTTGCTACGATATCCTCTCCGATTGTCCTCACGTGTTGATAGGGTGTAACTGAATTGTATATCTCTATGTAATTGCCGCTGAGATTAACATCCTCAATCATTATAACTGCGTTGAATCCAGCAGGAAGCGGATCGCCTGTATCAACATATACAGCATCGTGATTAAGCCTGAGATGAAGGGGACTCTTTTCAGAAGCGGTGATAGTATCTACAAATTTTACCGCATAACCATCCATTGCAGCAGAGTGGTAAAAAGGGGACGAATATTTGGCAAATACTGGAGAAGCTGTTATTCTCCCGAGAGATTCCTGGACTTTCACTATCTCATTTTGGAGGGTGCAGCAACTTGATAAGTGAAGTCTCTCAAAAAGAATTCTGAGAGACTCTTGTAAAGAATGTGCATTGAGAAAAACTTGTTTCATTGAAATCTATTCTATTAGAATTGGGCAGCTTTGTGCAATAGGATTTGAAAACTTAAAAATAGCGATAGGGACAATATAGAAAATGCTGATGTGACAATGGGAATGGATTTGAGAGGCTTTCGCCATCGCAAAAGACTCACCAAGATGGTGAGGCGTGATGGTGACCGCGAAGGAAGGCAAGGACGCCTTCCGAGAATGAGCGAAAAGCTATTCCAATTGTCATGAAAATCCTATCGTTGATTATCTTGAAAATATGTTTATTTAATTTTTATTCTGTTTATATTATTATAAATGGGTTGATATAATAGATATTATAAATCACTTGCCCTGAGCGCTTTTGGGTAATTTTATTTATTTCACTAATGGATTATTATGTATTCATAAATTTATCCAAAGGGTGTCAGAGCGGGTTTATGGAGGATACATGCCTGAATTACGAAAAGACCCTGTATCAGGACGCTGGGTAATACTATCTATAGAGAGGGGTAAAAGACCTACAGACTATATCTCGCCATCTCAGAAAAGGAAAGCGGGCGGATTCTGCCCATTCTGTCCGGGAAACGAGCATACAACGACGCCAGAGATAATAGCCTTCAGACCAGCAAGCACTCCTCCGAATTCCCCCGGATGGACGTTGAGAGTTGTTCCTAACAAGTTCCCCATCCTTCAGATACATGGCGCTCTCAACAAAATGGGAGAGGGGATGTTTGACAAAATGAATGGTATAGGGGCTCATGAGGTTATTATTGAGTGCCCCGATCACCAACTCTCTTTGACCACCATGTCACAACGGGCGTTAGAGGACGTTTTGTGGGCATATTATTTTAGAATGACCGACCTTAAGAAGGATATCAGGTTCAAATATGTAGTTATTTTCAAGACCGAGGGAGAATCGGCAGGGGCATCTCTGGAACATACCCATAGCCAGCTTATCGCCCTCCCGATTATTCCAAGCAGTGTCAAGGATGAAATAGATACATCAAGGAAGTATTTTGAGAACAAAGAGAGATGCCTGTTCTGCGATATAATTAATCAGGAAATTGGCTATGGGAAAAGAATAGTATATGAAAATAATTCCTATGTTGCTATAGCCCCCTTTGCTCCGAGAGAGCCCTTCGAAACATGGATTCTTCCCAAGGAGCATGAATCGAATTTTTACCCCCCCCTTAAAAGTTTTTCCGGCCTTGCAGAGCTACTACAAAGGGTTTTAAAACAGATTGACATAGTTCTGGATACCCCCCCTTACAGCTTTGTGCTTCATACTTCCCCCTTCAAAGAGGAGATTAATGAGTATTATCATTGGCATATAGAATTGATACCAAAAATTACAAAGATGGCAGGTTTTGAGTGGGGAACCGGTTTTTACGTTAACTCCACCACTCCTGAAGAAGCTGCTAAATTTCTAAGGGAAGCAAAAATATGAAGATTGCAATTGTAGGTTCAGAGGCATACCCTTTCTCTAAAACAGGCGGGCTTGGAGATGTGACAGGTTCCCTTTTTAGGGAGTTTCAGAAAATGGGTCATGATGTTTATCTGTTCACACCTTTATATAGGTGCACCCTTGAGAATTTTGGGCATAATATAGAAAAAATATCTCTTGAATTTGATATCCCTCTCGGGAAAGATATTAAACATTGTAAAATATATACCTACAGCAAGGAGCTTGCGGGCTCACCCCAACTTAGAAGAGACCCTTCAAAGAATATTTTTTTCATCGGCAATGATGAGTTTTTTAACCGTCAGGATCTATACGAAGACCACTCAGGAGCTTATAGTGATAATGATGCACGTTTTGCTTTCTTTTGCAAGGGTGTCATCGAATTAATTAAGGTTATGGAATTGAGGCTCGATATTATACATTGCAATGACTGGCAGACAGGACTTATCCCTCTTTACCTTAAAACCTTATATCTCGATTCAGAATTTTTTAGAGATACCCGAACTGTTTTTACCATTCATAATATTGCATATCAGGGACTATTCACCCCCGCGAGTCTTGAGTTACTTGGACTTGGAATGGAGTTTCTCAATCCAGAAGGCATAGAGTTTTATGGTAATATCAGTTATTTAAAGGCAGGCATTTTATGGTCTGATGTGATTACCACTGTCAGCAATTCATATGCAAGGGAGATATTGACTCCCGAGTTTGGTTTCGGCATGGAGGGAGTGCTGAACAAGAGGTCTCAAAGCCTTTTGGGGATACCTAATGGAATAGATTATACCGAATGGAACCCTGCATCAGACCCGAATCTGCCGTATTCTTATACCAGGACAAAGCTAACTGGCAAAAGGGAATGTAAAAGAGAACTAATGAAGAGATGCGCTTTTAAAGATGAAATAGATAAGCCGTTGTTTGCCTTTGTTGGCAGGCTTTCATATCAGAAAGGGCTCGACCTTTTAATCTCGAGCCTTACGGAATCAATCATGAGAGATTTAAATCTTGTTATAATAGGCAAAGGGGAGGAACAATATAAAAGACTCCTGAGCTACTTGAAATCGAGATTTCCAGAAAAAATATTTTTTTATAACGGGTTTGATGAATCCCTTGCCCATCTTACTTATGCCGGCTCTGATGTATTTCTGATGCCATCAAGGTATGAACCTTGCGGTATAGGACAAATGATAGCCATGCGCTACGGCACAATTACTATAGGTAGAAAGACAGGGGGATTGTCAGATACTATTGAGGATGGTAGAACAGGTTTTCTATTCGAGGAATTTTCCAGAGAAGCATTGACGATGGCGATTAAAATAGCTCTTAATACTTTTAAATTTAAAAAGCTCTGGATAGAGATGATAAAAGATTCAATGAGCAGGGATTTTTCATGGAAAAAATCAGCTCAAAAATATCTGACTTTGTATTCAGATATCAGGCATGAAAGGCAACTTTCTTAAAAATTAATACAAATTTTTAGCGCTAAGCTACAAATCATTATAAACCCCTTGTTTCGATTAAAAAGGAACAAAAGCATTTCAAAAACTAATTAAATGGCAAAAAAATTAAACAATCAAGGCTCAAAGCGTAATAATATTTCACAGAAACTCTCGGTCATATTTGAATTAATCAAATCGATTCTGTATGTTGAAGATTTTAATGAACTCCTCAATAAGATTACCAAAGAGGCTGCAAGGGCGTTTAATGCCAATATTTGTATACTTCGCCTTGTAGAAGGGGATAGGTTGCCTGTCAAGGCTTCCTTTGGTATTCCCAATATCGAATATATCAGTGAAGAACTTGCAGTTTCAATTGGCGAGGGGGTAGCAGGCAGGACATTTGAACTGGGACAGACAACTATTTTCAAATGCTCTGACGATTTTGATTACTGCAGTGCCCTATCTAAACACATGGAACTCCATACTGCTATATGCACCCCTTTAATAATAGGCAATCGTATAATAGGGACTTTCGGACTATACAATAAAATTGCCGAAGAGGGGGGTATAATAACCTTTTCTGAAGATGACAAGGTTGTTCTGGAAGGATTTGCGTCCATAGCAGCTGTTGTGATTGATAAAAGTATGCTTTTTGAGCGTCTCGGCAAAAAGGAAAAGGAAGCCGTTGAAGCTGTGAAAAGCATTGGAGACCTCAGGGAACTTCTTGAAGGGGTTGTTGAAAATTCGGCAGATGCTATTGTAACTACAGATCTGGAAGGCAGGGTAACATCTTGGAATAAAGGAGCTGAGAAGATTTATGGGTTTACAAAAGAAGAGGTAATAGGTAGATTTATGCCTTTTATTCCTGACATCTTGATTGAGACCGAAAGAGGATATCTTGAGCTGCTAAAGAATGGTCAGACCATCAAGGATATCGAAACAATAAGGATTACAAAAGATGGCAGAATAATAGATGTGAATCTCACTCTTTCCCCTGTTAAGGATGCTGCAGGAAATATAATAGCTACAAGTGGAATTTCGAGAGATATCTCAGAGAAGAAAAGAATTGAAAGAGAACTACGCAATAGAAATGAAGAACTATCAAGGCTCTATTTTATAAGTTCTGCTATGAGAGGCACCCTTGAATTGGATAAACTGCTAAGAATGATATTGGCGGCAGTAACTATGGGAGAGGGGTTTGGCTTCAACAGGGCTATACTTTTTTTATTAGATGAGGACAGAAATACACTGAGGATAGCTATGGGAGTTGGACCTTCAAGCCTTGAGGAGGCTTCAGATATATGGTTGAGACTTTGGAAAGAGGGCAAGACACTGTCAGTTCTTACTGAAGAGATTGATAGAAATTTATTCCAAAAGGATTCTCTGATAGAAGGACTATGCTGTGATGCTGAACTCCAGCTTGAATCAAATTCTATATTAGCAAGGGTTTTTAGGGAAAAAATGCCTATAAATGTTACGGATATTAACGCTTTTTCAGAATCCCAAACCCTTTTTGTTAAACAGCTTGGCTCCAACGCTTATGCACTTGTCCCCCTAATAGCGAAAGATAGAGTAATAGGCGTATTATGGGTAGATAATCTTTTTACAGGGAAAAAAATAGAAAATTCTGATATAGATTTTCTAAGGAACTTTACAGATCATATGGCATCCGCTGTTGAGAACGCGCGGCTTTTTGAGAAGGTTACCACAACAGAAAAGGAAATGGAGAATATATTTGAGTCCATCTCAGATCTTTTGTATTACAACAGCCCCGATTACACCATTAAACGAATAAATAAGGCAGTTACTGAAAAGATAGGCAAGCCCGCCCAAGATATTATAGGCAAAAAATGCTATAAGATTTTTCATGGTCTCGATCAGCCATTTGTCAAGTGCCCTCATCACAAGACGTTAAAGACTGGTAAACCCTTTATTGAAGAAGTGGAAGACCCTAATCTTGGAGGCACTTTTTTGGTTTCAAGTTCTCCGATATTTGACCAGAAGGGATCACTTCTCGGAACAATTCATATTGCCAGGGATATCTCGGAGCTAAAAAAATTAAGGGAGAAACTCAATGCATCAGAGAGAATGGCTACACTAGGAGAAATGGCTGCTAAGGTTGCACATGAAATCAGGAACCCCCTTTTGTCCATCGGCGGATTCGCCAAGAGACTTGAAAAGCATTCTTCAGGCGATTTAAAGGAGTATGCAAAAATTATAGTTGATGAGACCAGGAGATTAGAAAGTGTTCTCAGTGATATTCTAATTTTTGTAAAGAGTGGACATATAGAAAAGAAGAAGGTCTATATTAATGACGTTATAGACAGTATAAGTACTTTGTTGGTTCCCGAATTAGAGTCAAAAGGTAATGTTTTAACCAAGGAAATAGAACCTGATATTTTTATCTGGGGTGATTCTTATAGATTGAAAGAGGTTTTTATTAATCTCATAAGTAATGCCAATCAGGCTACAGATTTTGGGATAATATCTTTAAAGGTTTATAGAGACAGACATGCTTTCAATTCATCATTAGCCTCTAATAAGGAAATCACGGATGAACAAATTGTTATCGAAATAAGCGACAACGGCTGTGGAATAAAGCAGGAAGACATCGGTCGTATTTTTGACCCCTTTTTTACTACCAGAGCGATGGGTACAGGGCTGGGGTTATCAATCACCAAGAGGATAATAGAAGAACACGGAGGCAGAATAGAAGTAGCCAGCGTCTGGTCTGAAGGAACAGTGTTTAAAATTTATTTGCCCATTAAGGAGGATAAATGAAAATTCTTGTTGTTGATGATGAAAAAAATATTTTGAAACTCTACAAGGCAGAACTTGAAGATGAAAACTATACAGTCATTACCGCCAATTCTGGAGCTGAAGCTCTCGAGATATTTTCAAAAGAGCCTCCTGACCTTGTGACTTTGGATATCTTGATGCCTGATATGGACGGGATTCATGTATTGAGGCTGATGAAGGAGAAAAATCCCCATATTCCTATAATAATGCTGACTGCATATGATTACAGGGATGACTTTTCCGTCTGGGTAGCTGATGCTTATGTAGTAAAATCGTCGGACTTAACAAATCTAAAAGATACAATAAAACAATTACTTGCCAAATCAAAGCTATAGATATCAGCGATATATCCTCGGAACTGAGCATATTTAAGTTAGTGCTATGGTGAGCCTCAGGCATGAAGCTTCGACAAGCTCAGCCTGACATAGCTAAGCTTGAATGTTTGTCATCGTGAGTCTGTCATTTTAAGCCCTTCGGTAAACTCAGGACGGGCTTGTCGAGTGGTGAGCTTGTCTAACCACGAATCATGATTTTATAAATAGCTTCATACCCATCCAAAATAAATTCTTATATACTTTCGGATCCGAGGGATATGATGCGATTTCTGGAGCCAAAGCCACGGGTAACCTCAAAGAGGCTGAAGACTAAAGGGAAGCCTCAACTGCCAATACTTCAAAATTAAATATGAAATCTCCCAAAGGCTTACATATACACTAAGATAGTTTTTTGGCAAAGAAATCGTGTCACCTGTGAAATAGTATTAATAGAATTTCAGCTAAAATTTTGGGTTCATCTCCAATTTAGTTGCAAATATATTAAAAAAGTAGTGGACATCACAAAG